>CALMZE010000159.1 GCA_937870585.1 uncultured Sphingomonadales bacterium | reverse complement strand
CTCAAGCTGGCGCTGGGCGCCGCCGTGGCAGTCACGCTCGCCTATCTAGCCGGATCGCTTGTGGTCCGCCCCGATCTCTGGATCGATCCTCTCTCGCCGATGCTCAAGGCCGTGCCCGCGCTCGTGCTGGCGCTGATGCTGCTCGCCATGGCCGACGAACGGTGATCGACACGCTGATCCTCGCGCGCTGGCTCCATGTCATCGGGGCAACGGTGTTGCTCGGTACGGGCAGCGGCATCGCCTTCTTCATGTTGATGGCGCATCGCACGGATGACGCCCGCATCATCGCGCATGTCGGGCAGACTGTGGTGGTTGCCGATTTCCTGTTCACAGCGAGTGCGGTGCTGATCCAGCCGCTCACAGGCGTTTGGTTGGCGCATCTGATTGGCTGGCCACTCACCACGCCGTGGATTCTGTGGTCGATCGGCCTCTACATTTTCATCGGTTGCTTCTGGGTGCCCGTCATCTTCATGCAGATGCGGATGCGGGATCTGGCGCGCGCTGCGGCAGAGGCGGATTTACCGCTGCCGCCCGCTTATCATCGCCTGTTCCGTATGTGGTTTGCCTTTGGTATCCCCGCCTTTGCGGCCATGCTTGTCATCATCTGGCTGATGCTGGAAAGACCCATCCTCTGAGCTTGCAAGAAAGGTTCTCAATGTCTCGCACCCTGATTTCCTCCGGCTCCCCTTTTGAACGGCAAGTGGGCTATTCGCGCGCGGTGGTAGACGGCGAATGGTGTTTTGTCGCAGGGACGACCGGTCCGGATTCGGACGGCTTTTACCCGGAAAATGTCGTGATGCAGACGCGCAATGCGCTCGGCATCATCAAGGCTGCGCTGAATGAAGCCGGGTTTGGCTTTGAAGACGTGGTGCGCGCTACCTATTACATCACAGACGCGGTCTATTGGCAGGCGATCAGCGAACCGCTGGGCGAGGTGTTCGGCGACATCCGCCCCGCCGCCACCTGCATCGTGTGCGGCCTGATCCGCCCCGACATGAAGATCGAAATCGAAGTGACGGCTAGGAAACGCGGATGAGCATCACCCTTTATGGCATCCCCAATTGCGACACGGTGAAGAAGGCGCGGACGTGGCTGGATGCGCGCGGCATCGCCTTCTCCTTCCATGACTATAAGAAGGCGGGGGCCGATGCGGAGAAACTCGCCGCATGGTGCGAAGCAAGGAGCTGGGAGACAATCCTCAACCGGGCGGGCACGACCTTCAAGAAGCTGCCCGAAGCGGATCGCGCCGACCTTGATCAGAGCAAAGCTATCGCACTGATGCTGGCGCAACCCTCCATGATCAAGCGGCCTGTGGTGGAGTATGAAGGCGGGCTGCTGGTCGGCTTCAAGTTACCCGATTGGGAAGCGGCGTTCGGGACATGACCCCTCAGGAACAATTGATCGCGGATCATGTCCGTCGCTGGCGCACGCCGGGGCAGGCGCTGATCGTCGGCGTGTGCGGCCCGCAGGCTTCGGGCAAGACCACCGCCTGCCGCAACGTCGCTGAAGTCTTGCGTGGAGAGGGGCTGCGCGTGGCAGAGATGTCGCTCGATGATCTCTATCTCGGCCGCGCCGCGCGCGCGGACCTCGCGGCGCGCATCCACCCGCTCTTCATCACGCGCGGCCCGCCCGGCACGCATGACACGGCGCTAGGCGAGGACGTGATTGCCCGCCTGCGTGCGGGTGAGTCCCTCGCCATCCCGCGCTTCTCCAAGGGGCATGATGAGCCATTTCCGCAGGCGGAATGGCCGTGGTTTGAAGGCCCGTGCGACGTGCTGCTGTTCGAAGGCTGGTGCACCGGAGCCGTGCCCGTGCCCGATGCGGCGCTCGCCGAACCGGTGAATGATCTGGAACGCAGCGAAGACCCGGACGGCGTATGGCGGCGCTGGTGGAATGAGCATTTGAAAGGCCCGACCGGCGCACTCTTCGCCCGCCTCGACCGCCTGATCCAGCTCCGCCCGCCGGGCTTTGATGTGGTCTACGCCTGGCGCTGCCAGCAGGAGCATGAACTCATCGCCAAAGCGGGGCCGGACGGAGCTCCCGCCGCCATGAGCGACGCCCAGGTCGCCCGCTTCATCGCGCATTATCAGCGGATGACCGAGCATATTATGAGCGAAATGCCGGAGCGGGCCGATCTGGTGATTGAGCTGGATTCCGCGCGGGGTGTGACGGGGTGGCGGGCGAAGGAGTAGGCTCGCGCGAAGCTGCCAATGATCGATCAAACAAACTTGAAAGAACGCCGTTCGTCCTGAGCTTGTCGAAGGACTGCCTTTGCTTCAGTGGCTGAGCAAAGAAAAAGCCGTGCTTCGACAAGCTCAGCATGAACGGTGAGCTTCACATCCAATCTCACTGCTCCCCCCCCCACTGGCGCATCTCGCCTCCGCTTGGTAAGCGCACCGCTCCCACCCACCGTCAGAAAGCCGCTTCATGCCCCCCATGCACGTCACCGATGATCCGGTTGAGGATGGCTGGGGCACGCTCAAGCGGTTCATTCCCTATCTCTGGCCCAAGGATGATCCCGGCCTGCGCGTGCGGGTGATCCTGTCGCTGCTGCTGGTGCTGCTCGCCAAGGGCACGACGATGATCATGCCCTTTGCCTATAAGGCGGCGGTGGACCGGATGGTGCCGGGGCAGGAGAGCGGGGCTGGGCTCGCCATGGCGATGGTGGTTGCTTATGCGGGCGCGCGCTTTGGCGGGGTGCTGTTCGACAATCTGCGCAACACAGTGTTCGAGCGGGTGGGGCAGGACGCGACGGGGGGGCTTGCGATCAACGTCTTCGCGCATCTCCACCGCCTCTCGCTGCGCTTTCATCTGGAGCGGCGCACCGGCGAAGTGACCAAAGTGATCGAACGGGGGACGAAGAGCATCGATTCCATGCTCTATTTCATCCTGTTCAACATCGCGCCGACCGTGATCGAACTGACCGCCGTCACCATCATCTTCTGGAGCAAATTTGGCTGGCAGCTAGCGCTGGCGACGCTGGTGATGGTTGTCGTCTACATCGCCTTCACGCGCACCGTGACCGAGTGGCGCAATGCGCTGCGCAAGGAGATGAACGATCTCGATACCGCGACCGTTTCGCGCTCGGTCGATAGTCTGCTCAACTATGAAACGGTCAAATATTTCAACGCCGAAGACCGGGAGACCGCCCATTATGCGCGCGTGGCGGGCAAATATGCCGAAGCTGCGATCAAATCTGAAAACTCGCTCGCGGGGCTCAATATCGGGCAGGCGTTCATCACCAATTTGATGATGGCAGGCGCGATGGCTTACTCAGTGTGGGGCTGGGGGCAGGGGCGCTTCACCACGGGCGATGTCGTGCTGGTCAACACCTTCCTTGCGCAGCTTTTCCGCCCGCTCGATATGCTCGGCATGGTCTACCGCTTGGTGCGGCAAGGCATTGTAGACATGGCCGCGATGTTCCGCCTGCTCGACCGCGAGGAGGAAGTGAAGGATCGCACCGGTGCGCTGCCGCTCGCGGTGACGGGCGGGGCGCTGGCGTTTGACAATGTCGTGTTCGGCTATGAGGCGGATCGGACCATCCTGAATGGGGTTTCTTTCTCGATTCCCTCGGGCGGGACGCTGGCCGTGGTGGGGCCGTCTGGCGCAGGCAAATCGACCATCGCACGGCTGCTGTTCCGCTTTTACGATGTGAATGGCGGGCGCATCATGATCGACGGGCAGGATATTCGGGATGTGACGCAATCGAGCGTCCGCGCGCAGATCGGCATCGTGCCGCAGGATACGGTGCTGTTCAACGACAGCATCGGTTACAATATCGGCTATGGCCGCGAAGGGGCGTCAGACAGCGAGATCGAGGCGGCAGCCAAGGGTGCGGCCATCCATGAGTTTATCGCGGCGCAGACCAAGGGCTATGGCACCGAAGTCGGGGAACGCGGGTTGAAGCTCTCTGGCGGTGAAAAGCAGCGCGTGGCGATTGCGCGGACCCTGCTCAAAGATCCGCAGATCATGGTGCTCGACGAAGCGACCTCTGCGCTGGATAGCCGGACCGAGGCCGCGATCCAGTCCACGCTCGATATGGTGGCGGCCAAGCGGACGACGATCATCATCGCGCACCGGCTTTCCACCATCACTCATGCTGACGAGATCATCGTGCTGGAAGCCGGGCAGGTGGCGGAACGTGGCACGCATAGCGGGCTTCTCGCGCAAAAGGGGCTCTACGCTGCCATGTGGGCGCGGCAGGCCGAGGAACGCGCGGTTGAGGGCGAGTAGGTTTCCTCTCAAACCGTTCGTGCTGAGCTTGTCGAAGCACTGCTATTCTTCGCACTTTCGTGCCCAGTGAAAGACAGTGCTTCGACAAGCTCAGCACGAACGGTGTTTGTGAAAAGCGGTGGTGTTTCAAGTCCCGCAAAAGGTCACATAGCCCGCTCCGCCATCGTCCGGCGGCTGAGCATAGCCCTCCCACTCCGCCCGCATGTCGAACGGGTGCGTCACCGCCCCCAGCAGAGCGTGGAACGGTGCGAAGTCTCCATCATAGGCTGCATCCAGCGCCGCCTCGACTTGATGGTTACGCGGGATGATGCGGGGATTGCTGGCATCCATCAGCACGACGCGATCCGTCACCGATCCCGTCTCCAGCGCCATCCGCTCCACCCATTGCGCGTGCCATGGATCAAACGCGGTGGGATCAATGAAATGCTCACGCGCGGACTCTTCTCCGGCAAGATCGCGGGCGAGGCTGCGGAAGAAGCGGGTGAAATCTGCGCCTTGGCCTTCCATCATCGCGAACAGGCCCTGCATCAGCGCCAGATCGCCGTCCTTCTCAGCAAACAGCCCGGTCTTGGCGCGCATCACGGCCAGCCAATGCCAGTTGAAGCGTTCGGGGAAGCGGTTGAGAATGGCCGTCACCCGTTCGATGGCGGCCTCTTCATTGGCATCCACAAGCGGCAACAAACATTCGGCTAAGCGTGTCAAATTCCACAGCGCCATGTGCGGCTGTGCGCCGAACGCGTAACGCCCATTCTGGTCAATCGAGCTGAACTTTGCATGGCCCGCATAGGCATCCAGAAAGGCGCAGGGGCCATAGTCGATGGTCTCGCCAGAGATCGTCATATTATCGGTGTTCATCACGCCATGGACAAAGCCCAGCCCCATCCAGCGCGCGACGAGCGAGGCTTGCGCTTCGATCACAGCTTCAAGCAGGGCTTCATAGGGGGCGGCGGTTTCCGCGAGTGCGGGGTAGTGGCGCGCAATCACATGATCCGCCAGTTGGCGCAGCCGCTCCACATCGCCGCGCGCAATGAAGAACTGGAAGGTGCCAACGCGGATATGGCTGGCTGCGATCCGGCACAGCACAGCGCCGGGCAGAGCATGGTCGCGCCAGATCTTTTCGCCTGTGAGCGTTGCAGACAGCGCCCGTGTGGTAGGCACGCCAAGTGCGGCCATCGCTTCAGAGATCAGCACCTCACGCAGCACCGGGCCAAGCGCGGCCTTGCCGTCTCCACCGCGTGAGAACGGCGTGCGACCAGAGCCCTTCAACTGCATGTCGAAGCGGCGGCCATCGGGTGCGATGATCTCACCGAGCAGCACAGCGCGGCCATCGCCGAGTTGCGGTACAAAATTGCCGAACTGGTGCCCGGCATAGGCTTGCGCCAAAGGTTCCGCGCCGGGCGGCAGGGCCGCGCCGGAGAAATAGCCTGCCAGTTGCGAGTCTTCCAGCCCCTCTAGCGAGAGGCCGAGGTCTGCCGCGAGTGGCCGATTCATCCAGATCAGTTGCGGTTCGGGCGCAGGCTCGGGTTCGGTTGGGACGTGAAAGCCCTCCATCGACCGGAAATAGCTGTTGTCAAAGGCCCACATGGGGTTTGGTCTCCTCCCGCTCCAGATGGGGCGGGGGTGCGCTCAGCGCAAGGGCCGGCTCTCAGCGGGTCCGCGCGTCGATGGCCTCCTGCATCGCGATTCTCCCCTCCACGCGCGTCAGGGCAGCGCGGATCAGGTCCGGATGCGTCAGCAACTGCGAGGACTGATAGAGGTTGATCGCGGCCTTGAGATCGCCCTGCTGCTCCGCACACAGGCCCACAGCATAGAGATAGGCGGCTTCGTTTGGCGATTCCGAATTGAGAATGCGGAACTGCTGGCAAGCGAGCGGAGGGCTGGATTTGGCCATTTTCAAAGCAACGCGGTAACGCTGGTCCTGCTCCGGCGGCAGCACCAGCCGCTTTTCAGGCAGCTTGATCTTCTGGCGTGCGTAGACGGGGGACAGGTCTTGCCGGACGGCGCTTGCAGCATCCTTGATCATCCGGTTGACGATCTCTTCCTCGGTATCGCCGCCTTCATCCTCCGGGCAAATCGTACGCTCCTCGCGTTTCGGGCGGTTAAGGCTGTAGACCAAGCGGCCATCGCGCGTATCGGCGATCCGCAGCGCGATAGAGAGGTTGAGGATGCGCCGGGTGCAACTGAGCGGCTGGGTTTCCCGCCGCATACACTGGCCCTGCTGATTTTCCTCCACGCAAACTTCGCGCTGCTGGGTGATAGCGCGCTCTTCCACGGCCGCATGGGCACGTCCGCTGATCAGGCCATCGGCCTGCCCGCCGGCCCGGCGCGACATGATGCGGAACCACGAGCGGTCATTGACCGCAATGTCACCCAGCATCTCTTCCAGCGCCAGTGCCATGGATGCACCTTCGCTGCCTTCGATCCGGTCGGTCGCGAGTGAGCGCAGGGCCATCGTGCCCGGCTTGGGCGCTGCAAAATAGCCTTCGACAACAAGGGCATCTGCAAAAGCGGGCGCGGGGAGGGCCAACGCGATCGAGAGCAAAGGACGGCGGATCAGGCGAGTGAGAAACGACATGGCTTTGATATCCAGAATCGGCAGGGAAGCCTATATTGGCCGACCTAACCCATTGTCACATGGCGGGATTGGATAAAATGTCGTTTGAGCGGTGGCCAATGGCTGCGTGCGCTTCTAAGCGGGGCGGGTGAAGCCGCTCTCTCCTCGTGCCATTGTTGATATCGGGTCAAACTCGGTGCGCCTCGTCATTTTCGGCGGCCCTGCCCGCGCGCCAATCATTCTCCACAATGAAAAGGTGGTGGCCGGATTGGGGCGCGGCGTGATTGCCGATGGCCGGTTGACGCGCGACGCGTGCGATATGGCGCTGGAGGGGCTGAGGCGCTTTGCACTGACCATCAAGGCCATGAATGCGGTGATGGTCGATGTGGTGGCGACCGCTGCCGTGCGCAGTGCCAGCAATGGCGAGACGTTTGCGGAAGAGGTGCGCGCGCTGGGTTTGCCCGTGCGCATCCTGTCTGGCGAAGAAGAGGCTGTCGCTTCCGGCATGGGCGTGATTTCGGCCAATCCGCTCGCTGATGGGATTGTTGCCGATCTGGGCGGTGGCAGTCTGGAACTGGTGCGGATCAAGGGTAGGGCGGTGTTGCAGCGCACATCGCTGCCGATTGGCATCCTCAATGTGGCGGCGATCCGGGGAGAGAGCAAAACCGCTTTGCGCCAGAGACTTGAAGGTCTCGTCCGTCCGCTGGAGTGGGTGAAGAAGGGCAAAGGCCTTCCGCTCCATCTCGTCGGCGGATCTTGGCGCGCGCTAGCGCGCATTCATCGCCATCGTGCGGGCGCTGACGGGCTGCCGTTGGACCAGTACAGCTTTGCGCCCAAGGATGTGGCCGGTCTGGCCCGGATGATCGCCCGAAGCGACAAGGCTCAACTGCGTGCGATTCCGGGAATGCCTGCGGGGCGTGTCGCCATGGCGGACGATGCCTGTGCGCTGCTCGCTGCTCTGGTGGTGGTCCTGGCTCCATCCGAACTGGTGACATGCGCGTTCGGGCTGCGGGAAGGCTTGCTTTATCAGGCACTCGATGAAGAGACGCACGTGCTCGATCCGCTGATCGAAGCGGTGCGCTTTGCGACCGAACCGGTGCAACCCATGCCCGGACAGGCCGACGCGTTGATGGGTTGGCTGAACGGGCTGTTCGCTGATGAGCCGCTTGAACTCGTCCGCCTGCGCCATGTGGCGTGCCTGATCGCGGGGCAGGGATGGCTGATCGGGCCTGAAGCGCGGGCCGTTGATGGCGCGGCTATGGCGATGCATGGCAAATGGATCGGCATCACGGTACGCGAACGCGCGATGGTGGCGATGGCGGTGCAGGTTGCGGCCGGAGAAGGAGAGGCGGGCGGCCCGATGCTTGGCGAAGATGATCGTCTCCGGGCGCGCCGCTGGGGGCAGGCGATGCGGCTTGCCGGGCGTCTGGCCGGAGGCGCTCCATCGGTCTTGCAACGCAGCCGGGCAGAGGTGCGCGCGGGGCAGGTGCAGATCAGCCTGCCCCAAGACCTGGCCGTGCTCGCCGATGCTGCGTTTCAGCGCCGTGCCGATACGTTGGCCGCGTCCTGGGGACTGAGCGGCGCGCGGATCAGAATCAGCTGAGACTCGCCAGCCGCTCCAGTGCCACGGCAGCCGCCGCCTTATAGTCGGCCTTGCCATTCGGCGCGCGCAGCGCTGTCGCTCCGGCTGTCCAGACATGTTTGGGCACCTTGTACGGTGCAAGCGTGGCGCGGACATGATCCCGGATTTCCGCCTCATCAGGCGATACGCCTTCGGGCGTGACGATCACGGCAACAACAGCCTGACCCCAGCGTTCATCGGGCACGCCTACCACCAGCGTATCCTCCACCTGCGGGTGCAGTTTCAGCACCTCTTCCACTTCCTCGGGGAAGACCTTTTCGCCACCGGTGTTGATCGTCGCGCTCCCCCGCCCGAGCAGGGTGAGTGATCCGTCTGCTTCCACAATGCAATGGTCGCCGGGCATGGAATAGCGGATGCCCCTGATCGTGCGGAACGTCTTTTCGGTCTTTTCGGGGTCTTTGTAATAACCGAGCGGAATCGGCTCTCCGATTCCGATTATTCCGGATTGGCCGCTGCCGGGCACCACTTCCTCATCATTTTCGTCAAACACCTTGCAGCGCGGGCCGATGACGAAACGGGCGGTCTGCGACTCTCCGTCCTTGGTCGTAATCGACGTGCCGAAGCCGACTGCTTCGGACGACCCGAAACTGTCAGTCAGCGCGACCTGCGGGATATGATCGAGCATGGCGAGCTTGACCTCGCGGCTCCACATGACGCCTGAGGAGACGATGACCGCGATGCTGGAGAGATCATAGGCGCCGGGCTTTTCCTCCAGCGCGCGCAGCATGGGTTTGGCGAAGGTGTCGCCGACAATAGCGATAATCCCGGCCTTGTACGTCTCCGCTGTTTTCCAGAGCGCGTGCGGATCAAGGCTGTGGCCGGGCAGGGTGATGATCGCGCCGCCGCCCAGAATGGCGGAAATGGCGGTGAAGAAGCCAGTGCCGTGCATCAGCGGGCAGGCGGGCAGGAAGGCCGGGCCGGGGCCGTTGGTGCGGATCGCGGTCTGCACATCCTCCAGCGTTTCGCGCACCAGCCCCTCGGTGCGCGCGCCGATCAGCTGGACTTCGCGCAACTGGCCCTGCGGCCACATGACCCCCTTGGGCATCCCGGTCGTACCGCCGGTGTAGAGCAGGAACAGATCATCTGCCGAGCGGGTTATGCCGAGCGGACTGCCATCGCCTGAACTGGCGAGAGTCTCGAAATCCTGCGCGAAATCGGCAACGGGCGCGCCATCCGCCACTTCCACCCATAATTTCACGAGGGGGAGCTGATCCCTGATTTCGGCGACGATATCGCGGAATTCGGCCCCATAAACGACGATTGCGGCGTCCGAATTTTCAATGATGTAGGCCACTTCCGCCGGGCGATAGCGATAGTTGATGTTCACATGGGCCAGCCGTGCTTTGAAGCTGGCAAAAGTGGTTTCCATATAGGCGTGATGATTGCGCATATAATGCGCCACCTTGTCTCCGGTTTGTGCAGCGGACAGGAAAGCGCGGGCCAGTCGATTGCTGCGCTGGGAGGCTTCTCCCCAGCGGATGATGCGATCGCCATGCGCATAGGCCAGTGCTTGGGGATCGATTACGGCTTCAACCGCATCGGCCACATCGCCGAAATTATGATTGGTCATATCCATCCTCCACCATCATGGCCCGCTTGCGTGCGGCGTTCTGGCCAGCCCACGGGCTGGGTGCATCCTCGTCCTGCCTGCCGGTCCTGTCTTGCGGATCGGTCAGACCAGTCAAATTGTGTAAGCGCATCCCGGCGAATGCAATGGGAAAATGTCAGGCGTGACTAGTTAGCGATGCTCGCCGCGCGCATCCGTTCGCAAAAGGCCCGGTGGTTGGTTTTCATCAGGTTGATGGCTTCCAGAATCATGGGGCGGTTGGGGTTGAGTGCGTGTTCCATCAACAAGCCGCGCACATTGGCGAGCAACAGCCAGCCATGGGGAACCACTGCTTCGGTGTCTGAAAAGCCAGCTTCAGCTGCCATGCGCACAAAGGCGTCATGAATGTCCTGCTCGACCTGCGACGCAATGGATTGCAGCGCGCTCGCCAATTCGCGGTCCCAGCGCATCGTCAACAAAATGTCTGTAAAGGCCAGACCTTCCGGGCTGGACTGGGTTTCCCACATGATGCGAGGATAATCGGCAAAGCGCTCATATGGGTCCGCTATGGCAACGGCCAACGCATCGGAGGCGTCCATCACGCTGTACATGCAGCGCTTGGCCGTTTCCGCAGCGAGCGCCACGCGCGTCGGAAACTGGTGCAAAACCGATCCCCGGCTCAGCCCGGCCTCTTGCATCACATGCTCAATGGTCGTCACGGCAAAGCCTGACCGGACGGTACAGGTGACCATCGCATCGAGAATGCGATCACGAGTTTCAGCCCCTCTGCGCGTGAGTCGGCGGGGGCGGGCGTCCATCAGGAAATGCGTGTCGGCGTTCATCCGGCACAGTTTGGCGCGAACTTCCGTAACGTCAACCTTTTGCTCACCCAAAACTCGCCTTGGCCGCTCTTGACGTTATGAATCATCATAACTAGTCGCCCACGACCATAAAAATCAGGGAGATGATCATGCGATCCATCAAAACTTTGTCCGCGCCATCGATGCTGGCGCTTGTGATTGGCGCGTTCGCGTCGTTCCAGCCGGGCGTCGCCGCCGCGCAGGATGCTGCTGAAGAAGACACCGGTGCTCTGGAAGACATCGTCGTCACCGCGCAACGCCGCGATGAAAATATTCAGGACGTTCCGGTTTCGGTGACGGCAGCCAATGCCGAATCGCTCGCCGCAGCGGGCATCACCAACGTGACGAACCTCAACAACCTGTCGCCCTCCATCTCGTTCCGGTCGACCAACATTGCGTCGAGCACGTCGAACATCCAGATTCGCGGCATCGGCACCGTTGGCAACGCCCGGACCTTTGAAGGTGCTGTGGGCGTGTTCATCGACGGCGTGTATCGCACCCGTTCGGGTCAGGCGCTCTCCAACTTCCTGGATGTGGCGGGTCTCCAGATCCTGCGCGGTCCGCAGGGCACGCTGTTCGGCAAGAACACCTCTGCCGGTGCGGTGCTGATCAACTCCACCCGTCCGGAAATTGGCGCGATCAATGGCAATATGGAAGCCAGCTATGGCAATTACGACACCTATCTGACGCGCGGTGCCGTGAACCTGCCCGTGGGTGACATCGCAGCGCTGCGTCTGGCAGCCGTGTTCCAGGGCACCGGCGGCAGCTGGTCCAACCCGAATGGCGGCCACCTCAACGGCAATGACGATTGGGGCGTGAAGGGCCAGTTCCTCGTTGAACCGAGCGATTCGATCCGCGTGTTGCTGATCGGCGATTATGCCCGTTCAAAGGGCGATTGCTGCTACGCCACCTGGGATTCGGTGCCCGGTGCCACGCAGGGCCTGATCGACGCTTTCACGCTCGCCAACGGCCTCAAGCTGCCTTCGAAGAAGATGGGCGCGCGTGAAGCCGTGGTGAACCCGCTGACGATCAACCGCTCCAAGGACTATGGCATGACGCTGCGTGCCGAATTCGACATTGGCAACGGCACGCTGGCCTCCGTCTCTGCGATCCGTGGTTACACGCTGTATCAGCTTCAGGACGCCGACTTCTCCGGTGCGACCATCCTCGATCTGGACGAGAATTTCGATTCGCGCTTCCGGTCGCAGGAACTCACCTATAGTGGCAAGATCGAAGGCGGCATCAGCGCAGACTATGTGCTGGGTGCCTTCTATTCGGCTGAGCGCCTGACGATGAGCCGCAACCTGCGTTGGGATACGCAGGCCCAGACCTATTGGGACATCGTGTTCGGCGGTTCGGGCGTGCCTGCTGGCACCGCCAACGCCAAACCGGGCCTGTTCTCCAACGAAAAGATGGGTGGAAAGGTCAAGTCTCTGGCGTTCTTCACGCACTGGAATGTGAACCTCACCGACCAGCTTTCTGCCATCGTCGGCGCGCGCTACACCAACGAGCGCAAGACTGGTTATCAGTTCACGCAGAACTTCCGCGATGCGCTGTTCGATCCGCTGGCGCTGGCGGGTGTGATGCCGGGCCTGCCCTATGATCTGAAGACCACCAACAATTCGCTGAGCGGCACGCTGGGTCTCCAGTACAAGCCAAACGAAGATGTGAACGTTTATGCGACGTTCAACCGTGGCTTCAAGGCGGGCGGCGTCAATCTGGACGTGAACGCGGCGGGCATTCCGGGCAGCGTGGTGTTCGGCTCAGCCAAGATCGTCCAGTCCCCGATCTACAAGCCCGAAACCATCAACGGTTTTGAACTGGGTGCGAAGGTTGACTGGATGGGTGGCCGTGCGCGCACCAACGCGGCGGTGTTCTACAACAGCATCAAGAATTTGCAGGTCGCCCAGTTCCTGGGCCTCCAGTTCCAGATCATCAACGCGCCCACGGCGAAGGTTTATGGCTTTGAACTGGAACAGACCTTCAAGCTTTCTGACGCACTGACGCTGAATGGTGGCGTGACCTGGTTGCCGGAAGCCAATTTTGGCGCGGCACCGATCCTGCTCAACCTGTCCAAGCGTCGCTTCTCGACCGCGCCGAAATTCGCGGGCAACCTGACGCTGAGCCTGGAGCAGCCGATCAATGACAGCATGGCGCTCACCGCGCGTGTGCAGACGCTGTACACCAGCAAGGTGTTCGACAACCCGGTGAACGATCTGACGCAGGACGGTTACGCTCTGGTCAACATGAACCTCGGCCTGAAGCAGATCGACAGCAACTGGCAGATCGAAGCGTTCATGAACAACGTGTTCGACAAGGAATATACGACCGCACACTTCAACACCCCGCTTCAGGGTGATGACCGCAACGCCTATCTGGGCCAGCCCCGGACCTATGGCGTGACGCTGCGCGGCCGCTTCTGATCCCGCCACGGGGAGGGTTTCACCCTCCCCACGGCATTGTCCGCCTTTCTTCTCCTCCCCTGAAAGGCGGGCCTTGTCCCGGACTTCCCAGTCCGGGACATTTTTTGGTTTAGGCGGCCCATCAGGCATATTCCGCGCTCCGGCGGAGGCAGGAACACGGCCAATTTCGGGGCAATTTATCGTTCGCATTGGCGAGAAACGGTATCAGGCTTTCAGCAGCGCCGATCCCGTGCGGATGATGTCTGCCAGCGTCGCGGGTGCCCGCCAGGTGGGGTGGGCCTGCGCTGCATCGGCCATCATCTCCTCGCGCTTGGCGAGCAGGCCCGACACATAGGCCCCCAGAAAAAGCAGGCGCCTGTTCTGATCCGCGCGGCTCATCCCCGGCATCAGGCGACGGATATGATCGAGGCACCGCTGATAGGCGACGCTCCAGCGCCCCTCCAGATGACGGTCCACAAAGCGCGGATCGGCCGCATCGAGCTGCAAGAGGAAGCGGTTGAAGTGCGAGCCATATTCCGAATCTTCATCCGAAAAGCTGGCGGACGGCATGACGATGGCCTTCACCGCCTCTTCGAGCGTCGTCGGGCCACCCTCGGCCTCCATCGCGTCCAACATGGCGCGGCGGCGCGTTTCGATGCGCTCCGCGCCTTCGGTCAGCAGCTCGACAACAAGCGCTTCCTTGGTTCCAAAGTGATAGGCAACCGCCCCCTGATTGCGCTGCCCGGCCTCACGCGCGATCTCGCGAACGGAGACCGGGCGGATTCCGCGCTCGGCAAAAAGGCGCCGCGCCACACGCTTCAACGCGCGGCGCGTGTCGCTGTCGTTATTCGTCGCAAGGGGCTCTGATTGGGCTTGCATCGCATGGGGAAGTAAGTCAGTCTCCGCATTAGGTCAAACGACTTAATCCCGGCGGGCGATTCCCCCGTCGGCCCCAGGAGAGGCACATCGTGAGCACATTGTTCGAGCCGTTCGAAGCGGGGGGACTCCGTTTCAAGAACCGCATCATCCACGTTCCCACCACACTCAACATGTCTGATCCGCAGGGCTATGCCACGCGGCGGCTGGCGGCGGCCTATGGCGCGCTTGCGAAGGGCGGCTATTCCGCTGTGATCGTGGGCGCAACCTGCGTGCGGCGCGACGGGTTGATCAACGAACGGATGCTCGGCCTCTATGACGAGGATTATGTCATCGAGTTCCGCGATACGGTGGCGGAAATCAAGAATAACGGCTCGCTTGCAGGCATTCAGCTTTTCTATGGCGGCCTCATTCCGGGGCTGGGGACAACCGTTCCGCTCGCGCCGGGCAAGGGCTGGATCCCCGGCACGGTCGCTTGGGGGCCGTCCAACAAATATGTGATCGGCAATCCCGAAAGCGGCGTGGTGCCCACCGAAGTCTATGACGATCTGGTCGAATGCTTCGCGCAGGCCGGGCGGCGGGCCAAGGAAGCGGGGTTTGACTTCCTCTCCTACCATTTCTGTCACGGCTCGCTGCCGCATGTGAACCTGTCGCTGCTGTCGAACGTTGACCGGACGGACATATATGCCGACCGCTTCCTGTTCTGCGAGAATATCATCAAGCGCACGCAAGAACTGTGCGGCAAGGATTTTCCGCTCATCCCGCGCCTGTGCTGCGACGAGAATCTCGAAGGCGGGTATGACATTGAGTATTTCGCCGAACATTATGCCCCGCGCCTGCACGCGTTGGGGATTGCGGCGCTCGATTGTACTTTCGGTTCGATGCTCGGTGCGCCAAGTCGGCGGGCAGATATTCACTCGACCGAATTCATCGGTCCGTCTTTCTACACCCCCAAGGTGGTGAACAAGGATAATATCCAGACGCTGCGCGCCGCCCTGCAAAAGCGCGGCATTGATATGCCTCTGATCGGCTCTGCCAATCTCATCACGCCCAAGCATCTCAATGCGATGGTGGATGAGGCGGGCGCGGACTTCGCAGGTGTCTGCCGCCTTTCGCTCGATGACCCGGATTTCCCTGAAAAGATGCGCACTGGGCGGGAGGATGAAATCCGCCTGTCCACGCACACCGGCGCATCGCTGCTGCAAGGCAATATCTTCGGCAAGGGCTGGGCGGGTTCCGCCCAGAATCCGGTGTTCGGGCGCGACGATGAATATCGCATCATCCCGACACGCAAGCCCAAGACGATTGTCGTGGTCGGCGGCGGTTCGGGCGGCATGGAATATGCGTTGACGGCGGACGAGATCGGCCACAAGGTCGTGCTGTTCGAACGTTCGAACACGCTCGGCGGCGCGATGGACTGGGCGGGCAATTATCCCGGCCTGCCCAACATGGAAATGCTGCGCTACCAGCCCGAATATCACCGCACCATGATCGCCAAGAGCGGTGTCGATGTGCGGCTGGGCGTGGATGCCGATGTTGCCACGATCACGGCGGAGAAGCCCGATGTGGTGGTCATCGCCACCGGGGCGACGCCGGTCGAGATTGACGTGGCGGGCCTCGCGGAAGCCCGCGCTTCGGGCTTTGCCGCACGGCTCGATGAAGTCATGGCGCGCGAAAACCCCAAGACGGTCGGCAAGAGCGTCATCATCTATGGTGCCGCAGAAGGCGCGGAGCTGGCGATTGATCTCAAGCTGCGTGGTCATGAGGTGCGCTTGATCGACGCGGGTCCAGCCTATGCGCCCGCCAACTATGTCGGCTCGCGCGTCTGGGCGATCATGGGCATGATGGCGTTCGCAGGTGTTGCTGCCGAAACCGGTCTGACGCTCGAAAGCGTGGGCGCGGGCGAGGTGGTGTTCAAGGGTACGGATGGCAGCGTCACCGCGCAGGCCGATACGCTGGTCATCGCCTCGGGGCGGCGTCCGCTTGATGATCTGGCGCAGGCGCTCAGCAACTCACCGGTGACGCTGCATGTGATCGGCGATGCGCGCGAAGTCCGGTCCTATGGCAATGCCATCCATGAAGCGGCCTATCTTTCGAGGAGCGTGAAATGACCGAACGGCTTGCAGGAAAAATTGCGCTGGTGACGGGCGGTTGCTCAGGCATCGGCCTCGCCATTGTGGAGCGCTTTGTCGAAGAGGGCGCGAAGGTGCTCGCGGCGGACATGCAGGATGAAAAAGGTGCCAATCTGGAGCGTGCCCATGGCGGTGCGGTTGCCTATTGCCGGTGCGACGTGACCGATGAGGCGCAGGTCGCCGCTGCCATGGCCGCCGTGAAAAAGGCCTTTGGCGGGCTCGACATCCTCGTCAACAATGCAGGCTCTTCCGGCCCCGCAACCGGCATCATCGATATGGACGTGCCTGGCTGGGACGCGACCATGGCGCTGCTGCTGCGCGGGCCGATGTTGGGCATGAAATATGGTGCGCCGCTGATGGTTGAACGCGGTGGCGGATCGATCATCAACATCGCCTCGATTGCGGCGTTCGAAGCAGGCTGGGGGCTGGCCTATGGCGTGGCGAAGGCGGCTGTCTTGTCGCTCTCGCAGCAGTCCGCGCCGGACATGTCCAAATCGAACATCCGCGTGAACGCGATCTGCCCCGGCGTGATTGTCACGCCAATCTTCGGCATCTCGGTCGGGCTTGACCGGGCGGTAGCAGATCAGACGGCGGGTGCGCTGGTTGAGGGTGCAGCACGAATGCAGCCGATCCAGCGGGCCGGTGCGCCGCGCGACATTGCCAATGCCGCGCTCTATTTTGCGAGCGAGGATTCGAGCTTCGTGACCGGCACCTATCAGTTGGTCGATGGCGGCATCCGCACCGGCCAGCGCATTGCGTGGGACGAAGCCTCCCCGCTCCCCATCCATGAGGTGCTGGCCACCATCGCGCCCGATCCCGAAGCCGGAGGTGCTGCATGAGCGATCCCATTCTCCCCATCATCAAGACAGAGGGCGACACGCATTATCTCGCCGGGTCGCGCTGCGGCGCGTGCGGGCAGATTTTCGTGGGAGAACGCGACGTCTGCGCCAAATGCACTGCGCGCGGGCAGATGGCCTCCATCAAGCTCGCTGAAACCGGCTCGCTCTACGCCTATACCGTGGTGGAGCGCAGCTTCCCCGGCGTGGCGACGCCCTTCATTGATGCCGTGGTCGATCTGGATGATGGCGCGCATCTCAAAGGCACGCTGATGGGCGTAGACCCCAATCCGGCCACGATCCCCTTCGGCCTGAAAGTGAAGATCGAATGGCGTGAAGCCGTGCCGGTCGGCGCGGACAAGCCCTATCTCACCTATGTCTTCGTTCCGCAGGAAGGAGCTTCCGCATGAGCCATGTCTATGTTGTCGGGATCGATATGATCCGCTTTGGCCGCTACCCGGATCGCACCGTGCCCGGCTTGGCCGCCGAAGCCGCACTTATGGCGCTGGATGATGCGGGGCTGACCTTGAAGGATATGCAGGCGCTCTATTGCGGCAATCTGGGTCAGGCGAGCGGGATGGTTGGTCAGCGAATGCTCGCCGAAATCGGGCAAACTGCAATCCCCGTGACGAACGTGGCCAATGCCTGCGCGACAGGGGCAACCGCGTTCCGCGATGGCTGGATGGCGATCAAGGCGGGTGTCTATGATACCGTGCTCGCGGTCGGCGTCGAACAGATGGGCAAGGGGCTGCTCGGTGGCGGAGGCGGCGTGTCTCCCGAAGGGCTGGTCGGCTCCTACACCATGCCCGCCATGTTCGCGCATATCGGCATGGAGCATACGCAGAAATATGGCACGACCTTCGCGCAGTTCGCGCAGGTCTCGGTCAAGAACCATCATCATTCCACGCTCAATCCCAAGTCCATGTACCGCAAGGAAACGCCGCTTGAGGAAGTGATGGGCTCTGAAATGATCGCCTATCCCAACACCAAGCTGATGTGCTCGGTTAATGTCGACGGGTCGGCGGCGGCTGTGCTGATGAGCGAGGAGAAGGTGAAGCGGCTGGGGCTTATGGATCGCGCCGTGCGCATTCGCGCCTCGGAAATGTCGAGCAACCCCTACGAGGACCGTCAGGCCGCCATGCCCGATTTCAGCGGCGCAACGCGGGTGTGTGCCAAGAAGGTCTATGAACAGGCCGGGCTGGGTGCGGAAGACATCAACCTTGTTGAACTCCATGACTGCTTCGCCACTGCCGAACTCGTCCATTACGAAAATCTGGGACTGTGCGCCGATGGTGAGGCGGGCCGCCTGATCGACGATGGTACGACGGCGCTCGGCGGGCGCGTGCCGGTCAATGTGTCGGGCGGGCTGCTTTCCAAGGGGCATCCACTCGGCGCAACGGGCATTGCCAACATCTATGAAGTGGCGACGCATCTGCGTGGGAAAGCCGAAGCGCGGCAGGTGGAAGGCGCGCGGATCGGCATGACGCATGTCGTGGGTGGTGGCCCCGGCATGGGCACGGCCTGCGCGATCCATATTCTGGAGAAGGTGTAGGTGCCTCTGATCCGCTCATCCTGAGGAACCGTTGAGCTTGTCGAAACGGTGTCTCGAAGGACCGGTTCAACGTGCTTCGAGACGGGCCTTCGACAGGCTCAGTCCCTCCTCAGCATGAGCGGATATTTGAGTTGTGGTCAGGAGAGAAACCCCATGAAAAATTTCAAAAACGCCATCGCCGTCATCACAGGGGGAGCGAGCGGACTCGGCCTAGCCCTCGCGCGTGAGGCGCAGGCGCGCGGGTGCCATCTGGTGCTGGCAGACATCCGGCAGGATGCGCTGGATGCCGCCATGGCGGAGCTCTCTGCCAAGGGCGAAGTGATTGGCGTGCGCACCGATGTGTCTAAGTCGGCAGACATTGAAGCGCTGGCCGATGCGGCGGTCGCCCGGTTTGGCAAGGTCAATCTTCTCGTCAACAATGCGGGCATCTTTGCCTCCAGTCTGGCGTGGGAAACCAGCGAGGCGGAATATGATTGGGTGATTGGCGTCAACCAGCGCTCGGTCTGCCATGGTATCCGTACCTTTGTGCCGCGCATGATCGCGCAGGGTGATGAGTGCCATGTGCTCACAATTTCGTCGGGCGCGGGCATTACCGTAAACCCCGGCTTCTGCTCTTACTCGATGACCAAGCACGCCGTGCTCGCGCTCAATGAAGCGCTGTGGATGGATTTGCGGTCTCAGGGTATCCCAAACATTGGCGTGACGGTTGCCATGCCGGGCATGACGCAATCGGGCATCATGTCGCCTGAAAAGACCACGCCCGATGCGCTGCAAGGCGAAGTCGCCACGCGGATGGGCAATCCGGTGCTTAAGGCGCTGGAAACGATGATGCAGGCGGGTGTTGCAGGCGGGCTTCCCGCTGAAGCGCTCGCAAAGCAGGTGTTTGATGCGATTGCGGCGGACAAGCTCTACACGCTGCCCGCCTTTGATGATGATGTGAATAAAGCAGTTGCCACGGCCATCGCAACCGGCCGGGCCACGGGGGAGAACGCCTATCCAGCCATCGTGGATGGGTTCCTGGAAGCACTGAAATCAGATCCGGCAGTATGACCGGGCAGGAGAGATTGCCATGTCCCACTTTCTGAATGAAGATCAGCAGATGATCCGCGACGTTGCGGCGAAATTTGCCCGCAACGAATTGCTCCCCATCGCCAACGAAATCGATGCGAGCGAAAGCACGCCCGACTGGGTGGTGAAGCGCTGTGCCGAACTCGGCTTTTATGGCCTCTATATCGCCGAGGAGTATGGCGGGATGAACGCCGGGCTCGTGACCGCCTGCGTGGTGCTTGAAGAACTTGCCAAGGCGAGCCCTGCCTTTGCCGGGCTGCTCTCTGTGCAGATGATCCTGTGCCCGGAAACCGTCTCCATCCTCGGCACGCCCGAACAGAAGCAGCGCCTCCTCCCGCCGTCCGCGCGCGGTGAGCGGCTGATGGCCTATTCGCAGACCGAACCGGCAGGTGTCGGCAATATCGCTTATCACCAGACCAAGCTGGTGGCGGATGGCAATGGCTATCGGCTGGACGGGCACAAGCTGTTCTGCACACAAGGCGCGGCCAAAACCTATCTCGTCATGCCGCGCACCCAGCGCGATGGGCAGGATGGCTATGGCTGCGTGATCGTGGAGGCTGAAGACGAAGGCTTTCAGGTCCAGAAATATGAGGAAAAGCTCGGCTGGCGCGGCACCAACACCGGGCCGATTGCATTCAACAACGTGTTCATTGCGGCAGACGATGTGCTGGGCGATTTGCTGACCGGCAATGCTGACCATGCGGCCGCCAATCAGGCGAGTTTCCTTGGCCATGCGGTCACCTCGCTCGGCTGCATGATCGGCCTGTTCGATCATACGGTGGCGCACATCAAGGAGCGTCAGCTTTATGGCGAACCAATGTGGAAACTCTCGCCCATCACGGACCGGATCGGCCAGATTTACACCAAGATCGAAGCCTGCCGGGCGATGCTGTACAATGCCGCGCGCCAGATTGACGAAGGCACGCTCACCATGCCGCTCGGCAGTGCGTGCAAGGCCTATATCGGCGACACCGCGTTTGAATGTTGCAGCCAGTTGCTCCAGATGTGGGGCGGCAGTGGCATCATGAATTCCACCGGCATGAACCGCTATTTCCGCGATGCGCGCGCCAAGATGGTGGCCGAAGGCTCGACCGAAATCCATCATAGTGTCATCACCCGCGCGCTCGGCTTTGCCGATCCCGTGCCTGCCAATTAAGGACTGAACGCTCATGAGCGACGCCGCCCGCCATCCCTCCACCTACATGTCTTCGCCGATCATGAACGCGTTGAAGCGGGACAGGAACAAGCCCGTTGTCGAAATTGTTGGCGAAAAGCCCTGGACCGGGGGCGATCTGCTCCGCCGGATCAGCCAGCTGACGCAGGCCTTGCAGGCCAATGGGGTGTCGGGCGGTGCGCGCGTGGCGCTGCTCGCGGGCAATTCTGTGGATGTGCTGCTGCTCCACAATGCGCTGGGTTTTGCGGGTGGCTGTCTGGTCGCCATGCACCCGATGGGCTCGGCGGACGATCATCTCTTTGCCATTGAAGATGGCGAGGTGACCGTCCTCATTTATGATCCCAAGAAGTTCAGCGCGCGTGCGGCGGAACTGGCGCAGCGGACCAATCGGCTGACCAACGTCCTGTCGCTGGGCGCTGCCGATCAGGGCGTCGATCTGCTCGCGGCAGCGGACGGCTATGAAGAAGCGCCGCTCGTCGCGCCCGTGCTGCCGCCAGACGCAGTGACGCGCCTGTCTTATTCCGGCGGCACCACCGGCACGCCCAAAGCAATTCCGGGCTCGCCCCGCGTTGGTGCGATGGCGCTCTCGATCATGCTTTCCGATTGGGAATGGCCGGTCGAGCCGCGCGTGCTTGCCGTGGTGCCCTTGAGCCATGCGGGCGGCAGCCTGTTCGGGCCGACCATCATCAAGAACGGTACGATGGTGGTGATGACCGGGTTCGATCCGGGCGAGGTGCTGCGCGTCATTCAGGATTACAAGATCACCTGCACCATGCTGGTGCCAACGATGATCTATGCGCTGCTCGATCATCCCGATTTTGACAAATATGATCTCTCCAGTCTGGAAACGATCTTCTACGGCGCGTCGCTCATGTCGCCCGCGCGGTTGAAGGAGGGGATTGAGCGGATCGGCAAGGTCTTCTTCCAGTTCTATGGCCAGGCCGAAGCGCCGATGACGGTCACCATCATGCGGCGCTCCGAACATGATCCCAACAATCCCGATCGTCTGGCCTCGTGCGGACGGCCGGTGCCCTGGCTCGATGTCGCGCTTCTCGATGATGCCAACAATGAAGTGCCCGATGGCGAAGCCGGTGAAATCTGCGTGCGCGGGCCGCTGGTGATGGAAGGCTATCTCAACCGCGATCAGCTCAATCAGGAAACGTTCGCGGGCGGCTGGCTCCACACCGGAGACGTGGCGGTGAAAGGCCCGGACGGCTTCCTGCGCATTGTGGACCGCAAAAAGGACATGATCGTGACGGGCGGTTTCAACGTCTTCCCGAGCGAAGTGGAGAATGTCATCGCCACACACCCGGCTGTCGCGCAGGTCTCTGTCTTCGGCACGCCTGACGAGAAATGGGGCGAGGCGGTGACGGCTGCTGTCGTGCTGCGGCCCGGTTCAAGCGTTGCGGGTGAAGAGCTCTCTGCGCTGGTCAAGGCGCACAAGGGCTCGGTCCAAGCGCCCAAGCATGTGCATTTCGTGGACGCCATTCCGCAAACGGCGGTGGGCAAGCCCGACAAGAAGGCGCTGCGAGTAAAATTCGGGTGAGAGCAAAATATCACCGCTCATCCTGAGGAGCCATTGAGCTTGTCGAAATGGCGTCTCGAAGGACGGGACAGAGAACAGCACAAGATGCGGCTCTTCCGACCAGTGCTTCGAGACGGGACTTCGACAAGCTCAGCCCCTCCTCAGCATGAGCGGACTATGAGACGATAAGAGGAGAAACCCCATGACGCATGATCTGATCATCATCGGCGGTGGCATTGCAGGCGGGGCGATGGCGACTGTCATGGCGCGCGCGGGCCGCACTGTGCTGGTGCTCGAAGCGTCTGACAGCTTTGTGGACCGGGTGCGTGGCGAATGGATTTCGCCCTGGGGCGTCACCGAAACCAAGCGGCTCGGCCTCTATGACACGCTGCGCAATGCGGACACGCACCACCTGACCCGCCACATCACCTATGATGAAAGCCTGCCGCCCGAAATGGCAGAGGCCGCCGCGATTGATCTGGGGATTTTTGCGCCCGATGTGCCGGGGCCGCTCTGCATCCGCCATCCCGAGCATTGCCAGACGCTGTTCGACGCCGCGACCGCTGCTGGGGCCACAATGCTACGCCCGGTGCAGATCCTCTCGGTCGAACTCGGCGCGAACCCCAAGGTGCGCTACGTGCATGAAGGCGTGGAATCAGAAGCCACCGCCCCGCTCATCATCGGCGCAGACGGGCGAACTTCTGTGGTCCGCAAGACAGCGGGCATTCACTTGCATCAGGACAAGCCGCACCACTGGTTCGCTGGGCTGCTCGTCGATGGTGTGAAGGGCTGGGATGAGAATACGCAAGCGATTGGCACGGAAGATGAGTTTGGCTTCCTCGCTTTCCCGCAAGGGGGTGAGCGCGTGCGCGTTTATGGTGGCTACCCGCTCAACCAGCCCCGGCGCTTTGCCGGGGCAGACGGTGCGCGCGCCTTCCTTGATGCGTTCCGGATGAAATCCTGCCCGAAGAATGATGCGATTGCCAATGGCACGCCTGCCGGGCCGATCCTCTCCTTCCACAATAATGACACCTGGAGCGATCTGCCCTTTGTGCAGGGCGGCGTGATCGTGGGCGATGCAGCGGGCTGGAATGACCCCATCAACGGGCTGGGGCTTTCGGTCACCTATCGCGACGTGCGGATCGTCTCCGACATCTTAAAGGAGACCGCGTCGGGCGCCGCCCCGGACTTCCGCCCCTATGCCGAAGAACGCGCCGAGCGGATGCGCCGCCTCCGTTTTGTCGGGCAGATGCAAGCCGCTCGACATGGAGTTTGGGGAAGAGGCGAAGGCGCGGCGTCAGCGCTATTACACGCGTTCGGCTGAAAATCCGGAAGTGGCGGCGCACGCAGCGGCGGTGTTGGCCGGTCCTGAAATCATGCCGCCGGACTATTTCACTGAGGCGCATCGCGCGCGCGCCTTGGGCGGGTGAAAGCGATAGCTGCCAAAACGGTCTCTGACACACCAACTCGCGGTTGATAATCGCATCGTTAACGCATAGGCGCGGCGGCGAAGCAGCGATTCATGTGAAGGTGCCCATGTCCGATACAATCAACCGCGTCGTCCTCGCCTATTCGGGTGGGCTTGATA
The DNA here is from genome assembly GCA_937870585.1 of uncultured Sphingomonadales bacterium. Taxonomy (GTDB): domain Bacteria; phylum Pseudomonadota; class Alphaproteobacteria; order Sphingomonadales; family Sphingomonadaceae; genus Aquisediminimonas. The sequence goes on along the minus strand of CALMZE010000159.1, from coordinate 34,700 downwards.
CCAGCGTCATCATGAAGTGGCTTCAGCAGACCTATAACTGCGAAGTCGTGACCTTCACAGCCGATCTGGGGCAGGGCGAAGAGATTGAGCCCGCGCGCCAGAAGGCAAGGCTTTCGGGCGTGAAGGAAGAGCATATCTTCATCGAGGATGTGCGCGAGGAATTCTGCCGCGATTACATCTTCCCGATGATGCGCGCCAATGCGCTCTATGAAGGCCTGTACCTGCTCGGCACGTCGATTGCGCGTCCTTTGATCGCCAAGAAGCAGATCGAGATTGCCAAGAAGGTTGGTGCGGATGCCGTCTCTCACGGTGCGACCGGCAAGGGCAATGATCAGGTGCGGTTCGAGCTTGGCTATTATGCGCTCAACCCGGATATCAAGGTGATTGCCCCGTGGCGCGAATGGGATTTGAACAGCCGTGCCGCGCTGATCGACTTTGCCGAAAAGCACCAGATCCTCGTCCCCAAGGACAAGCGCGGCGAAAGCCCCTTTTCCACCGATGCGAACCTGCTGCACACCTCGTCTGAAGGCAAGGTGCTGGAAGATCCGTGGGAAGAAGTGCCCGAATATGTCTATTCGCGCACCGACAATCCCGATGATGCGCCCAATGAGCCCGAAATCATCACGGTCGATTTCGAACGCGGCGATGCGGTGGCGATCAATGGCGAAGGCATGTCGCCTGCAACTTTGCTCGCCAAGCTCAATGAAATGGGCAAGCGCCATGGCATTGGCCGGCTCGATCTGGTGGAAAACCGCTTCGTCGGCATGAAGTCGCGCGGCATGTACGAAACGCCAGGTGGCACCATCCTGCACCTCGCGCATCGCGGGATCGAGCAGATCACGCTCGATCGGGGCGCAGCGCACCTCAAAGATAAACTGATGCCCGAATATGCCGAGCTGATCTATAATGGCTTCTGGTTCTCGCCCGAACGTGAGATGCTGCAAGCGGCCATTGACCACAGCCAGACGCATGTTTCCGGTACTGTCCGCATGAAGCTGTACAAGGGCGCGTGCCATGTGATTGGTCGCAAGTCCCCCAATTCGCTCTATTCGGAGCGGATGGTGACGTTTGAGGATGATCAGGGTGCCTATGACCAGCGCGATGCGCAGGGCTTCATCAAACTCAATGCGCTGCGGCTGCGGCTGCTGGGCCGTCGCGGACTCTGAGCTTTGAACCGGGAAGGCGGCCCGCGCCATTGGTGGGATGACAAGCGCTTCCTGCTGCTTGTCATTCTGGCGATGGCGATTCCCTTGCTGTCTCCCCAACTGCCGCCGCTGGTGGATTTGCCGGGCCATATGGCGCGCTATCGCGTCTCTATTGATATTGCGTCCTCGCCGCCCTTGCAGGAATTTTTCAACTTTCAATGGCGGCTGATCGGCAATCTCGGGATCGATCTGCTCGTCATACCGCTGGAGAAAATCTTCGGGCTCGAACTGGCTGTCAGGCTGATCGTCATCGCCATTCCGGTGCTCACGGCCTCAGGGCTGTTGTGGATCGCGCGCGAAGTTCATGGGCAGATTCCACCCACCGCCTTTTTCGCGCTGCCGCTCGCTTATGGGCACCCTTTCCATTTCGGCTTCGTCAATTTCGCGCTGGCCATGGCGCTTGCGCTCAATGCCTTCGCGCTCTGGCTGCGGCTGGGGCGTTTGGGGCGACTGAAGCTGCGCGCGCAACTGTTTGTCCCCATCGGGCTGCTGCTCTGGCTGTGCCACACATTTGGCTGGGCGACGCTGTGCGTGCTTGCTTTCTCCGCCGAACTGGTACGCGATCATGATGAGGAAGGCGGCTGGTATCAGCCCTTTGTCTATGCGGCGATCCAGTGCCTTTCGCTTGCCCCGCCGATGCTGCTGATGCTGCTCTGGCGCGGCGAGCATGGCGGCGGAGAGACGGGCGACTGGTTCAAATGGGAGATCAAGTGGCGCTGGCTGACCATGATCCTGCGCGATCACTGGATGACGTTTGATCAGGCCAGTGTGGCGATGCTCGTTGTCGTGCTGCTCTGGGCGGCTGTCGCGCGCATCCTGCAATTCTCGCGCATGTTGATGCTGACCACAGCCTTTCTGTGCGTCACTTATGTCATGCTGCCGCGCGTCGTGTTTGGCTCGGCTTATGCCGATATGCGGCTCACGCCCTATATGCTGGCGTTCGCGCTGATTGCGATCCGGCCCAAGCCGGGTGAGGGCAGTCGCGCCTTTCTGCCGGTGATCATCGCCTCGCTGCTGTTCTTTGGCGTGCGGATCGGGGCCACCACGATCAGCTTTGCCCAGCATGGCGCGCGCAGTGCGAAGGCACTCGCCGCGCTGGACCATGTTCCGCATGGCGCGCGGCTGATCAGCTTTGTGCGGCGCGAATGCGGCTTGCCCTGGGAAACCAGCCGGATGGAGCATCTGCCCGCCATGGCGACCGTCCGCCGCCACGCCTTCACCAATGATCAGTGGAACATGCCCGGCGGCCAGCTGCTCGCGATCAAGAAGGCCGATGCGTTCGGCTTTGATCGGGATGCCTCGCAACTTGTTTCCACGCGCCGTTGCTATCGTGAACCATGGCGGCCGTTGGCCACCTCGCTCTCCACATTTCCGCGCGCGGCGTTCGATTATGTCTGGCTGATCGATCCACCCGCTTATGATCCCGCGCTGGTGGGGGGCATGACGCCGATCTGGCGCAGCGGGCGCGATGTGCTGTACCGTATTGATCATGAGCCCAAACCGGGCCAAAAGCCCGCATGATCCATCGCCCTTCTTTGTCCGTCGTCATTCCCTGCTACAATGAGGAAGCGTGCCTGCGAGAGTTGCACCGGCGCGTGTCTGCGGCAGCGCATGCCGTAGTGGGTGCGGATCATGAGATCATCCTGATCAACGATGGCTCGCGCGACAAGACGTGGGAGATCATGCAGGAACTGGCGGGCGTCGATCCGCTGCTCGTCTGCATCAACCTGTCGCGCAACCATGGTCATCAGCTGGCTCTGACCGCTGGGCTCGATCTGTGTGGCGGCGATCATATCCTGATTATCGACGCAGACTTGCAGGATCCGCCCGAACTGCTTGGCCCGATGCTGGAGGCGATGAAGGCCGAAGGCGCGGATGTGGTCTATGGTGTGCGCCGCAAGCGCGCGGGCGAGACCCTGTTCAAGAAGATTACGGCGGCCGGCTTCTACCGCTTGCTCTCGCGCTTGACTGACATCGACATTCCGCTCGACGCGGGCGATTTCCGCCTGATGAGCCGCCGCGCGCTCGACGCGCTGCTGGCGCTGCCCGAACAGGCGCGGTTCGTGCGCGGCATGGTCGCATGGATCGGCTTTACGCAGCGGCCCTTCCTCTATGATCGCGCCGAGCGCTTCGACGGGGAAAGCAAATATCCGCTGTCGAAGATGATCAAGTTCGCGCTTGATGCTGTCACCGGATTTTCCACCGCACCACTGCGCTTTGCCAGCCATGCCGGGATGGCGCTGGTCGGCGTGTCGCTGGTGATGCTCGCCTATATTCTGTTCGGCTGGTTCAGCGGGCGCGCCGTGGCGGGCTGGACATCAACGATGCTGATCGTTGTCGTGCTGGGTGCCGCGCAGATGTTCGTGCTGGGCATGATCGGCGAATATCTGGGGCGGCTCTACATGGAATCAAAGCGTCGCCCGCTCTACATTGTCGCTGATATTGCAGGATCGGCGCGGCCACCGCATCGCCTTGGCCATGTCGCCACTCAGGCGGAAAGCACCGCCGCCAGTGACACGCCCGGCGGCAGCGGCAGCGCCCCCAGCGCATAACGCTCCAGCCCGAAGATCGTTTCAAACAGCGCGTTGACTGGTGCGGGCGGCAGCGCATCGTCGCTGCCCTCTCGCCCCGTCATCTTGCCCCACATCCGGTCTGCAACGGCGAGCGGGAAGAGCAGCGAGTTGAACCAGCCCATGAATTCGGTCTTGAGACCCGCTTTGTCGATGGCGGCGCGCAGCGTGGCGCGCGTGTAGCGGCGGTGATGATGATTGGTCACATCATGCGCGCTCCACAGAAAGGGAAAGGCGGGCACGGTGATGATCAGCTTGCCGCCGGGCTTCAGGCAGGCCGCCAGCGCCTTGAGGGCCGCGACATCATCGTCGACATGTTCGACCACATCGAGTGAGGCGACCAGATCATAGGCTCCGGTCTCGATCCCGGCGAGTTCGGGCAGGCGCGCGTCCATCACGGGCTTGCCGAGCCGCTGAGCGGCCTTTTCGCGCGCGACAGGGTCCAGCTCTACCGCATCGACCGTGCCAAACGTACCGAGCATAGGGAGGTTGTGCCCGGTGCCGCAGCCCACTTCCAATATGCGCGCGTCCGCTGGTGGCGCGATGCGGCGGGTGATCAGGCTGGCGAGAACATCGCGCCGCGCGCGATACCACCAGTGGCGGGTGTCCAGTTCCGCCATGCGGTCATAAACAATGCGTTCCATCTATTTGAACACCCATATCCGGTTGAGCGTGAAGGTGAGCAGCGGCGTCACCACGATGATCGGGATGACCGGCCACCAGGTCGGTCCGCCCAGTATCTTGACCAGCCACCACACGAAAAACTGATTGGCAACAAAGCCCAGCGTGTTGACCGTGAAAAAGCGGACGGTGCGAATATGTGCCTGATCGCGGCTGCCATGATCCTTGAAGCTCCAGCGCGAATGGAGGAGATAGCCGAGCCCAGTAAAAAACAGATAGACCAACGTCATGGAGACCATCGGGTCCACATGCAGGAATTCCGCTACGGCCCAATAGGCCCCGGCCACGCCCATCGTCAGCAGCCCGCCGGAAATGCCGAAGCGGACGATCTGGCCGAACAGGGCGAGCTTGTGCTCATCCAGCTTGATGCCCAACAGCGCGGGAATGCGTTCCACCAATCTTGCCCTTTCGGCCACAGCCCTTAATGCCGCTTGGTCCAAAGGGAAAGCCACCGCATGATGCTCAAAGACCTTGCGCAAGACCTGGAGCGCCACTGGCTGCGGACCGTGTTCGCGGTGTGGCTGGCGCTATGCGTCTGGCTGGTGTGGCAACGCTGGGCGGGCATTCACTGGTTTGCGCTCGGCGATACCGATGACAATCTGCGCATGGTGCAGGTGCGTGACTGGCTGGCCGGGCAGGGCTGGTATGATCTGCGCCAATATCGGCTGAACGCGCCCGATGGGGCGGATATTCACTGGTCGCGCCTTGTCGATCTGCCGATTGCCGGGCTGATGCTGCTTTTCCGCCTGTTCATGAGCCCATTTGATGCGGATCGCTGGGCTGCAGCGCTGGCGCCGCTCGTTCAGCTGTTCGTCATCATGGTCGGCGTGGCGCTCGCCTGTCGGCGGCTCATTCATCCGCTTGCCTATCTGCCTGCGTTCGTGGCGCTGATCTACTCGGCGATGCTGATGTCTATGGTGCAGCCGCTGCGGATCGACCATCACAATTGGCAATTGGCGATGGTGGCGCTGGTGATGGCCGGGCTGGCTGATCCGGAGGCGAGGCGTGGCGGCTGGACCGCGGGGTGTGCCAGTGCGGCATCGCTCACCATCGGCATGGAGATGTTTCCCTATCTGGGGCTGGCCGGAGCGGCGCTCGCTTTGCGTTGGGTGTGGGAGGGTGAAGCCTCCGCTTCTCGCCTCCGGGCCTATGGCCTCTCCCTTGCGTTCGGCACGGCACTGGGTTTCCTGCTCTTTGCCTCCAACGCCAATTGGGTCGCGCGCTGCGATGCGCTGACGCCGGTCTGGGGTGGGGCGATGGTGACGGCGGGCGTTCTGGCTGCGCTGCTGACGGCGCTCCCCCTTGATGGGCGCGGGCAGCGGTTGGCAGCGGCGGCACTGGTCGGGGCCGTGCTCGCGGCAAGCTTTGTGTGGTTCGCGCCGCAATGCCTCTCCAATCTCGAAGGCATTTCGCCCGAAGTGAAGCGGCTGTGGTTTAACAATATCCGGGAGGTGCGGCCTGTTTGGCTGCAAGCTCCGAAATCGAAGATTCCGCTGCTGGTCAGTGTCGCCATCGGTCTGGTGGGGCATGGTGTGCTGCTCATGCAGCGTAAGCAGGATACGCGACTTCCCGCACACCTTGGCCTTGCGGCCATGGCGCTGGTAGCGGCGCTGATGCTGATGTGGCAGGGGCGGGCGGGGCCAGTGGCGCCGCTTCTTTTCCTGCCCGGCCTCGCCGCCCCGGCGGGGGGGCCGGGGGGAATATTGTTTGCGCGACTGGCGGCTGTCTGGGCGCTCATCGGGCTGGGCGTGATCGTTGTCGGACTAGGCGGGGCCGCCGTGCAATGGGGCGTGCGCTGGCTCCCGGCCAATCAAGCCACAGCGAAGGCGCAGCCCGGCGCAGCCAAAGCGCCTGACGCTGCGCGCATGGGGCGGCGCTGCTCGACCATTCCCGCACATGCGCCCCTCAACCGGCTGGCTCCGGCGAAGATCTTCACCTTTGTTGATCTTGCGCCGCGCCTCATCACGCTGACGCGCCACAATTCGATCACCGGGCCTTATCATCGCAACGGCAATCTGATCCTCGATGTCCACCGGGCCTTCCGCGCGACGGCCAAGGAAGCCCGCAGCATCGTCGTCGAGCGGCACCATGCGGATTATGTGCTGATTTGCCCCGGAAGCCCTGAATCGACGCTCTACACGCGCGATGCGCCGCATGGTTTTTACGCACAACTTGCCGCAGGTCAGACGCCGGACTGGCTGGAGCCTGTGCCGCTGGAGGGGGGCACACCGTTCCGCATCTGGCGCGTTCTGCCTAAAACAGTCACGCCTGACAAACGCGGCCTTGACCTTCGCGTCAAAAGCCCCACATCACCAATGCAGCATCGGCTCGAATCGGCCCGATGACCGAATTCCAACCCCGGAGAGAGAGGATCACCATGGACAGCTATCTCAAGAACTACATTAACGGCCAGTGGGTCGACAGCATCGGCGGCAAGCGTCACGAAGTGATCAGCCCCTCCACAGAAGAGGCCTGCACGGAAATCACGCTGGGCACCAAGGCCGATGTTGACGCTGCCGTTGCCGCCGCGCGCGAAGCCTTCAAGACGTTCAGCCAGACGACGAAGGAAGAACGTCTGGCGCTGATGGGCCGCATCATTGAGGAATATAAGAAGCGTGCGAACGATCTCGCGCTCTCAATGTCCAACGAAATGGGTGCCCCGATCAGCTTTGCCGCGACCGCGCAGGTGGGCGCTGGCATCGGCGGCTTCATGGGCACGATGGGTGCGCTTCAGGAGTTTGATTTCTCTGAAAGCAAGGCGGGCTACAAGGTCGTTTATGAACCCATCGGCGTTGTCGGCCTGATCACGCCGTGGAACTGGCCGCTCAACCAGATCGCGCTGAAGGTTGCACCCTGCATCGCAGCGGGCAACACCATGGTGCTCAAGCCTTCGGAAGAATGCCCCGGCAACGCGGCGATCTTTGCTGAAATCATGCACGCAGCAGGCGTTCCGGCGGGTGTTTTCAACCTTGTGCAGGGCGATGGCCTGACCGTGGGTGAAGCCATTTCTTCGCACCCGGACATCGAAATGGTGAGCTTCACCGGATCGACCCGCGCGGGTATCATGGTGGCCAAGGCGGCTGCCGATACCGTGAAGCGCGTGCATCAGGAACTGGGCGGCAAGTCTCCGAACCTCGTTCTGCCGGGTGCCGATCTGCCTGCCGTTCTGCCGGCCACCGTATCTGGCGTGTGGATCAACTCTGGCCAAAGCTGCATCAGCCCTGCGCGCATTCTGGTCCACAAGGATCAGGAACAGGAAGCCATTGCCGTTGTGAAGGGCATCATGGAATCCATGCCGGTGGGCGATCCGTTGCAGGAAGGTGGCCATATCGGCCCCGTCGTCAACAAGTCGCAATATGAGAAGATTCAGGGCCTCATCCAGTCCGGGATCGATCAGGGTGCGAAGCTAGAAACCGGCGGCACGGGCCTGCCGAGCAACCTTAATCGCGGCTATTATGTGAAGCCGACGGTCTTCTCTGGCGTGACGACCGACATGCGGATTGCGCAGGAAGAAATCTTCGGCCCCGTCGCGTCGATCATCACCTATGACAGCCTTGATCAGGCGATCGAGATTGCGAACAACACCGAATATGGTCTGTCCGCTGCGATCTCCGGCGATCCGGCTGCGGCTGCTGAAGTCGCGCCGAAGCTCCGTGCGGGCAACGTCGCCATCAACAATTGGGGCCCGACGCCGGGCGCACCGTTTGGCGGCTACAAGCAGTCGGGCAATGGTCGCGAAGCCGGCATCTTCGGCCTCAAGGACTTCATGGAAATCAAGGCGATCAGCGGCTTGCCCGCCTGATTGGTTTGATCCTGATTTTGAAAGGCCCCGTCAAACTCCGGTTTGGCGGGGCTTTTTACTGGCCGGTACGCCTCAGTCGTTCAGAAACCGGCCCAGCGTCACCACCTCTTGCAGCGCATAATCCAACCGCTCGTAAAAGCCGAGCGCCTGAGCGTTCGAAGTGCGGACCATGAACTGGATCTTGGGGCAGCCCCGCGCCTTCAGCCAGGCTTCGGCAGCCTCCATCAAAGCGCGGCCAATGCCTTGCTTTTGCCGCGCGGGATCGGTGCTGAGGTAATAGACCCAGCCGCGATGCCCATCATCGCCCACCATCACACTGCCTGCCACGCCTTTTGCATCGCGCGCGACAAGGATGGTTGAAGCCTCTTGCGCCAAGGCCCGGTCAAAGTCTGCCTGAGGATCATTCCATGGTCGCGTCAGCCCACAGCGCTCCCACAAGGCAATCACCGCGGGCGCGTCGGCGGGCGAGGCGGGGCCTATTCCCACTCGATCGTGCCCGGCGGCTTGGACGTATAGTCATAGACCACACGGTTGATGCCCTTCACTTCGTTGATGATCCGCGTCGCAGTGCGGCTGAGGAAGGCGGCGTCGAAGGGGTAGATGTCGGCGGTCATGCCGTCGGTGCTGGTCACGGCGCGCAGTGCGCAGACGCTGTCATAGGTGCGGCCATCGCCCATCACGCCGACGGTGCGCACGGGGAGGAGAACGGCGAACGCCTGCCATATCGCATCATAGAGCCCCGCGCTGCGGATTTCGTCGAGATAGACAGCATCGGCCTGCCGGAGAATGTCGCAGCGTTCCTTGGTGACTTCGCCGGGGATACGGATGGCAAGGCCGGGGCCGGGGAAGGGGTGGCGGCCCACGAAAATTTCGGGCAGCCCCAGTTCGCGGCCGAGCACGCGCACTTCATCCTTGAAGAGTTCGCGTAAGGGTTCGACCAGCTTCATGTTCATGCGCGCCGGAAGCCCGCCGACATTATGGTGGCTCTTGATCGTGACGCTTGGCCCGCCGGTGAAGGAGACGCTTTCGATCACGTCCGGATAGAGCGTGCCCTGCGCGAGGAAGTCCGCGCCGCCCAGCTTCTTCGCCTCTTCCTCGAACACATTGATGAATTCAGCGCCAATGAATTTGCGCTTCTTCTCCGGATCGGTGACGCCCGCAAGGCCCGCCATGAAGCGCTCTTCGGCGTCCACCACGACCAGCGGAATGTGATAATGATCGCGGAACATCCGCTCGACCTGCCCACGCTCGTCGAGGCGGAGCAGGCCGTGATCGACGAACACGCAGGTCAGCTGATCGCCAATCGCTTCATGGATCAGGATCGCGGCGACCGAGCTGTCCACTCCGCCCGAAAGACCGCAAATCACGCGGCCATCGCCGACCTGCGCGCGGATTTCGGCAATCTTGGTCGCGCGAAATTCGGCCATCGTCCAGTCGCCCTTCAGGCCGCAGACCTTATGGACGAAGTTGGCGATCAGCTTCGCCCCATCGGGGGTGTGGACCACTTCGGGGTGGAATTGCGTGCCATAATAGCGGCGGTCATCGTCCGCGATCATCGCGAACGGCGCGCCTTCGGTCGTGGCGACCACGCGGAAGCCGGGCGCGAAGGCCGTCACCTTGTCGCCATGGCTCATCCAAACCTGATGCTTCGAGCCCTTGTCCCACAGCCCGTCGAACAGCAGGCAGTCATCGGAGACTTCGATGAACGCGCGGCCAAATTCGCCGCTGTCTCCGGGCTGCACAGTGCCGCCGAGCTGGTGGCTCATCACCTGCTGGCCGTAACAGATGCCGAGGATCGGCAGGCCGGAATTAAACAGGCATTGCGGCGCGCGGGGAGACCCGTCTGCCGGGACGCTCGCCGGGGAGCCGGAGAGGATAATCCCCTTGGGCTTCATCCGTTCAAACGCAGCCTCGGCGCTGTTGAAGGGCGCGATTTCGGAATAGACGCCTGCCTCGCGCACGCGGCGTGCGATGAGTTGCGTCACCTGACTGCCGAAATCGACGATCAGGATGGAGTCGGAGGGCTGAATGGACATGGCGGGCGGATAAAGGCCTGTCGCCCGCCTGTCCAGCATGAGCGGCGATTGATTCAGTTCATGGACGCGACAGCTTTGCCCTTGTAAATCAGCATCCTCCGGACTCGAATGGCGAGTCCCAGTATTGGATTGAGGCGTGTTATGAGCTTCTCTCGCAAGGTTTTGGCAGGCAGTCTGGGCCTCGCCATGCTCTCCACTTCGATCACGCCCGCCATGGCGCGCGGCTATGGCAGCATCGGCTTCGGTACAGGCTGGGGCAATAGCTGGGGCAGCATCGGCTCAAGCTGGGGCGGCGGACGCGGCTGGGGCCGTCACCATCGTGGCGACGATGACACCGGCGAAGTGCTGGCGGGTGTGCTGATCGGCGCGATCCTGACTGGTGCTGTGCTTTCTTCAAAGGCGAAGAAGCAGCGCGAGCGTGCGCCGAGCGTGGACTATCCTCAGGATCGGCGCGACGACCGCAGCTCTTCGACCCGCAATGGCGATATCGCGAGCGAGGATCAGGCGGTGGATGCCTGCGCGCAAGCCGCCGAAAGCAAGGCCGGGCGGACTGCCAGCGTGCGTGACATCAATCAGGTGCGCAAGAGCAACGATGGCTGGGACGTCGAAGGCGTGGTGGAAAGCCGCGATGGCTGGCGTGATCGCCAGTCCGAACGGCGCAATTTCACCTGCTCGGTCCGCTATGGCGCGGTCGATTCGATCTACCTTGAGGACGGGCGCGTCGCGCTTTCTCAATAAGCCGGAATAATGGGCATCGCTGCAATCGCGCGGCGGTGCCCTATCCGCAGCTGAGCCGGGTTATCCGGTCCTTGTCATCGAGCATGATGTTCAGCCGGTCTTCGCGATAATCCATCGTGACCGCCTGTCCGGGTCGCACCCAGCGGACCATGCCAGCGCCTGCGAGCGCGCGCGCTTTCTGCCCGGTCTTGTCGCTCATTTTCTCGCCGATCAGCGCTTTGGCTGCATCCATGTTGCAATGCCCGGCGCCGTGCTCAACAGGCATGGGCTCAACCGGCGCGCACGCTGTCGTCAGCAGGATCAGCGGCAGCGGGATTCGGAACATCGGGCGACTCGCTTTCCGGCGCGGTGCGCGCCATGTGCAATTTGCCGTTTTCTACGGCGAAGGCGAGCCTTCCTTCCACCAATTCCAGCGCATCGCAACCGAATTCCTTGTAGCGCCAACCATTTAGAAGCGAGAGGCCTTCGCGCTGTCCGGCGGCGAGCGCTTCCAGTTCGTCCGAGCGGGCGAGCAGCCGTGCGGCAACGCCAATTTCCTTGGCGCGGATCTTCAGCAGCAGCTTGAGCAAATCCGCCACCAGCGCGCCATCCTTGGTGAGGCCGGGCTTGCGGTCCTGACGCGGCGGCATTTCATCAGCCCCCATCGGCTCGGCATTGGCCAGCGCCTCCATCATGCGCCCGCCAATATCGTTCGACGCCCAGGTGGCAGAAAGCCCGCGCACCTTGGCCAGATCAGACTGCTGACGCGGCGGGTGCGCGGCAATATCGGCCAGCGTCTCATCCTTGCAGATGCGACCGCGCGGCAGATTCTTGCCCTGCGCCTCACGCTCGCGCCAAGCCGCCAGCGCCTTGATGCGGCCCAGCAATTCGGGCTTGCGGCCAGAGACCTTCACACGTTTCCACGCGGTTTCGGGATCATTCTGGTAGCTCGTCGGATCGGCCAGCCGCTCCATCTCGTCATTCAGCCAGACACCCCGGCCATTCTTGATCAGCTGCTTGAGCATCTTGGGAAATATCTGCGAGAGATAAGTGACGTCGCCAATGGCGTAATCAATCTGGCGCTTGTCGAGCGGGCGGCGTGCCCAATCGGTAAAGCGCGCGCCCTTGTCCAGCGCAACGCCGCACCAGCTTTCCACAAGGCTGGCATAACCAATCTGTTCGCCCTGCCCCAAGGCCATGGCGGCAATCTGCGTATCGAAGATCGGGTGAGGGGTCTTTCCGGTCAGGTTGTAGATGATTTCCACATCCTGCCCGCCCGCGTGGAAAACCTTCAGCACATCCTCATTGTTCGTCATCAGATCGAGCAGAGGCGTCAGGTCGATCCCATCAGCCATCGGATCAATGGCCGCAGCCTCCTTGTCATCAGCAATCTGGATCAGGCAGAGTTCCGGCCAAAAGGTGCTTTCGCGCATGAATTCGGTATCAACCGTGACAAAGTCTGCCGTGGCGAGGCGCGCGCAGAGGGCGGCGAGCGTTTCGCTATCCTCGATCAGGGGGTGTATCTTCATGGAAAGCCCCCATAGCGGACCTGCGCGGCTTGACAAAGGGGCATGGAGCGGTTGTTAGGCGCGGCTTGGATTTTTCCGCGAGAATTTTGATCATGCACGCTTACCGCACCCACACTTGCGCCCTGTTGCGCGCCGCCGATGTTGGCCAGACGATCCGCCTGTCCGGCTGGGTCCACCGCAAGCGCGATCATGGCGGCGTGCTGTTCGTCGATCTGCGCGATCATTATGGCATCACGCAGATTGTGGCCGATAGCGACAGCCCGGCACTGGCTGTGCTGGAAGGGCTGCGGGTCGAAAGCGTGGTGACAATCGATGGCGAAGTGAAGGCGCGCTCGGCTTCGACGGTCAACGCCAACTTGCCGACCGGTGAGATCGAAGTGTTTGCCCGCAGCGCTACCGTGCTGAGCCGCGCTGAAGAACTGCCGCTGCCGGTCGCGGGCGAGCAGGAGTATCCCGAGGAAATCCGCCTCAAATACCGCTTCCTCGATCTGCGACGTGAAACGCTGCACGCGAACATTGTGAAGCGCACGCAGATCATCCGCGAAACGCGCCGCCGCATGGAAGATATTGGCTTCACCGAATATTCGACGCCGATCCTGACCGCCTCCAGCCCGGAAGGCGCGCGTGACTTTCTGGTGCCCAGCCGTATCCACCCCGGCAAATTCTTCGCGCTGCCGCAAGCGCCGCAGCAGTATAAGCAGCTGCTGATGGTCGCGGGTTTTGACCGCTATTTCCAGATTGCGCCGTGCTTCCGCGATGAAGATCCGCGTGCCGACCGCCTGCCCGGCGAATTCTACCAGCTCGATCTGGAAATGAGCTTCGTCACGCAGGAAGAAGTGTGGGACACGATGGAGCCGGTGATGGCGGGCGTGTTTGAAAGCTTTGCCGAGGGCAAGACTGTGACGCCCGCAGGTGAGTTCCCGCGAATTCCCTATTCGCAGGCGATGCTCGATTATGGCACCGACAAGCCCGATCTGCGCAATCCGCTGATCATCAAGGATGTCTCGTCGCACTTTGCGGCATCAGGCTTTGGCCTGTTTGAAAAGATTGTGGGTTCGGGCGGTGTCGTTCGTGCCATTCCGGCCCCCAAGACGGCGGAAAAGAGCCGCAAATTCTTCGATGAAATGAATGATTGGGCGCGCAGCGAGGGCCATGCAGGCCTTGGCTATGTCACGCGCAAGGGCGGCGAATTTGGCGGGCCAATTGCCAAGAATCACGGCGAAGAGGGCATGATCGCGCTCTATGACGCGCTCGGCCTTGGCCCCGATGATGGCTGCTTCTTCGCGGCAGGCAAGGCCGAACAGGCCGCCAAGCTGGCCGGTGCCGCCCGCACCCGCGTCGGCGAAAGCCTTGATCTGGTCGACAAGGATGCGTTCCGCTTCTGCTGGATCATCGACTTCCCTTTCTATGAATGGAGCGAAGAGGAAAAGAAGGTCGATTTCGCGCACAACCCCTTCTCGATGCCGCAGGGCGGGATGGAGGCGCTCCAGACGCAAGATCCGCTCACCATCAAGGCCTATCAATATGACATGGTCTGCAACGGCTATGAGCTCGCCTCGGGCTCGATCCGCAACCAGCATCCCGACCTGATGGTCAAGGCGTTCGAACTGACCGGGCTGTCACAGGCTGATGTCGAAGCGCGCTTTGGCGGCATGTACCGCGCTTTCCAATATGGCGCGCCGCCGCATGGCGGGATGGCTGCGGGTGTGGACCGCATGGTGATGCTGCTGTGCGGCGTGCAGAACCTGCGCGAAATCACGCTCTTCCCGATGAACCAGCGCGCGGAAGACCTGCTGATGGGCGCGCCCTCTGCTGCCGAAATGAAGCAGTTGCGCGAACTTTCGATCCGCGTGGTCGATCAGCCCAAGGCCTGAGGCGAGCGCACCCGCTCTCGCGCAATGCCAAGGCCGATGATCCGGCCCGGAATGCGGCGCAGCAGCGGCATGCTGTTCATCAGCCGCAACGGCCATGGTGGGCGCGTGAGCGGCGTGGGCTGTGCGAGCAGCGGCCCGATCACGCGATCCTGCGCCAGCTTCTGCCCGGCCTGAATGACGCGCGTTGGCCAAAGGCGCTTGGCCTGCACGCGCGCCAGCAACGGATCAGGATCACGCCCCTCCTGCATTGGGCCAGCCAGGATGTTCGCCGCCGCCACGGCATCCTGAATGGCCAGATTGATGCCAATGCCGCCAATCGGAGACATGGCGTGGGCCGCATCGCCAATCGCAAGCAAGCCCGGGCGGTACCAGCGATCCAGCCGGTCGAGCGCGACCGAGAGCAGGTGCAGTTGGTCAGGATCAGTCAGCACGCCGTCCAGTGGGCCGAGATCGGGCAAAGCTGCTTCGATCCGCGCGCGGATGGTGTCCATGCCCTGCGCCAGCAGATCAGCCCCGCCGCCCTTGGGGATGATCATGGCGCACTGCCAATAGCTGTCCCGGTCAATCAGCACGAAGATGCGGCCCGCATCGAAACTGCCGCGCAACGCATCCTCGCCCGCATCGGCCTTGGGCAGGGCGAACCAGAACACGTCCATCGGTGCGCCGAGCGCGGTGACGGGGAGCAGCTCTTGCCGCCGGATGATCGAACCGCGCCCGTCTGCCGCGATCACCAGCTTGCGCGCACGGATGGTGCGTCCATCGGCCAGCACGGCCCCGCTGATCCGCCCCTTCTCCTCAACCAGTGAAACCGCTTCCGCCTCCATCTCCAGCGCAAAGGCGGAGAAGGCGCGCGCTTCCTGATGGAGGAAATCCAGAAATTCCCATTGCGGCATCATCGCAATGAAGGGGGCGGGGGTATCGAGATGGCTGAGATCGCCGATCGTCAGCGTCTGCCCGGCGATGGTGATGCGGGCCTGTGCGATGCGGCTGTGCGGGCGCGCGAGGAAGCGCTCCAGCATTCCCAACTGGTCGAGAATTTCCATGGTGGAGGGGTGAACCGTATCCCCCCGGAAATCGCGGAGGAAATCGGCATGTTTCTCCAGCACCAGCGTGGACACTCCGGCTCGCGCAAACAGCAGTCCGGCCATCATGCCTGCCGGCCCGCCGCCGAGAATCAGAACATCGGGTTCCATGCGGTGACACTGCCACACTCTGCCGCTAGGGTGAACCAATGAACGAACATCTGGACCCCGGACATTATTCTGACGCGCTTGTGATCCTCGCCGCAGCAGGCATCGTGATCCCCACATTCGCCCGGTTCCGCATTACGCCTATTATCGGCTTCATTCTGGTGGGCATATTGGTCGGCCCCTATGGGCTGGCGCGCTTTGCCGCTGAATGGCCGTGGCTCAAATATCTCTCGATTGCAGACCCCGCTGCCATCGCGCCGATTGCCGAACTGGGCGTCATCCTGCTGCTCTTTTCCATCGGGTTGGAATTGAGCTTTGGCCGTTTGTGGCGGATGCGCAAGCGGCTGGTGGGGTTCGGTGGCGCGGAGTTGCTGGGTTCGGCAGCGATCATCGCCTTTGCGCTGTTCATGGCGGGCAACAGCTTCAACGCGGCGCTGGGTCTGGGGCTGGCGCTCGCGCTGTCCTCCACGGCGTGGGTGCTCCCGATTGCCGGGCCGAACACGCCGGTGGGCAAGCTCGCGCTCGCGATGCTGCTGTTTGAAGATATTGCACTGGTGCCGATCATCTTCCTGCTGGGTGCGCTGGCAGCACCAGCCGGGGCGGATGGTCTGGTCCATCTCGGCACGGTGCTGGGGCAGGGGGCGCTGCTGATTGTGGTCATGATGGCGCTCGGCTGGTTCCTGCTCCCCAGTCTGTTCGCGCAAGCCGCGCGCACCAAAAGCCCGGAGCTGTTCCTCTCGGCCAGTCTGCTGATCGCCATTGTGGCGAGTCTGGCCACGATGGCGGTGGGGCTCTCGCCCATTGTGGGCGCGCTGTTTGCGGGGCTGCTGATTGCCGAAACGCCCTATGCGCATGAGGTGGAAGCGGTGACGCTGCCGTTCAAAGGGCTGGCGCTGGGGGTGTTCCTGATTACCGTGGGCATGTCACTCAACCTCGATCTGCTGGCGGCGAACTGGTTCAAGATGCTGCTCGCCACGGCGACGGTGGTGTTTATTAAATCGGTTGTGACGATGGCGCTGCTGCGCGCCGGGCGGGTGCAGCGCGGGCTGGCGGCAGAAACATCGGTGCTGATGGCCAGTCCGTCCGAAACCACGCTGATCGTTCTGGGGGCAGCAGCGGCAGGCGGGCTGATCAATCAGAATGCAGCGAACTTCTGGCAGGTGGTGACGGCGATTGGCATGACAATCACGCCGCTGCTCGCGCGGATTGGCCACAGTATCGCCCGGCGGCTTGATTTGCGCGAGGCTGCGGCCAAGCCAGCAACCCCTGTTCCGGAGGAAAAGCACGCCATCCTGATCGGCTATGGCCGGGTGGGGCAAATGGTGGCCGACATGCTGGAGACGCACAATCAGCCCTATCTGGTGCTCGAAGCCGATGTTGATCAGGCGGATCAGGGCGTGCGGGCCGGTCGGCCTGTGCGATTTGGCGATGCCAGCCGGACGCGCACCATAGAAGCGCTCCACCCCGAACGGGCGAGCGCGGTGGTGCTGACGATGGACGATCCCGTACAGAATGTGCGGCTGACCCGCTGGCTGCGCGATCATTATCCCGATCTCACCATCGTGGCGCGTGCGCGCGATGTGGATCATGCCGCCGAACTTTATCGCGCAGGAGCGAGCGACGCTGTGCCCGACACGCTCGAAAGCTCACTGCAACTCTCTGAATCGGTGCTGGTTGATCTGGGCGTTGCCGTTGGTCCGGTGATCGCCTCTGTTCATGAAGTGCGCGATGTGCTGCGGCGGCGGATCAAGGAGGATGCCGAACTGGACGATGCGCCGCGCCTAGGCTCCGTAGGGCGGCTCCGCGACGCCTGAACGGGTCGGCAAAGCCTTGCATTAAGGTTTTGCTTACCGCATAGCCCGCGACGTTATGCGCGGCGGAATCTGATTCCGCTGACGTGGGACATGTTTAATTTTGGGGGGAAGGGATAGCCCTGATGATGGTTGAAATTGCTATTGCGTTCGGCCTGTTGGCCGTCGTTTACGGCTTCGTAACAAGCCGACAGGTGCTGGCGGCAGATGCCGGTAACGCCAAAATGCAGGAAATTGCGGCAGCGATTCAGGAAGGCGCGCAAGCCTATCTGGGTCGTCAGTATCGCACCATTGCCATGGTGGGCGTGGTTGTGGCGGTGCTGGTCTATGCGTTCCTGGGGGCCACTTCTGCTGTGGGCTTTCTGATCGGGGCCGTGCTTTCGGGCGTGGCGGGCTATATAGGGATGAACATCTCGGTGCGCTCCAACGTCCGCACGGCAGCCGCTGCACAGACGGGCCTTCAGGCCGGTCTCACGCTGGCGTTCCGCGCAGGTGCCATCACCGGTATGCTCGTGGCAGGCCTCGCCTTGCTCGCGATTGCGTGCTTCTTCTGGTATCTCACCAGCGTTGCAGGCCTTGAAGCGAACAGCCGTGCGGTTGTTGATGCGCTCGTCGCACTGGCCTTCGGTGCCTCGCTCATCTCGATCTTCGCACGTCTCGGCGGTGGTATCTTCACCAAAGCGGCAGACGTCGGCGCGGACCTTGTCGGCAAGGTCGAAGCCGGTATCCCGGAAGACGATCCCCGTAACCCGGCCGTGATTGCCGATAACGTGGGCGACAATGTGGGCGACTGCGCAGGTATGGCCGCGGACTTGTTCGAAACCTATGTCGTGACCGTCGGGGCCACCATGGTCCTGATCGCGCTGCTCGTGAAGGGCGCGGCAGACATCATGCCGCTCATGTCGCTTCCGCTGCTGATTGGTGGCGTGTGCGTTCTGACGTCGATCATCGGCACCTATTTCGTCAAGCTCGGTTCCTCGAACAACATCATGGGTGCCATGTACAAGGGCTTCCTGGTGACGGCGCTGCTTTCGGTTCCTGCCATCTGGTGGGCCATCGGCTTTGCGCTCGGTGATATGGAAACGGCCATGAGCTATGGCGATCTGGGTTCGGAAGTGTCCTTTACGGGCCGCACCCTGTTCTATTGCTCGCTGCTGGGTCTGATCGTGACCGGCCTGATCATCTGGATCACCGAATATTACACGGGCACCAACTATCGTCCGGTGCGCTCGATCGCCAAGTCGTCTGAAACCGGCCATGGCACCAACGTCATTCAGGGTCTGGCGATCAGCCTTGAATCGACCGCACTGCCAACGCTTGTGATCTGCGGCGGCATCATCATCGCGTTCAAGCTGGCGGGCCTGATCGGTATCGCCTTCGCTGCGACTGCGATGCTGGCGCTGGCGGGCATGGTTGTCGCGCTCGACGCTTATGGTCCGGTGACGGACAACGCGGGCGGCATTGCTGAAATGGCGGGTCTTGATGATTCGGTTCGTGAAAAGACCGACGCGCTCGACGCGGTGGGCAACACCACCAAGGCCGTCACCAAGGGCTATGCCATTGGTTCGGCGGGTCTTGCTGCTCTGGTGCTGTTCGCAGCCTACACGACCGACCTTCGCGCCTTCTTCCCGGCGCTGACCGACGGCCTGGCGGAAAATGGCGAAATCAGCTTCAGCCTTGAAAACCCCTATGTCATCGTCGGGCTGCTGCTCGGCGCGCTCCTGCCGTACCTGTTCGGTGCGATGGGCATGACGGCGGTGGGCCGTGCAGCGGGTGAAGTCGTTAAGGACGTGCGTGAGCAGTTCAAGGCGAACCCCGGCATCATGACCTATGAAACCAAGCCCGATTATGCGCGCACGGTCGATCTGGTCACCAAGGCGGCGATCAAGGAAATGATCATCCCGTCTCTGCTGCCGGTGCTGGCCCCGATCGTGGTCTATTATGTGATCGCGGCGATTGCGGGTCAGGCGGAAGGCTTTGCAGCTCTCGGCGCGCTCCTGCTGGGCGTGATCGTGGGCGGCCTCTTCGTTGCCATCTCGATGACCTCGGGCGGCGGCGCTTGGGACAATGCCAAGAAGTATATCGAAGACGGCAATCATGGCGGCAAGGGCAGCGAAGCCCATAAGGCTGCTGTGACCGGCGATACCGTGGGCGATCCCTACAAGGATACCGCTGGCCCCGCCGTCAACCCGATGATCAAGATCACGAACATCGTGGCGCTGCTGCTGCTCGCAGCTCTCGCGCACGGCGCGATGTAAGCTGATCCTGCATTGCTAGGGTAAGAAAAACCCCGTCCGGAGCGATCCGGGCGGGGTTTTTTCTTGGTCGGCCCTGAGCATCGGACAGGGAAATGTCAAAATTCATCCCATGTGATGTTTATCGCCAGCGCAGCCGATCCCGGCTGAGCTCACTCACGCTCTTGACGCCCATCAGCTTCATGCCGCGTTCGATTTCGTCGCGCAGATTGCCCAGTGTGCGCTCCACACCGGGCTGGCCTGCGGCGGCGAGTGCGTAGAGATAGAGCCGTCCGCCCGAGACGGCCTTTGCGCCCACGCTGAGCGCCTTCAAGACATGGCTGCCGCGCCGCACGCCGCCATCACAGATCACGTCGAGCTTGTCGCCCACGGCGTCGCAGATTTCAGCGAGCTGGTCGAACGGCGCGCGGCTGCCATCGAGCTGGCGCCCGCCATGGTTGGAGACCATGATTGCGGTTGCCCCAATATCCACCGCGCGCTTGGCATCGGCCACGCTCATCACGCCCTTCAGGCAAAATTCGCCGCCCCATTGTGCGCGCACCTGCTCAGCGGTTTTCCAGTCCATCGACTGATCGAGCTGGGTGTTGAAATAATTCTGGATGGAAATCGGTTCGGTTGATCCTGCCGAAACATGGCTCTCCAGATTGGGCAGAGAAAAGCGTTCGCGGAACAGGAAGTTCAAAGCCCAGGCGGGTTTGGTTGCGTAACTGACGAACGAAGCGGGCGTGATCTTGGGCGGGGTCGTAAACCCGGTCTGCTTGCAGCGTTCGCGATTGCCGGAAACGATGGTGTCCACCGTCAGCGCGATGGCGTCGAACTTCGCTGCCTTGCAGGCGTCCACCAGCGCATGGTTCAGCCCCTTATCCTTGTGGATATAAAGCTGGAACAGCTTGGGGCTGGAGACCATCTGGCCAATCTCTTCGATGCTGACCGTCGAGAGGCTGGAAATGCCGAAATAGGTGCCGAATGTCTCCGCCGCGCGCGCCACGCCGCGCTCGCCATGCCAATGGAAAATGCGTTGCAGCGCGGTGGGGGAGAGGAAGAGCGGCATGGCAATCTTGCGACCCATGACGGTGGTGGACATATCGATACTGTCCACGCCCGCCAGCACATCGGGCACCAGATCGCAACCCTCAAAGGAGGCGGTGTTGCGGTCCTTGGTGATTTCGTCATCCGCCGCGCCGTCGATATAGTTGAACACGGGGTAGGGCAGGCGACGGCGGGCGAGTTCGCGAAAATCCTCCACATTGTGGCAGTCGTTCAGGCCCATCAGCCAGCGCGACGCTGCGATCTGTGAGGCCCGGTTAGCCATTGTCGCGTGCGTCCTCCTCAATGTCCGCGCCCAGCCCGTGCTTCATCAGCATGGGAATATTAGCGGCAGCAAACAGGAAGGAGATGATGGTGACGCCCCACACCTTGAAATTGAGCCAGGTGTCAAAATCAAACTGGCGGCGGACAATCTCGTTCGCCAGCGCCAGCCCCATAAAATAGAGCGCCCAGTTGCGCGTCAGCACCGTCCAGCCATGTTCGGACAGTCCGTCATAACCATGTTCGAGCACATATTTGAGCAGCGGCTTGTTGAAGAAGAGCCCGCCGATCAACAGCCCGCCGAGCAGCAAATAGATTAGCGTCGGCTTGATCTGGATGAACTTCTCATCATGGAAATAGATGGTCAGCGCGCCGAAGCCGATGACGAGAATGGCCGAGAGCCAGAGCATCGGCGAAATCCGCTTGAGCTTCCATTGCGAAACGGCGAGCGCGACGAGGATCGCGACCATGAAGATGCCGGTCGCCTTGATGGCGGCGGCTGTGATCGCGATCGGGCCTTCGCCATTCTGCCCGAATTTGAAGGTCAGGAAAAAGATCAGCAGCGGGCCGAAATCAATGGCAAAGGGCAGCCAGCCTGCGGGTTTCGTCTCCGGTTTCGCTTGCTCGCTCATGCCGCATTCCCTGCAATAATCGCCGCCAGTTCCTTCGCATCGAAGGGGCGCAAATCCTCGATCTTTTCGCCCACGCCAATGGCATGGACGGGCAGGCCGAACTTGTCTGCTGCGGCCACCAGCACGCCGCCGCGCGCGGTGCCATCCAGCTTGGTCATCACCAACCCCGTCACGCCCGCGACTTCCTTGAACACCTCGATCTGGGAGAGGGCATTCTGCCCGGTGGTCGCATCGAGCACCAGTACCACGTCATGCGGGCTTGCGGGGTTTATGCGGCCGAGCACGCGGCGGATCTTGGCGAGTTCGTCCATCAGTTCGGACTTGTTCTGGAGGCGGCCTGCGGTGTCGACGATCAGCACGTCGATGCCCTTGGCCGTCGCTTCCTTCACGGCGTCAAACACGATGCCCGCCGCGTCTCCGCCCTCAGGCCCGGAAACGATGGGTACACCCAGCCGCTCCGCCCAGACTTTCAGCTGACCGATGGCCGCCGCACGGAACGTGTCTCCGGCGGCCAGCATCACACCATAATCCTGCTCCAGAAACAGGTTGGCGAGCTTGGCGATGGTCGTGGTCTTGCCCGATCCGTTGACGCCGACAACGAGGATGACCTGCGGACGCGGGAACGCCTCCACTTCAAGCGGCTTGGCGACGGGGGCCAATGTGGCTTCGATCTCGTCTGCCAGAACGGCGCGGATGCCGTCTTCATCGATGCCGCGTTCGTAGCGCGCGTCGCCCAGCCGGTCGCGGATGCGCGCAGCCATCGCGGGGCCAAGGTCTGAAACGATCAGCGCCTCTTCAATATCATCGAGCGCAGCCGCATCGAGCTTGGACTTGGTGACAAGGCCGGTGAGGTTCTCGGTCAGCCGCTCGGATGTCTTTTTAAAGCCGCCGATCAGGCGCTTGTGCCAGGAGGTGTCGCTCATGCTGGCGCGCCTAGCAGGGTCTGGCCGTTCCTGCCAGTGATGCGAAGCGGGAGAAGCGTGCCGCGTGGCGCAGCGGGCGATTCCATGCGAACTTTGGCGAAGTTTGGCGCATGGCCGCTTTGGCGATTTTCGATCAGCACGGGCTGAACGCTGCCAATGAGCGTCTCAAGCCACGCGGCCTGCCGGGCTTCGGCTTTCTCACGCAACTGAGCGGCGCGATCCTTGGCGACTAAATGCGCCACTTGCGGCATCCGCGCCGCTGCCGTGCCGGGGCGGGGCGAATATGGGAAGATATGGGTCAGCACGATGTCTGCATCGTCGAGCAGCGCCAGCGTGTTGGCGAACATGGCGTCGTCTTCGGTGGGGAAGCCTGCGATCAGATCTGCGCCAATGGTCAGCTCAGGGCGAGCGGCCTTGAGCCGCTGGATAAGAGACACGGCATCAGTGCGGCTGTGGCGGCGCTTCATGCGTTTCAGGATCATGTCATCGCCCGATTGCAGCGAGAGATGCAGATGCGGCATCAGGCGCGGTTCGTGGGCGATCAGATCGAACAGGCGCTCATCAATCTCGATACAGTCGAGCGAGGAGAGGCGCAGACGGGGCAGGTCTGGCACGGCCTTCAAAATGCGCTCGACCAGCAGGCCGAGCGTCGGCTGTCCAGGAAGATCCGCGCCGTAACTGGTGAGGTCGACGGCAGTCAGCACCGCTTCCTGTTGGCCACGTGCGAGCACTTCCTTGATGGCATCAATCACACCGCCTGCCGGAACAGAGCGGCTTGGTCCGCGCGCGAGGGTGGTGACGCAGAAGGTGCAATCATGATCGCAGCCATTCTGGACCTCCACGAATGCGCGGGCGTGATCGAGGCCGGAGAGGGCAGGAGTTACGTCGCTCCCGCGAAGGCGGGAGCCGCTTTCCGCCCAGCCCGATTCCCGCCTTCGCGGGAATGACGAAAATGAGGATGCATCCCCCTTCCCCAAATTTCCCACAACCCCAGAAACTTCCGGCATCGCCTCATAGGTGCCGCGCGAAATTTCCGCGCCACATCCGGTCACGATGATGCGCTTCTCTGGATGGGCGCGGGCGGACTTGCGGATCGCTTGACGCGCTTGCCGCTCCGCCTCAGCGGTGACGGCGCAGGTGTTGAAGATGATCAGATCATCCGCATCGCCCGCAGCTTGGCGGATGGCTTCCCCTTCGGCGATGTTGAGGCGGCAGCCGAAGCTGACAATCTCCGCACCGCTCACCCGAAGCGGCTCCAATCGGTCTCCCCAGCGTAGAGATAGGTGGCCGGGCCAGTCATGGTGATGGGGTCGCCTTCCGCCCAGTCGATGGTCAGATCGCCGCCGGGTTGGGAGACGGTAACCGGCGATTGCACCAGCCGGGCGCGGATCGCGGCGACGGCGGTGGCGCAAGCCCCGGTGCCGCACGCGCGGGTCAGTCCCACACCGCGCTCCCATACACGCAGGCGGATATGGGTTGGGGAGGCGATGCTCGCCACGTTCACGTTCACCCGCTCGGGGAAAACCGGATCATGTTCGATGTCCCCGCCAAAGTCATCCAGCGGCACAGCGTCTGTATCCGGAACGAAGAAGATTGCGTGCGGATTACCGACATTGACGGCGGCCGGATTTTCCAGCTCGCCCCAGCCCAGCGGTAAGGCCCTTGTATCCATCGGGTAAGCCAGCGGGATCGCATCCCAGTCAAAGCGGGGCTGGCCCATATTGACCGAAGCCAGTCCGCCTTCGGTGCTCGCCAAAAGCAGCCCACCATCGGTCTCAAGCGTGGCATCGCCGCCAATGAAGAGGGCCGCTGCCCGCGTGCCATTGCCGCACGCCCCCACTTCGCTGCCATCGGCGTTGAAGAAGCGCAACTTCGCGTCTGCTGTTTCGGACGGTTCGATCAGGATCAACTGGTCAAAGCCGATACCCGTGCGCCGGTCGGCGATGGCGCGGGCTCGGGCAGCTGTCATGGCCACGGGCGCTTCGCGCGCGTCGATCAGGACAAAATCATTGCCCAATCCGTGCATCTTGTGGAACCGGTCTGCCATGCTGTCCCCTTAGCGACGCAGTGCCGCCAAGTCCAACAAGCGGGTCAGGCCGCCGCGCGGATGCGCTTTACGCCAACATGGCTCGGCACCACCTGTTCGCCTGCCGCCTGGCGCGCCAGCATTCCAGCAGCATTGTCGCCATCCATCGGCATACCATAGTGCCAGCCTTGGCCCTTGCTGATGCCCATCGGGGCGAGGCGATCGGCAATATCTGAATCCTCGATGCCTTCGGCGGTCACGGTCAGGTTCAGGCTGTCACCCAGACTGGAGATAGCGTTCACAATCGCCGCGCTTTCATTATTTTCGAGGATCGACATGACGAAGCTCTTGTCGATCTTGATCCGGTCAAACGGAAGCGCGCGCAGGTGAGCAAGCGAACTGTAGCCGGTGCCGAAATCGTCAAGCGCGATGCGGATGCCCTGATTTTTGAGCGAGGTGATGATCGATTGTGCCAGCGCCAGATTGTCGAACAGTGCCGATTCGGTGATTTCGATTTCAAGGCGGCTGGCCGGAAAGCCGGTTTCGATGAGGATCTTGACGATCTTCTGCGCCAGCCACGGATCGCGCAATTGCACCGGCGAGATGTTGACCGAAATCGTGATGGCGTGGTCCCAATCCTTGGCGACGGCCAGCGCCTTGCGGATCACCATTTCGGAAATATCGCCAATCATGCCGGTTTCTTCGGCAATCGGAATAAACTCATCGGGCGGCACCAGACCGCGCAACGGATGCTCCCAACGGGCTAGCACTTCAAATCCGGTGATCCGTTGTGAACTCAGATCGATCTGCTGTTCGAAATAGGGGATGAATTCGGATTTGGTGATGCCACTGCGCATCGCATTTTCGGTTTCGTTGCGCGTTTGGAGGTCTTGCTCCATCGATTCGTCGAACCAGGCCATGCGGTTGCGCCCGGCATGTTTGGCGGCATACATGGCGATATCTGCGCGACGGATCAGGCCCTCAATATCGGCGTCACTCGTGCTGCGCGCCACGCCAATAGAGGCCCCGGCATGAACTACGATACGGTCTGCCACCAGCGGTTGGGTGAAGTTCTGGACGATCTGATCGACCATATAGGTCACCGAATTGTCCTGCCCTTCGTCATAGGTGAGTGCACAGGCGAATTCGTCCCCCCCCAAGCGCGCAATCAAGGCGCCCACAGGCAGTTTTTCCAAGATGATGGATGCCGCAGTGCGCAGCAGCGAATCGCCCACGCCATGGCCATGGACGTCGTTGACATTCTTGAAATGATCAAGGTCGATCAGGATGACCGCTACAGCCTTGCCGCTTTCTTGCGCGCGCTTCAGCATTGCGGTGCCGTCCTCACACAGCGAGCGGCGGTTGAGAAGCCCGGTCAGGGGATCGCGTGATGAGAGGTGCAGCGCGCGCTCTTCGGCGGCCTTGCGTTCCTGCACTTCACGGCTGAGATCGCGATAGCGGCGATAGCCGATCAGCAGCAGCGCCAGATTGAGCGACACTGCAATCAGGAACGAGTTGCCGCGCGCGAATTGAAGCCCGTCAATGGCTCCAAAGGCGTATCCCAGCATCCGCCCGGCATTCTTCACCAGCAGGATGGTTCCGGCCATGATCACCGCTGCCAGGATGATATCGAGACCGATCAGCCGGACGATGAAGCCTGCCTTTGTGTCCGGCGTGCTACCCTTGGTCATTCATATTGCCCCACAAATTTTGCGAGTGAATCGCACACAGGAATGAATTTTGGCTTAAAACGAGCAGGTTGACGCGATACGAAGCATATTCGTCGCATCCATACAAATGGATCGAGATCAACGCGAATTGACGAATGGCGGCGATCACGCTAAGGCCCATTCCGCTTTTCAAGGAAAGCGATACATTTTCCGCCTGCGGGCGCACGCTGGCTGACGAGGTTTCGTCCGCCGGCGCTTTGCGTTTTGGGGCATTTGAACCGGAGCGAGCGCATGTTCGAGAGTTTGAGCGAAAGGCTGGGCGGGGTCTTTGACCGGCTGCGCGGCCGTGGTGCGCTCAACGAGAATGATGTGCGCGAAGCGATGCGCGAAGTCCGCATCGCGCTGCTGGAGGCCGATGTGGCCCTGCCGGTGGTGCGCTCGTTCGTGGATAGCGTCACGTCCAAGGCGGTTGGCCAGTCAGTTCTGAAATCGATCACGCCGGGCCAGCAGGTCGTCAAGATCGTCAATGATGCACTGGTGGAGATGCTGGGCAGCGAAACCAGCGATCTTGATCTGGCCACCACGCCGCCTGCCATCATCATGATGGTTGGTCTGCAAGGCTCGGGTAAGACGACCAGCACGGCCAAAATCGCCAAGCGCCTGAAGGATAAAGAGCGCAAGAAGGTGATGATGGCGTCTCTGGACGTCAATCGCCCCGCCGCGCAGGAACAGCTGGCGGTGCTCGGCACGCAGATCGAGGTGGCGACGCTGCCGATCGTGGCAGGGCAGCAGCCAGTGGAAATCGCGCGGCGCGCCATGCAGGCGGCGAAGCTGCAAGGCTTTGACGTATTGCTGCTCGATACCGCAGGGCGTTTGCATGTCGATCAGGCCTTGATGGACGAAATGCGCGCGGTGGCGGACGTCTCGTCGCCTGCTGAAATGCTGCTGGTGGTCGATAGCCTGACCGGTCAGGACGCGGTCAATGTCGCCAAGTCCTTCGGAGAGCAGGTTGCGCTGACGGGCGTTATCCTCACCCGCATGGATGGCGATGCGCGTGGCGGCGCGGCGCTCTCGATGCGAGCCGTCACCGGCAAGCCGATCAAGTTTGTCGGCACAGGTGAAAAGCTGGATGGGCTGGATCAGTTCCATCCCGGCCGTGTCGCCAGCCGCATTCTTGGGATGGGCGATGTTGTCTCGCTCGTCGAACGCGCCGCCGAAACGATCCAGGCCGAAGAGGCCGAGGCGCTCGCCGCGAAGATGGCCAAGGGCCAGTTTGACATGAATGATCTGCGCGCGCAGCTCAATCAGATGAAGCGCATGGGCGGGCTGGGTGCGATTGCGGGAATGATCCCCGGCATGAAGAAGGCGCAGGCGGCCATGGCCCAATCGGGCATGGATGATCGCGTGCTGCTGCGCATGGATGCCATCATTACCTCGATGACGGGCAAGGAACGCAGCAAGCCCGAACTGATCAATGCCAAGCGCAAGATCCGCATTGCCAACGGCTCCGGCACCACGGTGCAGGACGTGAACAAGCTGCTGAAAATGCATCAGGAAATGGCCTCTGCCATGAAGCGCATCAAGAAGATGGGCGGCATGAAGGGGCTGGGCGCTCTGCTGGGCAAGGCAGGCGGTTTGGGTGGAATGCTGGGCGGCGGCGGAATGCCGGGCCTGCCCGGTGGCGGTGGCGGCCTTCCCGGCCTCCCGCCCGGTTTTGACAAGTTGATGAAGAAGTAAATCGAAAAACACCGCTCATCCTGAGTTTGTCGAAGGATTGTCCTTCTTCAGCGCGGGGGAGCGGAAAGGCAGGGCTTCGACAGGCTCAGCCCGAACGGAAAAAGTGAAAGGAAAAGACGATGGCAGTTTCAATTCGTTTGTCGCGCGGCGGTTCCAAGAAGCGCCCCTATTATCGCGTTGTGGTGGCGGACAGCCGCTCTCCCCGCGATGGCAGCTTCATCGAGAAGGTGGGCACCTACAACCCGCTGCTCGCCAAGGATGATGCCAATCGCGTCACACTGAAGAATGACCGCATCCAGTATTGGCTGGGCGTGGGCGCGCAGCCGACTGATCGCGTAGCCCGCTTCCTCGATGCCGCTGGCCTGCGTGAACGCGCCGCTCGCAACAACCCGAACAAGGGCAAGCCCGGCGAAAAGGCTCTGGAACGCATCGAAGAGCAGGAAAAGAAGGCTGCCGAAGCCGCTGAAGCTGCAGCTGCTGCCGAAGCCGCCGCTGCTGAAGCGGCTGCCGCTCCGGCTGAAGAAGCCCCGGCGGCAGAAGAGCCTGCTGCCGAAGCACCTGCCGAGGAATCGGCTGAGGGTTGAGCTCTTAGAAACCGCTCGTCCTGAGCTTGTCGAAGGACTGTCTTTTCTCTTGGCGCATGCGCCAGGCAGAAATGCAGTGCTTCGACAGGCTCAGCACGAACGCAGTTTTCTATGACTGACCGGCCTATCCCCCTTGCCGTCATCACCGGCGCGCATGGCGTGGCCGGGGAAGTGCGCCTGAAGCTGTTCGGGGACTCGCTCGAAAGCCTGAAGGCGCACAAAGCCTTTAATGATGGCACGCTGGCGCTCAAGGCGTTGCGCCAAGGCCCCAATGGTCCGCTCGCCCGCATTGATGGCGTGAATGACCGCACGGCAGCGGAAAAGCTGCGCGGCACCGAGCTCACCGTGCCGCGCTCCGCGCTCCCACCGCTGGAGCCGGGCGAATATTATCATTTTGATCTGATCGGCCTGCCTGCCGTCTCCACCGAGGGTGTGGCGCTCGGCGTGTGTGTGGCGGTCGAGAATTTCGGCGCGGGCGATGTGCTGGAGATAGAAAGGCCAGACAAGAAGCGCTTCATGGTGCCGATGAATGACCGCGCGGTGCCGGAATGGGATGCGGACCGCATCGTGATTGACGCGGCTTTCGCCGCCTGACAGACCACCCACGCGGAGGCGTGCGATGGAAGTTCTGATCCTGTTCATTCCCTTGGCCCTTATCGGCCTCGTGCTCATAGCTCCGCTCGCCCTGGGCATTGGCTGGCTGCTCGTCCGGCTGAGGATCGTACGCAAGACATGGCAATTGATGTTGGTGCTGACTCTGGTGCTCATCGCCATCCCCGCCAGTCTGGAATTCAGGAATCGCGCGGCACAGCAAGCCTGCATCGCGGAGAACGGCCCTATGGAGCTGTCCTGCACGGGCGAACTGGGCGGTCTCTTCATGGACCTGATCCGCTGGAGCGTCATGCTCGG
Source organism: uncultured Sphingomonadales bacterium (assembly GCA_937870585.1). Taxonomy (GTDB): domain Bacteria; phylum Pseudomonadota; class Alphaproteobacteria; order Sphingomonadales; family Sphingomonadaceae; genus Aquisediminimonas. The sequence continues at coordinate 5,241 of CALMZE010000159.1, read as the reverse complement.
CGCGCTGGGGGCTGGGCCATGGGTGGGGCGCAGGTTGGGACGGCGGTGGCTGGAGGGCGTGCCGGATTGACAGGGGATCAGGCGAGGTATATACACGGCGTATATACGGAGGCCGTTATGGAAGACGAATATAGAGGCAAAGTGTTCAAGTCCGGCAATTCTGCCGCGTTGCGTTTGCCCAAAGCGTTCGGCCTGCCCGAAGGCACCGAAGTCCGCATGGTGCGTGAAGCGCCCATGTCCTTTCGCATCGAGGCCATTGACGCGCCGAAGCGCAAGATCGACGTCAGCAAGTTCGCGGGCAAGGCGCCTTGGCTGAAGCCCCTGCCGCCGGAGATGCGCGAATTTGAACATAGTCCGCGCCCATGGGATGATCCGGATTGGCCGGGCTGGAGCGGTGGTCAGAAGTGAAATATCTGCTCGACGCCAACACGATCATTCACTTGCTCGGCGGGACGCGGCCAAATCTGATTGCCCGTATTGCAGAGTGCGATGTGGGCAGTCTCGCAACCTCCGTGATTGCCTTTGGAGAAGTGGCGCTGGGCACAGAGAGAGGCAAGCCGCCTCTGGCAGACGCGCTTGAGGGATTGTTGGAGGAGGTCATCCTCCTGCCGTTCGACGAGGCCGCTGCCCGTGCCTATGCAAAGCTGCCCTTTCGCCGCGCAAGTTTCGACCGCTTGATCGCCGCGCACGCGCTGTCAGTCGGGCTGGTGCTGATCACGGATAATGAAGCGGACTTCGCCGATGTGCCGGGCTTGCGGGTCGAGAATTGGGCGGTGTGATGGAGGGGGAACCCGGATCATTGGCCGAACTTGATCGGATCGCCCCCTATCAATGGTCGTTCTTTGCTGATCGATGCACGGTTTCAAATTCGGAAGTGCAGATTTTCGTAGCATTTTGCTTCGCATCCGGCCTGGTTGCCTATTTCGCCCTTTTGCTGGCGCTGCGGGTAAAGTCGAGCGGGCCTTCTTGGACGGGCTTCGGACTTGGATGTGCGACCCCTTTGGCGTCGGGATTCGCGGCGGCGGCACTCACAACGGCTATCTTTCCTTCGCAGAATGAATATTGCGGCCATACGTCAGATACGATCTTCCTGCCTATCATTGCGGGGCCATGCGTTTTCTTCGGAACGATGATCGCCTATTTGCTCCACGCGCAATTCAGCAGACGAATATGACCTTCCGCACCCAGATCATCACGCTCTATCCGGAGATGTTTCCCGGACCGCTTGGGGCTTCGCTCGCCGGGCGTGCGCTGAGCGAAGGGAAATGGTCCTGCACCCCCATCCAGTTGCGCGACTTTGCGACGGACAAGCACCGCACCGTGGATGATACGCCTGCGGGCGGCGGCGCGGGGATGGTTTTGAAGGCGGACGTGCTGGCGCGCGCGGTGGATTTTGCGGCAAAGCCCTCTCCCCTTGAGGGGGGAGGGTTGGGAGAGGGGGAGTCCGCCTCCGCACACCCCCTCTCCCTGGCCCTCTCCCCTCAAGGGGAGAGGGAGGTTCCCATCCTTGCCATGACGCCGCGTGGCAAGCCCATCACGCAGGCCCGCATTCGGGAACTCGCCCAAGGCCCTGGAGTCACCATCTTATGCGGCCGCTTTGAAGGTTTTGACGAGCGCATCTTCGAGGCCCGACCGCAAATCGAACAGGTCAGCATGGGCGACATCATCCTGTCCGGCGGAGAGATGGGGGCGCTGATGCTGCTCGATGCTTGCATTCGGCTGCTTCCCGGCGTAATGGGCGCGGCTTCCAGTGGGGATGAAGAGTCGTTCGAAGCCGGACTGCTCGAATATCCGCACTATACCCGACCACAAGAGTGGGAGGGGCGCACGATCCCTGAAGTGTTGCGATCGGGGGATCATGCGAAGATCGCGGCGTGGCGCAAAGCCCAGTCGGAGATCGATACACGGCTACGCAGGCCAGACCTATGGGAACGCCACAGGGGCGTTCGGGACTGATCTGCCTATGGCGCGCGACAAAAGATAAGGACCACATGGGGCATGAACCTCATCCAGCAAATCGAGGCGGAACAGATCGCCAAAATGACCGAGGGGAAGACCATCCCCGATTTCCGTCCCGGCGACACATTGAAGGTCGGCGTGAAGGTGATCGAAGGCGAACGCACCCGCGTTCAGAATTATGAAGGCGTGTGCATCGCCCGCGCCAACAAGGGCATCGGCTCCAACTTCACCGTGCGCAAGATTTCGTTCGGTGAAGGTGTTGAGCGCGTGTTCCCGCTCTATTCGCCCAATATCGACAGCATCACGGTTGTCCGCAAGGGCGCGGTGCGTCGTGCGAAGCTCTATTATCTGCGTGGCCGTCGCGGCAAGTCTGCGCGTATCGCGGAACGTCGTGACAATCGCTCGGCAGACGCCTCGTAAGCCAAGCCCTGCGCGACAAGCATATTGCAAAAGGCCGGAATCCTGTAACGGGGTTCCGGCCTTTTCGTTTTGGAGTTGGGGAGCATGAAAGCATGGGTGTTCGCTGCAAGTCTGGTCGCGTTGGCAGGAGCGTCCCCGGTCATGGCTGAGGGTGTGGGTAGTGAACCGCTGACGCTCGAACGCGTCTTTGCCTCTCCTGCGCTCTCTGGCCCCACGCCGCGCGCGGTGAAGCTCTCGCCTGATGGACAATGGGTGACGAGCCTGCGTCCGCGTGCCGATGACCGCGAGCGGTTCGATCTATGGGCCATGCCGACCCATGGCGGTGAATGGCGGATGCTGGTCGATTCGACCAAGCTTGGCACCAGCGGTATCCTTTCCGAAGCCGAAAAGATGCAGCGGGAGCGCGCGCGCATTGCGGGCACGAAGGGGATTGTCGCCTATGACTGGTCTCCCGATAGCCAGTCGATCCTTGTGCCGGTGGACGGCGATCTGTTTCTCGCTGATCTGAACGGAGGCGTCACGCGGCTGACGCAGAGCGAAACCAGCGAGCTGGATGCGACTGTCAGCCCAAAAGGGGGCTTCGTCTCGTTCGTGCGCGACCAGAATCTGCATGTGATCGACAGGGCGAGCGATAAGGAAAACCGCCTGACCAGCGATAGCAGCGAAACGGTGAGTTGGGGCCTTGCCGAATTTGTGGCGCAAGAGGAGATGCACCGCACGCGCGGTCATTGGTGGTCTCCTGATGACCGGCTGATCGCGGTCGAGCGCGCCGATGAAGGTGGCGTGGCCGTTGTCAGTCGCGCGGCGATCGGGGCGGATGGCACGAAGGTCTATAATCAACGCTATCCGCTGGCAGGCACAGCCAACGCGCTGGTGGAGCTGTGGGTGATGGACCCGCAGGGCAAGGGCCGCGTAAAGGTTGATCTGGGCACCAATCCGGATTTCTACCTCGCCCGCGTCAACTGGTCGGCGGATGCGAAAACGCTCTATGTTCAGCGCGAAAGCCGCGATCAGAAGCAGCTCGATCTGCTCAAGGTAGACCCGGCTACGGGCGCATCCTCGATCCTGTTCAGCGAGACCAGCAAGAGCTGGATCAACCTGCATGACAGCTTCCGTGCATTGAAGGATGGCAGCATCCTCTGGCAATCCGAACGGGATGGCTATGCGCATCTTTATCGCTTCAAGGATGGCACATGGAGCCAGCTGACCAAGGGCGAATGGATGGTGCGTGCCGTGGTGGGGCTGGATGAGGCGAAGGGCCGCGTCTACTTTACCGCGAACAAGGGCGATCCGACGCAGCAGGGTATCTATTCCGTGGCGCTCGCCGGCGGCGATGCGCGGCCCATGCTCGGCGGAAAAGGCGCAACCGGCTGGTTCAGCGCCAGCATGGACGCCAAGGCGACGCGTGCCATTGTCAGCCATAGTGATCCCATCACGCCGCCGCCCGTTTGGCTGGCAGACAGCGCGGGCAAACGCATTGCATGGATTGAGGAAAATGCCGTGAAGGCGGGGCATCCCTTTGCACCTTATATGGGTGGCTTCTCGGTGCCGATGCAGGTGGTGCTCATGGCGGCGGATGGCACGGCGCTCCATGGTAAACTCATACGTCCGCGTGACGCCAAGCCGGGGCAGAAACTGCCGGTGCTTGTCTGGGTCTATAATGGTCCGGGGGCAGGGCGGCAGGTGACCGATCAATGGGGCAGCCTCGTCCAGCAATATCTGGCGCAACAGGGCTGGGCGGTCTTTTCGGTCGATGGGCGCGGCTCGCCCGATCGCGGTGTGGCGTTTGAAAGTCCCATCTACCGCGCCATGGGCAGTGTGGAAGTGGCCGATCAACTGGCGGGCGTAGAGTGGCTCAAGCAGCAGGATTTCGTCGATCCCAAGCGCATTGCCGTCTATGGCTGGTCTTATGGCGGCTATATGACCCTGAAACTGCTGGAAGCGGCACCCGGCACCTTTGCGGCAGGCGTCTCCGGCGCGCCGGTGACCAAGTGGGAGCTTTACGACACGCATTATACCGAACGCTATATGGGCAAACCCGGTGATCCGATGACGCCCGATGCCTATGACATGGCGAACGCGCTGGGCGATGCGGACAAGATTGCCGACCCACTGCTGCTGATCCACGGTATGGCGGATGATAATGTCGTGCTCGATCACTCGACCGCACTGATGGCCAGATTGCAAGGCGCTGCCGTGCCGTTTGAAACCATGCTCTATCCGGGGCAGGGGCACGGCGTGGGCGGGCCGAAGGTAAGCGTCCATTTGTGGACGACCATTCTCAATTTCCTCGACCGCACGGTCAAGAACAAGGACTGACCAACATGGGGTATCGTGTCGTAGTCGCAGGCGCGACGGGTAATGTCGGGCGCGAAATGCTCAACATTCTGGCCGAGCGGGAATTCCCGGCGGATGAAATCGCAGCACTCGCCTCGTCGCGCAGTCAGGGCGACATCATTGACTATGGCGAGGATGGCAAGACGCTCAAGATTCAGAATATCGAGCATTTCGACTGGACCGGCTGGGACATCGCTCTCTTCGCCATCGGCTCCGAAGCGACCAAGGTTTACGCGCCCAAGGCGGCGGCGGCAGGGTGCGTGGTGATCGACAACAGTTCGCTCTACCGCATGGACCCGGACGTGCCGCTGATCGTGCCCGAAGTGAACCCCGATGCTGTCGATGGCTATAAGCGCCGCAACATCATCGCCAACCCCAATTGCTCGACCGCGCAGATGGTGGTGGCGCTGAAGCCGCTGCACGATGCCGCCAAGATCAAGCGCGTGGTCGTCTCCACCTATCAGTCGGTTTCCGGCGCGGGCAAGCAGGGGATGGACGAACTGTTCGAGCAGAGCCGCAACATCT
>CALMZE010000158.1 GCA_937870585.1 uncultured Sphingomonadales bacterium | reverse complement strand
GGAGCAGCTGGCGAGGCTCAAGCCCATCGTTCGCCCCGATGGCACGGTGACGGCCGGCAATGCCAGTCAGCAGAATGACGCAGCCTCTGCCTGCCTGAACGTTGCTGAAGACAAGCTTGCCGAACTGGGGCTGGAGCCGATGGGCTTCCTCGTCGGCTGGGCAGCAGCGGGTTGCGATCCCGCGCGCATGGGTATTGGCCCGGTGCCCGCCACCAAGCGCCTGTTTGAACGCACCGGGCTTAGCCTGAATGACATGGACTTGATTGAGGTCAATGAAGCCTTTGCCGTGCAGGTGTTGGCGGTGATGAAAGGTTGGGGTCTGGAAGACCAGTCCCGCATCAACGTGAATGGCTCGGGCATTTCGCTGGGCCACCCAATTGCGGCGACAGGCGTGCGCATCATGACGACGCTGCTCCATGAGATGCAGCGGCGCGGTGTCCGCTACGGGCTGGAGACGATGTGCGTGGGTGGCGGTCAGGGCGTGGCTGCCATTTTCGAACGCGCCTGATTTTGGGGGCTTGCCAAACCGGCGGCCCCGGCTGACATTTGACTTTGACGTAAACGGAAAGAAAGAGAGGATTCGGCGAACATGGATTTCACCCTCAACGAACGCGAAACTTACTGGCGCGACCGCATTCGCAATTTCATCAACGATCATCTGATCCCCGCGAACCATATCTATGAGGCGCAGCAGGCCGAGGGTGAGCGCTGGAAAGTGCTCCAGATCGTCGAAGACATGAAGAAGAAGGCGAAGGCCGAAGGTCTGTGGAACCTGTTCATGCCGCCGCAGGGCGCCAACCATCACCTTGACCACACGGTTGAGTTTGAAGGCCCGCAGCTGACCAATATGGAATATGCGCTGTGCGCCGAGGAAATGGGGCGTCTGGGCTGGGCTTCCGAAGTGTTCAACTGTGCCGCGCCTGACACGGGCAACATGGAAGTCTTCCACCGCTATGGCACCGCCGAGCAGAAGAAGCAGTGGATGATCCCGCTGATGAACGGCGAAATCCGTTCCGCCTTCCTGATGACCGAACCGCAGGTCGCCTCGTCCGACGCGACCAATGTGGAAACCAGCATCCAGCGCGATGGCGATGACTATGTCATCAATGGCCGCAAATGGTGGTCCTCAGGCGTGGGCGATCCGCGCTGCAAGGTTGCCATCGTGATGGGCAAGACCGATTTCGGCGCGCAGAAGCACCAGCAGCAATCGATGATCCTGGTACCAATGGACGCGCCGGGGATGAAGATCGTCCGCCACCTCAACGTCTTTGGCTATGATGATGCACCGCACGGTCACAGCGAAGTGCTGATGGAAAATGTCCGCGTGCCTGCAACCAACCTGCTGCTGGGCGAAGGCCGTGGCTTTGAAATCGCGCAGGGTCGCCTTGGGCCGGGCCGCATCCATCATTGTATGCGCACCATTGGCGTGGCCGAAGTTGCACTTGAGAAGATGTGCCGCCGCCTCACCAGCCGCGTCGCGTTCGGCAAGACCATCGCGTCGCATAGCGTGTGGGAACAGCGCATTGCTCGCGCCCGTATCGACATCGAAATGACGCGTCTGCTCTGCCTCAAAGCCGCGCAGATGATGGATACGGTGGGCAATAAGGCCGCTGCCGGTGAAATCGCCATGATCAAGGTGCAGGCCCCCAATATGGCGCTCCAGATCATCGACGATGCCATTCAGGCGCATGGCGGTGGCGGTGTGTGCCAGGACTATGGTCTGGCCAAGGCCTATGCCGGGCAGCGCACGTTGCGCCTTGCCGATGGTCCCGATGAAGTCCATGCCCGCTCCATCGCGCGGCTGGAATTCGGCAAATATGGCGATACGCGGCCCAAGGGCCTGTCCAGCGGTGATCTGGGCGTTTCGCGGTAAGCCAAGTCATTCAGTCAATCGTCGCCCCCGCGCAAGCGGGGGCCGCGAGATCGGAAGAGCACAAAAAATGAATTCACCCCCCGCAACGGCCCCCGCCTGCGCGGGGGCGACGTAATAGGGAATAATTACCCTGCCAACATCGCGGCCAACTTCCGCACCGTGTTGATGCTGCGCCCGGTAGCCACAAGAGATTTGGGCAGCTTCAGCCGCGTGTGGCGGATATTGTCGCCATAATCGATATAGAGTTCCCGCAGACCGAGTGCCATGCGCTCATCCTGAACATCGCGCGTGGCCGCAATCGTATCAGCAGGCGGCGCTTCATCCAGAAAATAGACGAGGTGACGGCTCTGATGCGCGTCCGGAAACGGGTCTGCCGCGACCACTGCAGCCATCTCTGCGGCTGACCGTACGAAAATGGGCACGGCCTTGCCCATGAGCGCCGCCAGACGCTCTTCGAGCTGCGCCTTGATTGCGCCTTCATCCAGATCGGAGGCGAACAGCAGGTTCCCACTGGCGATGTGAGTCCGCACCTGCGCAAAGCCCAGCGCCTCCCCTATTGCCCGTAGATCAGCCATGGAAAGCTTACCGGTGCCGCCAACATTCACGGCGCGCAGCAGCGCAACATAAAGCGTCATCCCAGCCAGCCTTTCGCGGCCCAATCGCGCGACAGCCAGCTTTGCAGCACGGCCATGCCGATGATGATCAGGGGAAAAACCAGCCCGCCCACGCCAAGCCGGTTCAGTCCGTCAGCCAGAATGAAGGGATAGCTGAATTGCACCAGCACCGCCGCCAGACTGAGCGGAAACAGGGTCACAGCCAGCTTGTAGCGCAGGAACAGGCAGATGGCCCCGCCCAGCCCGGCAAACACCGCAACCGCATAGGCCGCCCACGCCCAGCCGGGCATATGCCCCCACATCTCTTGCTGTTCGAGCGGCAACGCGGCCAGCTCTTCGGGCGTTGTCATGACCTGGCTGGCAAAGGCCGCCACGCCCGCCAAGGCCCAGATGATAAGGATGACAGCCACACCTTTGAACCAGCGAGGCGGTAGGGAATCAGCCATGGCGTGCCTCCTATTGGTTCGGGCTGACGAGCGAGAAAAAGGCCCCTTGCGGGTCCACGCCCTGCACGATCCACAGCGGCCCTGGCACTTCCATCGGGCCATTGACCACTTGCCCGCCATGGGCCTCAATGGCCGCCTTGGAGGCCCCGATGGCAGGCACCCAGAAATAATGCGCCCATACAGCCTGACTCATTTCGGGCATCAGACCGAAGACAGCGCCCATCGTGACGCCATCATGTGCCATGAAATGGTAATAGCCGAGCTCGCCCATATCCATCTCGCCCGCCACGCTCCAGCCAAACTGGCCCGCATAGAAATCTACAGCACCAACAGGGTCTGCCGCCATTAGCTCGTTCCAACCGCAGCGGCCATCGTGCGGCATGTCTGAAAAGGCCGTGCTCTGACCGCCACCCGGAGGCGGCGCGGGTGTCATGATGTAGAAAGGCGCGCCGTCGCGATCCGTCACCATGGCGAGACGGCCCGCCATCGGCACATCGCGCGCGGGCATCAGGCACCGCCCGCCAGCGGCTTCAATGGAAGCGACCGCCGCGTCACAATCATCGACGCCGACATAGCCGACCCAAGCCGGGATACAGCCACCCGCCTGCATGTCCGCCGTAAGCGCCAGCACGCCCCCGGTCATCTCGCCATCGGCATTGGCGACAAATCCATAGCCGCCGGTCTGTTCACTGCCCGGAAGAAGCGTCCAGCCCGGAACCACAGCTTCATAAAAAGCCTTCGCGCCAACCGGATCGGCGGTCATCAATTCATACCAGATCCAGTTTCCATGTGTTTTCGGCATAATCATTCTCCTCGATTTTTAATCTTCAGGCGGCTTCTGGCACACCTGCCATCGCGGTCGGGTCCATCCAGAACGGCTCCCATATATGATCGTCTGGATCGCTGATCGTGCGCTGGAACATGAAACCATGATCTTCGGGCGGATTCACGTCTGCCGTCCCTCCCTGCGCGGCCCCGGCTTCAACCAGCCGGTTAACGGCATCACGGCTCTCGCAACTCATCGCCAGCGAGACCTCGCTTGTGCCGCGCGGGCAGATCGGTCGCGCGGTGAAGCCCCGCCATTTTTCATGCGATAGCAGCATGACATAGATCGCGTCAGACAGGACCATACAGGCTGCCAGATCATCGCTGAACTGAGGGTTGTTCACATAACCCAGCGCCTCATAAAATGCTCTGGATCGCGCGAGATCGGTCACCGGCAGATTGATAAATATCTTGTGTGACATGGCTTGGCGCTCCTTAGTTCCCGGCATCGCAACGCAGATCGACGAGCGGCGCGAATCCGCCGAAGATCATTCGGGCGCCGTCAAACGGCATGGGGTTCTTGTCCGGGTCCATGCGCGGATCGACATTGTCCGGATCGGCCATCATCTCTGTGAGTTTGGCCATACCCTCGTCGCGCGTGGCCTTGTCTGGCCATTCGATCCAGCTGAACAGAACGGCCTCGCCCTCCTCGGCCTTTACCGCACGGCGGAAATCAGTGGTTTTGCCATCGGGCACATCATCGCCCCAGCATTCGACAACGCGCAGCGCACCCATCTCGATGAACATGCTGTCACCCAGCGTGGCGTGGCGAACAAATGCGTCCCTATTGGCAATCGGGCACGCGATGACGAAACCATCAATATAGCTCATGGCCTTCTCCTCCTGCCCTCTCTGCCCGTTGATCAGGTCTGCGACTCGACTCCATTTCAATCGAGCAAATGGCATTATCCAAAGGTGCAGCGAGCAAGCTCGCAAATCCAGTCCACTGAAAATAGAACATTAAGTGAACTTTCTGTGGTCGTCAAGCAATGCCATGCTGAGCAGCCTCTTGCGTTTGCCACATTCCCCCCTTTAAGGAGCCGCGACACCTTTTGATGGATTCCCTTTCATGAGCGACACGCCCAACACGACCGGCAAAACCCTGCTTCCCGCGCCCGACATCAAAGTCAGCGTGCGCGATGTGTTCGGGATCGACATCGATATGGAATGCCCCGCCTTCAGCGTGGCCGATGAGCGGGTACCCGATCTGGACCCGTCCTATGTGTTCGATCCCGATACCACGCTCGCCATTCTGGCCGGGTTCGCGTTCAACCGCCGCGTCATGGTGCAGGGCTATCACGGCACGGGCAAATCGACGCATATCGAACAGGTGGCTGCGCGCCTGAAATGGCCGTGCATCCGCATCAACCTGGACGCGCATATCAGCCGTATTGATCTGATCGGACGCGACGCCATCGTGCTGCGCGACGGGCTGCAGGTCACCGAATTCCGCGAAGGCTTGTTGCCCTGGGCGCTCCAGCACCCGGTGGCTTTGGTGTTCGACGAGTATGACGCGGGCCGCCCGGATGTGATGTTCGTGATCCAGCGCGTTCTGGAAACAGAAGGCAAGCTGACTTTGCTCGACCAGAACCGCGTGATCCGGCCTGATGCGGGTTTCCGCATGTTCGCCACCGCCAACACAGTAGGCTTGGGCGATACCAGCGGGCTCTATCATGGCACGCAGCAGATCAACCAGGGCCAGATGGACCGCTGGAACATCGTGGTCGGCCTCAATTATCTGCCTGAGAAGGTGGAGAATGACATCATCCTCGCCAAAACCGGGGCCGAGCCGGACGATATTGCCAAGATGGTGAAGGTGGCAGACCTGTCGCGTCAGGGCTTCATCAATGGTGATATTTCGACCGTAATGAGCCCGCGCACCGTCATCACTTGGGCGCAGAATACCGCGATCTTCAAGGATGTCGGTTTTGCGTTCCGCCTCTCCTTCCTCAACAAGTGTGATGAAGCAGAGCGGGCGCTGGTGGCCGAATATTATCAGCGCGTGTTCGGCAAGGACTTGCCGGAAAGCGTTGTGGGCAAGGCCTAAGTATCCTCCGTCATTGCGAGCGCAGCGAAGCAATCCAGACACGCTGGATTGCTTCGCTGCGCTCGCAATGACGAAAGGCAGCTGACGCTACGGCAAGGCTCGTAGGCGAACACAGTCGAAAATTCCTCTTCTCCTGTGCCGAAAAACAGGCAATCCTGACTACAAATACAGGAGAGGATGATTCACATGGTCGAAACAGCCGCCATTCGCGCCCGCTATGCTGCCGAGCGCGACAAGCGCGTCCGCCCGGACGGGAATGAGCAATATATCGAACTGACCGGCAAGTTCGATCATTACAAAACCGACCCCTATCTGCCGGTTGTTCCGCGCGAACCCGTCACTGATCATGTCACCTTTGCCTTTGTGGGCGGCGGCTTTGCGGGCCTGTGCGTGGGTGCCAAGCTCAAGGAAGCGGGCATCACCGATTATCGCATCATCGAAAAGGGCGGTGATGTGGGCGGCACCTGGTATTGGAACCGCTATCCCGGCGCGCAGTGCGACACGGCCTCGCTCATCTATCTTCCGCTGTTAGAAGAAACCAACTACCGCCCGACCGAGAAATATGCGCACGCGCCCGAAATCCTATCTCACAGCAAGCGCATCGCCAATCAGTTCAACCTGTATGACCATGCGCTGTTCCACACCGAAGTGACAGGGGTGGAATGGGACGAATCGGCCAAGGCGTGGCGCATCACCACAAATCGCGGCGACAATTTCACCGCTCAATATGTCGGGCTGGGCACCGGGCCGCTCCATGTGGCGAAGCTGCCAGGCCTGCCGGGGATCGAGGACTTCAAAGGCCACAGCTTCCACACCAGCCGCTGGGATTATGATTACACCGGCGGCAAGCCCGAAGACCTGACGCTGAGCAAGCTGGCGGACAAGCGCGTGGCGATCATCGGAACCGGCGCGACCGCCGTGCAGGTCGTCCCGCACCTCTCCAAATATGCCAAAGAGCTCTTCGTCTTCCAGCGGACGCCGAGTTCGGTCGACACGCGCAACAATGGCCCGATTGATCCCGACTGGTTCAATGACATGACGGGGCCGGGCTGGCAGATGCGCTGGCTGGAAAATTTCGCGGCGCACTTCTCCGGCATCGGCATTCCGGATGAGGATCTGGTCAATGACGGCTGGACCGACATCGCCAAACGGCTGCGCACGAAAATGGCCGACATTCCGATGGAGGAGATGACGCCACAGCGCATGCTCGACGCCTTTGAAGAGACGGACAATGAGAAAATGTCCGAAATCCGCGCGCGGGCGGAGAGCATTGTCAATGACAATGAGACCGCGCTCAACCTTCAGGCCTGGTATCGCCAGCTCTGCAAGCGCCCGACCTTCCATGACGCCTATCTGCAAAGCTTCAACAACCCGAACACCCATCTGATCGATACCGACGGCAAAGGTGTGGAGCGGATCAGCGAAAAGGGCGTTGTCGTCGCTGGTCAAGAATATGAGGTGGATTGCATCGTCTACGCCTCCGGCTTTGAAGTGGGGACGAGCTATCAGCGCCGCTCCGGCTTCGATGCTGTGGGCCGCGACGGCGTGACGCTCACCGAAGCGTGGACAGGCGGCATGAAATCGCTCCACGGCATCCATGTCCATGGTTTCCCTAACCTGTTCTTCGTCCAGCCGGGGCAAGGCGCAAACTTCATCGCCAACATCCCGCACAATCTGATCGACGCGGGCAAGACCATCGCCGCCATCGTCTCGCACGCCCGCGCCGATGGCAAGGCGGTCGTTGACGTGACGCAGGATGCGCAAAATGCGTGGCTGGCTTTGCTCTCCACCGGCATGGGTTCGCTGATCGGCGGCACCGAATGCACGCCGGGCTATTACAACAATGAAGGCCATGGCTGGGAAGGCGAAGGTGGCATCGTGATGCAGGGGCATCCAGCAGGCGCCATGGCCTATTTCAACTATATTGAAGACTGGCGCACCAATGGGGCGTTCACAGGGCTGGAATTTGCGTGACGTGTGTTGCCTTTGCGCGGTGTGAATCCCCTTCACACCGCGCGCAGCCCGCGTTACGGACGCCGCCATGCACGCCTTTCTTGAACTCCAGCGGCAAGACCGCCTCAACTATATCCTGCCCATCACTCGCAATCTGTCGGTTGGTATTCCCGGCCGGGAGTTCATGTTTGGGGGAGTGGGGCTGGCGGCCTCGGTTGCTGCGATGGAGGCTGCGTCTGGCCGCCCCGCCATCTGGGCGACCGCGCATTACATTTCTTATGCGCAGCCCGGCAACAATGCCGAAATCACCGTGGACCTGCCTGCTGAAGGCAATGCTATCACGCAAGCACGCGCCACCATTCATCTGGGCGAGCGCGAAGTGCTGACGGCGGCAGCGGCCCTGGGCAAGCGCACCGGGCTCGATGGGCAATGGGTCAAGCTGGAGGACATTCCGCGCTGGCAGGATTGCGACGAATCCTCGCACTGGTCCGGCGACGAAAATCTCGGCTCTCGCATCCGTTTCCGCCCGGCGCGCGGCAGCTTTGGGCAATTGCCCAACGCGGAGACGCGCACCAATGACGGTCGCCTACAGATCTGGATGCGCCCAGCGGAAGACATCAGCATTGACCGGATCATGCTGGCCGTCATCGCCGATTTCATGACGCCGGGCATCCGCAACGCGACCGGGCGTCATGCGGGCGGCAACAGTCTGGACAACACCATCCGCTACGGTGCCATTGTGCCCACCGAATGGGTGTTGTGCGATATTCAGATCGAAGTGATCCATTCCGGCATCGTCCACGGCGCGATGCGCATCTTTGCCGAAGACGGCACGCTGATGGCCAGCGCCAGCCAGTCGATGATCCTGCGCGTGCGGGATTGATTGGGGCGCGCGAAAACAGGAACTGGACGCTTCTACGATCACCGTTCGCCCTGAGCTTGTCGAAGCCTGTCCTGAGCTTCGCCGAAGGGGGCTGTCTTTTCCTTGGCACTCTTGCCCGAAGAAAGAACAGTGCTTCGACAAGCTCAGCACGAACGGCATTCAAGCAAACAGGCTCAATGCGGCACACCTTCGATCCGCACCAGACGGTGCGCGATCCAGGCGGAGACGATGCAGGCCACCGCCACCAGCAGGATCGTGTCTTCAATCGTTACGCCCATCCCGGTCAGCACGCTCAGCAGCAACGCAGCGATCACCATCGCGCCTGAATTGACGATATTGTTCGCCGCCACTGCCTTGGCCGTATCGGCGGCATCCACTGTGGTCGTCAGGAAGGCATAGAGCGGCACCACAAACATGCCGCCCGCAATCGCAATGCCCAAAAGATCAAACATGATGCGTTCCGCGCTGCCCAGTGCGATGAACTGATCCCAGCCCATCAGCGTGTCTGATCGGTAAGACCAGTGGCTGATTGTCCACCACAGATCGAGCACGAACAGCCCCATCACGATCACAGAAGCCGGAGAATAGCGGGCAGACACATGGCCACTGAGCAGCCGGTTGACCGCCACCGATCCGATGGCAACACCCACCGAGAAGACAGCCGTGAAAATCGTCGCCACTGTATTATCCGCCCCCAGCGCATTCTTGACCATCGGCGGGAATTGCGCAGCGAAGATCGCACCAATCGCCCAGAAGAAGCTGATCGCCATGATCGCCATGAACACGCGCGGCACATGCAGTGTATCGCGCACCATCCGCCATGAGGCCCGGAAGACATGCCAATCCGTCCGCTCCATTTCATGACCGCGCACCGGCGGCGCATCCGGAATGTAGATGCTGGCAATCCGGCCGATGATCGCCACCCCGATCACGCCAATGGCCGAGACTTGATAGGGCAGCCAGCCGCCCGCAATCGTACCGAGCAGAATGGCTACATAGGTGCCCGCTTCCACCAGCGCAGTGCCCCCCAGCACATGATCTTCATCCAAATGCTGCGGCAGAATGGCGTATTTGATTGGCCCGAAAAAGGTGGAGTGAATGCCCATCGCAAATAGCGCGCTGAGCATGAGCGGGATCGAATGCAGCAGAAGGCCTGCCGCGCCAACAACCATGATGACAATCTCCGCCGTCTTCACCAGCCGTGCAATCCGCGCCTTGCAGGTGAGATCCGCCAACTGGCCCGAGGCAGCGGACAGCAGAAAGAAAGGCAGGATGAAAATGCCACCCGCCAGCGCGCTGAACCAGGCTTCCTGCTTGGGATCGCTATAGATGGTGAAGGTGACAAGCACGATCATCGCCATCTTGAACAGATTGTCGTTGAAGGCCCCCAGAAACTGCGTGATGAACAAGGGCAGGAAGCGGCGCTGCGTGAGCAGGCGGAACACGGTTTCCATCAGGCGGTCCTTTGTCTCACAGCAGATCGATGCGCGTCAGGCCGTAGCCCGTGAGCGCGGGCGTGAGCAAGGGCAGATCGGGCGTATTCGCGGTAAAGACGGCAACGCCTTCTCCTGGCGCATCTGGCCAAGCCTGACCTTGCGTGAGGAAGGCCGTGCGCCGCGCGATACCCGCGCCTGAATCGACCAGCGCCACTCCCTGCGGGCAGGCTGCGGCGAGTTCATCCCTCAGCAGCGGGAAGTGCGTGCAGGCGAGCACAATCTGATCCACCCGCTCTGCCCCGGCCTGCGCGAAAATGGGCCCAACCGCCGCCGCGACAGCTTCGGCAGGCGCAGGCGTGCCCCGCAGCTTGGCTTCCGCAAGCGCCACCAGTTCGGGCGAGCCGTGGCGGATCACCAGACAATCCGAAGCAAACTCTGCAACCAGCCGGTCGACATAAGGTTGGCGCACCGTCGCTGCTGTGCCGAGCACCGCGATGGCGCGATTGACTGAAGCCAGCGCGGCAGGCTTTACCGCTGGCACGGTTCCAACAATTGGCAGATCGAGCGCGGCGCGCACATCGGCGAGCGCAATCGTTGCTGCTGTATTGCAGGCAATCACGATAATGCGCGGATGATAACGCTCCGCCAGACGCCCGAGCAGCGCAGGCACGCGCGCAGCAATTTCATGCTCGCTTTTCTGGCCGTAGGGATGCCACGCATTGTCTGCGGCATAGACAATCGGCGCCTGTGGCAGCAGCGCGCGAATCTCGGCGAGTACGGACAGGCCGCCCACGCCCGAATCGAACACCAGCACGGGGGCGGAAACGGTCAGGATCGACACAGAGCAAAGGAACTGTTGCAGCGCACCGCGCGGTGCTAAACGCATCCGGACGGCACGACAAGTCGCCATTGCCCTTTGTATGTTTTCGCCATATTGAGACCGGAAGGACCAACCATGCCACTCTGGACAGACCCCGCCCTCGCTCTCCTTATCGGCTATCTGCTGGGCAGCATTCCGTTCGGCGTGGTGCTGACACGCATGTTTGGCGCGGGCGATGTCCGGCAGATTGGGTCGGGCAATATTGGTGCCACCAACGTGCTACGTACCGGTCGCAAGGGCCTGGCCGCCGGAACGCTCCTTCTTGATATGGCCAAGGGTGCGGCAGCGGTGTGCATCACGCGCGAATTGGGCGCGGGCTTCGCGCTGCTCGGCGGTGTCGGCGCGTTTGTGGGGCATCTCTGGCCGGTGTGGATCGGCTTCAAGGGCGGCAAGGGCGTCGCGACGATGCTGGGCGTTTCCCTCGCGCTCGATTGGCGGATTGGTGCTGTGTTTGCACTGGTCTGGCTCGGTTCGCTGGCGCTCACGCGCATCTCTTCCGCCAGTGGGATGGCAGCCGCCATCTCCGCACCTATCATGGCCATTTTGCTTGGCAAGGGTGCAGAGGCTGTCACGCTGATCGCGCTCGCGCTCATCCTCATTTGGAAACATGGTGAGAATATCAGTCGCCTGTTCGCCGGGACAGAGCCCAAAGTGGGCCAGAAGGCGGGATGACGAACGCGGATCAGGATCGTCTCGACCGTCTGCGCCTGATCCGTTCGGCCAATATCGGCCCTGTCACCTACTTCCAGTTGATCCAGCGGTTTGGCAGCGCCGCCGCTGCCTTGGAAGCAATTCCGCACTTGGCTGCGCGCGGCGGCGGTCGCGCACCGCAACTGCCACGAACCGCGGATGTGGCGGGCGAAAGGGAGGCGGTGGGGCGTCTCGGCGCGCGCTATCTGTTCGTCGGGCAGCCCCCCTACCCTGCGCTCCTCGCGGAGATTGACACGGCCCCGCCTGCGCTGATTGTGAAGGGCGATCTGCGCTTGTTGGAGCGCCCCGCCATCGCCATAGTTGGCGCGCGCAACGCCTCTGCCGCCGGGTGCCGCTTCGCGCGGCAGCTGGCGCATGATCTGGCAGACGCCGGAATGCTGGTCGTCTCCGGCCTCGCGCGCGGGATTGATACGGCGGCGCATCAGGGCGCAGGCGCTGCCCATACAGCAGGTATCATCGCCAGCGGGATCGACATCGCCTTCCCGCCCGAAAACCGGGAACTTCAGGACCATCTGGCGCAGCGCGGGCTTGTGATTGCCGAACAGCCACCGGGGCGGGAACCGCTCGCGCGCCACTTTCCCTCCCGCAATCGCATCATCGCAGGCATGGCGCTGGCGACTGTGGTGGTGGAAGCCGCGCCGCGCTCGGGTTCGCTCATCACCGCTCGATTGGCAGCTGAATCTGGGCGCGAAGTCCTCGCCGTACCCGGCTCCCCGCTCGATCCACGCGCGCAGGGCTGCAACCTGCTGATCCGCGATGGCGCGACGCTGATCCAGAATGCGGCGGACGTGATCGAAGCGGTGAGCCCGATCATCGGCACAGGCGTGCGCAGCCCCGCTTCAGGCTTTCGCAACACGCAGGACCCTGTGGACGCGGATGATCGCGAGCGTGAGGCCATCCTCTCGCTGCTCGGCCCGACGCCAGTACAGGTCGACGAGATCATCCGACTCTCTCGCCTGCCCTCGGCCATCGTGCAGATGGTGTTGCTTGAGCTGGAACTGGGCGGACGGTTGGAGCGCCATGCGGGCGGGCGGGTGAGTTTGGGCTAGACGGTTACAGCTCGATCAACCGATCCGGCAGCTCATTCACGTCATCCGCCGCGCGCGGGAAATGTTCGGCAAGAATCGCACCGACATCCTCAATCGCAGCCACCATGCCATCCGCCAAACGCCCGTCCTTCGCAGCAGAGACCAGCTTGGCCATCGCTTCACCCCAGCGTTCCTGCGGGACAAGTTTGTGGATCGCTTCGTCTGCTACAATTTCGGCCAGATGTTCATCGGTGGAGAGGTAAAGCAATATGCCGGTCCGTCCAACCGTGCGGCGTTCGGCCCCGACCTTGAAGTAACGGATCGCCCTGCCCTGCACGCGCTGCGTCTTGATGAAACGCGGAGTCATCCAAAGCCGCAGCGGCATCCATTGCAGGATCAGGCGCGAGCCGACGAATTTGAGGCCAGCCACAGCCAGCGCCAGTTCAAACCCTTCGGAAAGCGTCAAATCGGACACCCAGCCGCCGCTCACCCAGCGAAAATAGGCGAGGTAAAAGTCGGGAAATAGACCCGGCCCCGCCAGCGCAATAACCGCAAACAGCGCAGACCACCAGAGTCCCACGCCCGGAGAGCGGTCCGACCGTTGGGGGATGAGGGAAACGTTTTCGCCCGCCGTGTCCTGTTCGGCTGCATGAACCGCCGCCGAGACCCGGTCATGATCGGATGCAGTCAGCTTTGCTTTGGTCATCACCAGTCCCCCGAAGCCCCGCCACCGCCAAAGCTGCCACCGCCGCCCGAAAATCCGCCCCCACCCCCCCAAGAGGAGCCACCGCCGCCCCACGACGATCCACCGCCGCCCCAGTCACCCGGCCCCCAGATGATCACAGGCCCGTGGCCGAAGCGCCGCCCACGCCGACGCCCGAAAATGAGCGGCATGACAATGGGCAGCACAAAGAAGAAGATGACGAAGAGCCAAAAGATGACCGCCCCGGAACTGTCATCACTCTGCTGCTCCGCCGCCAAGGCCTTGGCGCGCTTGGCCGCCTCTTCCGGAGTCAGCTTCAGCTGGGTGATCATCGCATCGGTGCCAGCGTTGATGCCGCCCGGATAATCGCCGGCCTTGAAACGCGGCAGAATTTGTGTGTTGATGATCACGCTCGAAAAAGCGTCGGTCAGGATCGGCTCAACGCCATAGCCGACCTCGATCCGCACCTTGCGGTCATTGGGGGCGACGAGGAGCAGCGCGCCATCATCCTTGTCCTTGTCGCCAATCCCCCAAGCGCGGCCCAACCGGTAGCCATAGTCCTCAATCGGATAGCCTTGCAGGTCCGCCACGGTGGCGACGACCATCTGCCGCCCGGTTTCCTTCTCATACCCCTTCAGCTTGGCATCCAGCGCGGCTTCATCCTGTGCCGGAAGAATGTCCGCCGCGTCCACCACACGCGTGGCGTTGGGCTTTGGAAAGTCCTGCGCATGGGCGGGGCCTGCCAGCAGAAGGAGGGCCAGCAGAGCAGCCCTCAATCCTGAGAGTAAGACGGCCATGATTGTGTGCCTAGAACTTCACCTCCGGCGCGCGATCTGCATTGGGGGCCGTCGCCTTGAAGCTTTCCATCGGCTTCGCACCGTAGAAAATCTTGGCGCCAATCGCATCGGGGAAGGTGCGGATCGTCGTGTTATAAGACTGCACCGCCTCGTTATAATCCTTGATGGAAATGTTGATGCGGTTCTCCGTCCCCTCCAATTGCGATTGCAGCGCGAGGAAATTCTGGTTGGATTTGAGGTCCGGATAGGCCTCCGCCGTTGCGAGCAGGCGGCCGAGAGATTGGGAGAGAGCGCCCTGCGCCTGCTGGAACGCGGCCACCTTCGCCGGATCGCTCAGGTCAGCCGCAGACACCTGAATGGACGATGCCTTGGCGCGGGCTTCAGTCACAGCCGTCAGCGTATCCTTTTCCTGCTTGGCATAACCCTTCACAGTTTCGACCAGATTGGGAATCAGGTCAGCACGGCGCTGATAGTCGGCCTGGACGTTGCCCCATTTGGCTTTGGCATTTTCTTCAGCGGTCGGCACGGAGTTGATCCCGCAGCCAGACAGCGAAACAGCAGCAATCGGGGCCAGCAGGCCTAGGGCGAGGCGACGGTTGAAACTCATGGTCATTGCACTCCCAAGCATGGATGCCGTAAAGATAGGGAGGGTGGGGCGTGGGCGCAATATCCCTGCCTGAAGGGGACAGATTTCACATTTCCCGAACCGAAATGCGCGAAATGCAGAGGAGAATGCGTAATGTTGAGTGAATTCAAGGCTTTCGTGATGCGCGGCAACGTGCTGGACTTGGCCGTTGGTGTGATCATCGGTGCTGGTTTCGGCAAGATTGTCACGTCTTTGACCGATGATGTCATCATGCCCGTCATCAGCGCCGTGACAGGCGGGATCGACTTTTCCAACAAATTCATTGTGCTGGGCGATGCGGCGGGCAAGGATGTGTCCACGCTGGCCAAAGCCAAGGAAGCGGGCATTGCCGTGCTGGGCTATGGCAGCTTCATCACCGCCATCATCAACTTCCTGATTCTGGCCTTCGTGATCTTCCTGATCGTGCGTCAGGCCAACAAGATGATGGCCCCGCCTGCTGAAGCCCCGGCTGGGCCGAGCGAAGTGGAATTGCTGACCGAAATCCGGGATGCATTGAAGAAGTAGGGGGGCAGATCGGAGCGTTCGGGCCGATGGCCCGGACGCTCTGGTTTGTCCTGTGAATTTGATGACTTGCAACTGATCCGCTCATCCTGAGGAGGGACTGAGCTTGCCGAAGACCCGTCTCGAAGGATCGCGTCTCGTGCTGGCCGTCCTGCGAGACGCCATTTCGACAAGCTGAGGACGGCGGGTTCTTGTCAACTTACCCCCGCAACCATTCCGGCAAAGGCTCAGCCGCAATCAGCGTTTCTGGCTCCACGCGGTGGGCTACGATGGCCCATTGGTCACCATCCACCATCACCTCCGGCACCAGCGCGCGGCTGTTATAGGTGCTGGCCATGGTCGCACCATAAGCGCCTGCCGTGCGGAACACGGCCAGATCGCCAGACTTGACCACATCAATATCGCGCGCCTTGGCAAAAGTATCACCACTTTCGCAGACCGGCCCGGCAATGTTCGCCACCATGCGTTCGCCGGTCGGCACCACGGCCTCAAAATCATGCCAGGCGTCATACATGGCCGGACGTGCCAGATCGTTCATCGCTGCGTCCACGATCACCCAGGGGTGGGTCACGCCGGGCTTTACCCAGATCACTTCGGTCAGCAGCACGCCCGCATTGCCAACGATGACGCGGCCCGGCTCGAACATCAGCGTGACATCCCAATCCTTGCTGACGCGCTCGACCATGCGGCCATAATCAGCGGGCGGCGGCGGCACTTCGTCGCGCTTATACGGCACGCCCAGACCACCGCCCAGATCAATCCGGTCCACGGTCAGGCCTTGCCCGCGCAGGTCCATCGCAAATCCGCCGAGCTTGGCATAAGCCGCTTCAAGCGGGCCGAGATCGAAAATCTGGCTGCCAATGTGAAGCGCCACACCGCGCATGTCGAGGCCGGGCAGTGCCGCCAGCCGGGTATAGATCGCACCTGCCTGATCGATGGGCACGCCGAACTTGTTTTCCTTCATGCCGGTCGAAATCTTGGCGTGCGTGCCTGCATCCACATCCGGATTGACGCGCAGCACTGCAACGGCCTTACGCCCCATGCTGGCGGCAAGGGCAGAGAGGACGGTGCCTTCTTCTTCCAGCTCGATATTGAACTGACCCACGCCCTTGTCGAGCGCGGCCTGCAATTCGCCGCGCGTTTTCCCGACGCCGGAGAACACGATGTCTGCGGGCTTCATCCCCGCCGCAATCGCGCGCGAGACTTCTCCGCCAGACACCACGTCCGCGCCAAAGCCGCACTTCGCAAGCACGCTGAGCACTGAAAGATTGGGGTTGGCCTTGATCGCAAAGGCAAAATGAGTCCGCTGCAGGCCCGAGAGCGACTCCTGAAACACCCGCGCATGGCGTTCCAGCGTGGCGCGCGAATAGACATAAACGGGGGTGCCAACTTCAGCCGCAATCGTGGCCAGCGGAACGCCTTCGGCGTGGAGAGCGCCGTTGATGAGAGAGAAATGATCCATGGAGAAAAAACCTAGGTAGGAGGCAGGTCAAACTTGTCTTCGCGGCGCTCTTCTGAGCGTTTCAACTGCTCGTCGCTGCGTTTGGGCCGGGCCTGCGTGTCGGGCGTCATCAACTGGTCTGAACTGGCCCGCGTGCTGTAGCTCTCCCCCTTTTGGGGGAGTTGCTTCCCCACAGGCGGCGCCAGCGGCACGCGCCCGCCACAGGCAGACAGCAGTCCAGCAAAGCACAGCAGGGAAAGCGTTCGCTTCATCGCGGGGCAGACTCCAGCCGGGCACGCGCCTCGGCAATGCGATCCCTTACGCCAGAAGGCGCGGTTCCGCCATAGCTCTTGCGGCTGGCGACAGAGGCGTCAATCGACAGCACGTCAAACACGCGCACATCGATCCGTGCGTCGACCTCCGTTAGATCGTCCACGCTGAGTTCGGCAAGTGTCACGCCCTTGCCTTCGGCCAACTTGACCACCCGCCCGGTGATGTGGTGCGCCTCGCGGAACGGCACGCCCGCTTCCCGCACCAGCCAATCAGCGAGATCGGTCGCCGTGGCAAATCCGGCATTGGCGAGCCCACGCATCCGGTCCGTCCGGAAGGTCACGCTGCCAATCATGCCGGACATTGCGGCGATGCACAGGCCCAACAGGTCGTGCGCCTCAAACACAGGCGGCTTATCGTCCTGCATGTCCTTGGAATAAGCGAGCGGCAAGCCCTTCATCGTCACCATCAGGCTGGTCATGCAGCCCATAATCCGCCCGGCATGGCCACGCACCAGTTCCGCCGCATCGGGGTTGCGCTTTTGCGGCATGATCGAGCTGCCGGTCGACCATTGATCGGGCAGCGCGATGAAGCCGAAGGGCTGGCTCGCCCAGATCACAAACTCTTCCGCCATGCGCGAGAGGTGAAGAGACAGCTGCACTGCGCTTGTCAGATATTCCAGCGCAAAATCCCGGTCCGACACGCTGTCGAGCGAGTTCGCCGTCGGCCCGTCAAAATCGAGCGCCGTGGCCACCGCATGGCGGTCAATCGGGAAGCCCGTTCCCGCGAGCGCCGCACTGCCGAGCGGACAGAGATTGAGCCGCGCCCGCGCATCGGCAAAGCGGCTGCGGTCCCGCGTCACCATTTCATACCATGCCATCAGATGATGCCCCAGCGTCACCGGCTGCGCAGTCTGGAGATGGGTGAAGCCCGGCATGATGGCATCGGCCTGCTCTGCCGCACGGTCGAGCAATGTGGCTTGCAGCGTGGCAAGGCCCGCATCCACCTCATCAATCGCGTCGCGCACCCACAGGCGGAAATCGGTTGCCACCTGATCGTTGCGCGAGCGCGCCGTGTGCAGCCGCCCCGCCCCTGGACCAATCAGTTCGGCGAGCCGGGATTCGGTCGCCATGTGAATATCTTCAAGCGCGAGATCGACCGGCACACCATTCGCCGCAAACTCCTCTGCCACATCATCCAGTCCAGCACTGATCGCGGCGGCATCGTCTGCCGGAATGATCGCCTGTGCGCCGAGCATTGCCACATGCGCCTTGGAGGCGCGGATGTCCTGCTGCCACAGCCGCTTGTCGAATGGGATGCTGGCGTTTATCTCCTGCATGATTGCGGCTGGCCCTTCGGCGAACCGGCCACCCCACATCTGATTGGAGTCTGATTTGCGACTGGTAATGGCCCCGCTCCTCGGCATGGCGTTGATCCTTGGCGGGTGCGATAAGCAATCCCCCGCCCCCGTGCAAGGCGAAGCCGATTCCGCCAATGCCGTGACGGACGTCGCAGAGCCCACCGGCACGCTCGACATTTCGCATCGCGGCGAGGCGATGCCCGCAACGCCGATCGAAGGACCGAACGGAGAAAAACTGACCCTTGCCAGCTTCAAGGGCAAGCCCTTGCTCGTCAATCTCTGGGCCACATGGTGCGGTCCGTGCGTGGCTGAAATGCCCACGCTCGATGCGCTTGCTGACCGCGAAAAGGCCCGACTTCAGGTCATCGTTGTCAGTCAGGATATGAAAGGCCGCGCGGTCGTTGATCCCTGGTGGGCCAAGCGCAATTTCAAGCTGCTCAAACCCTATGTAGAAGCCAATTCTCAATTGTTGGCCGATTTCAAGTCTGACGTGCTGCCCACCACGGTCATGTTTGACGCCAGCGGCAAAGAAGTGTGGCGCGTCGTCGGATCCATGGATTGGGATGGCCCGCGCGCCAATACGTTGATGGCAGAGGCGCTTGGCCAATAGGCGACGCGGAAAGCGCAAGGGGTTGTTTTAATCTCCACTACAGAGTAGGGGGATTGCATGTTGACCCAGCGTTCCCGCTACGGCCTGCGCGCCATGCTGCTTCTTGCACGCGAACCGCGCGATGGCCCGCCTGTTCCGATGAGCCGCATCGCTCATGAAGCACAGGTGCCGCGCAAATTTCTGGAAATCATTCTGACCGAGTTGAAGGGCGCCAACCTCGTCACCTCGACGCGCGGCAAACAAGGCGGTTTTCACCTCGCCCGCCCCGCGCACCTGATTTCGTTCGGAGACATTATCCGCACGATTGAAGGTCCGCTCGCACTGGTGCCCTGTGTCAGTCGCACGGCCTACAAGAAGTGCAAGGATTGCAAGAGCGAGGAAGTGTGTGAAATCCGCAAGGCGATGATGATCGTGCGCGATGACACCGCGCGCATTCTGGATGGCACCAGCCTCGCCCAGGCCGTCGCGGAAAATCAGGAAGCCGCCTAAAGCAGTCCGGCGCGGCGAAAGCTGAACCAGCCCTGGCCCGAAATAATCACATGATCTATCACCCGGATCGCAAACGGAAAGAGCGCCCGCTCCAGCCTGTTTGTGGCCAATATGTCTTGCCTGCTGGGCGTGGGGTCACCGCTGGGATGATTATGAGCAATCACAACGTCATCTGCCGCCAGCAGTAGCGCCCGCGCAGCAATAAGGCGCACCGGCAGATCGACCGACCATCCTGAAGGACCCGTGGAATAGTCTTCAGCAATCACCTGCCCGTCACGCGCCAGGAAAAGTGCCAAAATCTCCTCGGAATGCGCGTTCTGGTGCCTGTCACCAAAATGGTCGAGGCAGGCAAGGACATGATCGGATACCATAATTCCGTTCAACGCCACTCCGCCTGTTCTGACAACAGGATTAAACCAGAGCGGAGACGTTCCGTTCCTCCATTCTGGAGGTAAATGCCGCTGAAAAAATGGTGAGCCCTGCTGGGTTCGAACCAGCGACCTACTGATTAAAAGTCAGTTGCTCTACCGACTGAGCTAAGGGCCCGGAACCGGGAAGGGCATCCCCCTAGGCGTGGGGGCAGTCGCGGTCAAGGGCGTGATTGGGGTCTGGCCTTGATATGGCGCGCGCGAAGGTGCTTCACTGTCTGCCCAGTGACTGGATCGCGCCAGTTCGGCACGATCTCGGCGAGTGGATCAAGCACGAAATGACGGGCACGAAATTCCCGGTGCGGGATCGTTAGCGCAGGCGAGGCCCAGACGCCGTCTGACCAGAGGACAATGTCCAGATCCATGGTGCGTGCGCGCCATTTCTGTCCAGAGCGGACTCGCCCCAGATCGCGTTCGATGGCTTGCAGAACAGCCAGCATAGCTTGCGGCATCATATTCGATTCGATGACAGCCGCTGCATTGGCATAAGTCCTTTCGGATGGCCCGAGTGGACGACTGGCTATGGTGCGAGAGCGCAGCAGCAGCATACCGGGCAAACGCCGCAACGCCTCTTCGATAATCGCGGCCGGTCCGCCAAAGCGGGAATGGCGGCGATTGGAACCGAGCGCGATGACGTATAGCATGGAAATCAGTCGCCGTGAGGCAGCAGAAGGCTGGAGTCGCCATAGCTGTAGAAGCGGTAGCCCTGCGCAATGGCATGGGCATAGGTGGCCTGCATCCCTTCAATTCCCATCAGCGCAGAAACCAGCATGAACAAGGTGCTGCGCGGCAGGTGGAAGTTGGTCATCAGCCCGTCGACGAATTTGAAGCGATACCCGGGCGTAATGAAGATTGCCGTATCCCCTTCAAACGCCTGCAATTGGCCGTTATCATGCGCTGCGCTTTCGAGCAGGCGCAGGCTGGTCGTACCGGCGGCGATAATACGGCCACCGCCTGAACGGATTGCGTTGAGCCGCTCCGCCGTGTCCGTGGCAATGCGCCCCCATTCCGCGTGCATCCGATGATCATCAGTGTCGTCCGCCTTTACCGGCAGGAATGTGCCCGCACCGACATGCAGCGTCAGGCGCTCATGGCGCACGCCCTTATCTGCAAGTCGCGTCATCAGCTCTTCGGTAAAATGCAGCGATGCCGTGGGTGCAGCGACAGCTCCAGCCTCGCGCGCGAACATGGTTTGATAATCGAGATGATCCTGCGCATCTGTTTGCCGCTTTCCCGCGATATAGGGCGGCAGCGGCATTGTTCCCGCCCGGCTGAGCAGCACTTCAACCGGTCCTTCACCTTCGAAATCAAGCCGCCATGCTCCATCCTCGCCCCGTTCATGGGCCAGCGCCGTCACACCATGCCCAAAGTCGATGCGGTCTCCCTCACGCAGCCTCTTTCCGTTGCGGATAAACGCACGCCAGCTGCGTAGCCCTTCGCGCTTGTGGAGCGTCGCACCAATCCGCGCGACCCCTTTCACCCCCTCCAACTGGGCGGGAATGACGCGCGTATCGTTGAATACGAGGCAATCGCCCTCGCGCAGCATATCGGGCAAATCGCGCACATGGTGATCGGACAAATGCCCGGCGCGGTTCACCAGCAATCGGGCGGAGTCGCGCGGCACCGCAGGCCGCAGCGCGATCAGCTCTGGCGGGAGGTCGAAATCAAACTGATCGACGCGCATCAGGAAACGGGCAGCGGCACCCGCGCGGCATCCGGCCCATCAGATTCGATCCAGGCGCGCACGATGCGGCTTGGCTCGGCAGGCGGCTCACCGCGCGCGATGGCATCGACAAATTCCATGCCGGAGAGCACCCGGCCAAACACCGTATATTTATTGTCCAGCTTCATCACCGGCTGAAAGCAGATGAAAAACTGGCTGTTGGCCGTGTCGGGCGCGCTGGTCCGCGCCGCCGATAGCGTGCCGCGCAAATGCGGGAGATCGTTGAACTCCGCCTTCAGATCGGGCAGCGGAGATCCGCCTTCCCCCGTGCCCTTGGGATCACCAGCCTGTGCCATGAAGCCTTCGATCACACGGTGAAAGGTCAGTCCATCATAGAAGCCTGCGCGCGTCAGCAGCTTGATGCGGTCCACATGGCCCGGTGCACGATCCGGGCGCAACTGCATCCGCACCTGCCCACCGGTTGAGAGCTGAAGAATCCATGTATCTTCCGGACGCACCGGAGGCGTAGGGGCCACGACAGTGAATTGCGGACCGGCCTTGGGCTTTTTCTTGGCTTCTGCCACACCGCCAAAGGCGAGCAGCGCCATCAGCGCGATGATCCATTTTCTCAGCACGAAATTTCTCCTTAAGGCACTCTTTTGCGCCAGTCCCGCTTGCCCAAACATGAATGCTCAGCCGCCCCGCCGACCAGAAGCGGCCACTTTTCCAGCCACTTCACGTTCCACCTCTGGCGTCACAAATTTGTTGATCGCCCCGCCATATACCGCAATTTCCTTGACCAGCTTTGACGCAATCGGTTGCAACGCCACATCGGCCATCAGGAACACCGTTTCAATGCGGTCATTAAGCTGCTGGTTCATGCCTGCCATCTGGAATTCATATTCGAAGTCAGCAACGGCCCGCAAACCGCGTACGATGACGGCAGCGCCCTGCTTTTCTGCAAAGCTCATCAGCAGATCATCAAACGACACGACTTCGATCTTGTCACCCAGATCAGCGCATTCGCGAGCGACCATAGCCAGCCGCTCATCGAGCGTGAACATGGGAGACTTGCTGGGATTGGTCGTGACGCCAATGACCAACCGGTCAACGAGCTTCGCACCGCGCCGGATAATATCCAGATGGCCCAGCGTAATTGGGTCAAACGTGCCGGGGTAAACGCCAATGCGCATGGTTCAACGATCCCTTTCAATCACATAGCGAGCGATGGCCCGCAGCAGATCCGCCTCTGCGCCGAAACCATGGAGATGGGCAATAGCCTGATCGACCAGAAGATGCGCCTGCGCTCTGGCCCGTTCAACGCCCATAAGCGTCAGAAAGGTCTCCTTGCCCGCCACTTCGTCCTTGCGCGCGGCCTTGCCCATGGTTTGGGCATCGCCT
Source organism: uncultured Sphingomonadales bacterium (assembly GCA_937870585.1). GTDB lineage: Bacteria > Pseudomonadota > Alphaproteobacteria > Sphingomonadales > Sphingomonadaceae > Aquisediminimonas. Next base: position 8,175 of record CALMZE010000158.1, on the reverse strand, counting down.
TCCACATCGAGCAGATCGTCGGCAATCTGGAACGCCAAGCCCACATCGCGCGCATAGGCCCGCAGCGCGCCCCGCCCTTCCGCAGGCATCCGCCCCAAAATGGCGCCGGCCTCCACGCAAAAAGCAATCAACGCACCGGTCTTCAATTGTTGCAGACGGGTGATGGTCGGCAGGTCAAAACTATCCCCTTCTGCCACCAGATCCATCATCTGACCGCCAGCCATGCCCGCAGGCCCAGAGGCACGCGCCAGTTCATGCGTTAATTCGATGCGGACAAACGGGTCTGGATGTGTGGCGGGGTCAGACAAGATTTCGAATGCCAAGGCATGAAGCGCATCCCCGCACAGCACAGCAGTCGCTTCGTCCCACGCCTTGTGCACAGTGGGCTTGCCATGGCGCAGATCATCATCATCCATGCACGGCAGATCGTCATGCACCAGCGAATAGACATGGATGCACTCAATGGCGCAGCCCACGCGCAACGCGGCATCCTGGTGGACGTTGAACAGACGGGCGGCTGCCTGCACCAGCAAGGGCCGCATCCGCTTCCCGCCACCGATCAAGGCATGACGCATCGCGGCGTAGAGCCTGTCCCGCGTATCGCCAGGCATCGGCACGAGCGCATCGAAGGCGAGGTCGATCTCAGCCGCAACAGCGGCCATCGCATCTTGCAGCAGCGAAGGAGAGCCTTGCACGATCAATCCACCGAAAACGCCGCAGTGCCCACAGGCCCGCTGCCCGATGGCTGCACGATCTTTTCTATGCGCATCTGGGCGTCTTTCAGCCGCGCTTCGCAATGCGCGCGCAAGGCCTCACCGCGCGCATAGAAACGGATCGACTCATCAAGCGAAAGTTCGCCCGATTCGAGCCGCGCCACCAGCGTCTCCAGTTCGTGAAGCGCAGCTTCAAAGCTCATGGCGGAAAGGTCTGTCTCGGTGTCGGTCATAGGCTGTGCTTGTGACGGCCCGGGCGGTGACGGTCAAGCAGAGCAATGCCAACTCCTGCCTTGTGATTGCATGTGGAAGCGTTCGGCTGCACAAACGCAGCATGAGCACATCCCAGCCCACACGCTATGAAACTATCGACGTGGTGCGCGGCGTCGCGGTGATGGGCATCTTGCTCATGAATATCATCGCATTTTCCATGCCCGCAGATGCGGTCCTGACACCTGACACTTGGTTGCCCGAAGGATTCGGAAACCGGACGATCTGGGCGCTGAGCTTCATCCTGATCGACAACAAGATGCGGGGGCTATTCTCCTTGCTCTATGGCGCATCAATGCTGATCCTGGTCACGCGAACCGAGGCTGTGGGCAGGAATGGCATGGCCCGTCATTTCAAGCGCAGTTTCTGGCTGCTGATCTTCGGGCTCGTGCATTTCTTCCTCATCTGGGATGGCGACATTCTGACGCTTTATGCAGTGACGGGGTGTATCGCGGTCCTGTTTCATCGCATGGGGGCGCAGCGCCTGATCGCCGTGTCGTTGCTCTGTTTCGTCGGCCAATTTCTGCTCTGGTCTGCCGCCTTTTCATCCACCATCGAAACCGATCGGCGTGCGCACTTGCCGGGGGCATCCGTGGCCGTTTTGACGAAGGCGGATGAAAACCGGCAGGAATGGGGCGCCACCAACAGCAAGGAATCGCTGGAGCAGATCAAGACGCTCCGGTCTGGCTACACAAACATTCTGCACGACCGGGTGACCAATCAGGGCACCATGCCGCTCAACCTGCTGATCCTCTATTTCAGCGAGACTCTGGGCCTGATGCTGCTCGGCATGGCGCTCGTGAAAAATGGCTTGCTGACCGGCACCTGGTCTCCACGCCGGGAACTGAGATTGGCCCGCACCGTCCTTCTGTTCGCGGTGCCGGGAATGGGGCTGCTCACCCTTTACTGCATCATGCGCGGGTGGGATCCGGTGGTGACGCTGTTGTGCAGCATCTTGTGGTCCATTCCGTTCCGGGAAGCGATGGTTGTTGGATATGCGGCATTGATCGTGATGCTTGCCAAAGAGTGCGCGGGATCAGCAGCCATTCAACGCATTGCGGCTGTAGGGAAAACGGCCTTCACCAACTATCTCGGCACATCGCTGGTGATGACAACGCTCTTTTATGGCTATGGCTTTGGCCTGTTCGGGCATGTCACCCGCGCGCAAGCTTATCTGTTCTGCCTTCCTGCCTTCGCCTTCATGCTGTTCTGGTCTAAGCTATGGTTGGAGCGTTTCAATCAGGGGCCGCTGGAATGGCTCTGGCGCTCACTGACAGAATTGCGGTTCATGCCGCTCAAGCGGGAACGCGACGACCGGCCCATCTGAGCACGGCATAGCCCGCCAGCGCCGAGCAGAGCGATCCAGCGAGCACCCCCATCTTGACGCCATCACTCATATACGGATCGGAAAAGGCCAGACCGCCGATGAAGAGGCTCATGGTAAAACCGATACCGCACAGCACGGAGACGCCATAGACTTGCAGCCAGTTGGCATTGGCGGGTCGCACGGCAAGGCCCGCGCGCACACTCAGCCACACCGCCGAAAATATCCCCAATTGCTTGCCCAGAAACAGGCCCAGTGCAATCGCCAGTGGCAAAGGGGATGCGATATCCGCCCCGGCAAGCGAGACGCCTGCATTGGCAAAGCCGAACAGCGGAACGATGACCCAAGCCACCGGGCGATGAAGGAGGTGCTCCATACGGTGCAGCGTTGAATCCTCAGCATCAGGGGCAGATGGCGTCACGCGCAGTGGCACCATCATGGCGGCGAGAACACCCGCTACCGTTGCATGAACGCCGGACTGGAATACGGCGAACCACAGCAACGCAAATCCCAGAAAATACCAGCGCATCCGCGTCACCCCCGCCCGCGATCCAGCGTACATCAGGCCCATCACCAGCAGTGCAGCGAGCAGCCAAGGCCCGGAAATGGCCGCCGTATAGGCCAGCGCGATGATGGCCACCGCGCCGAGATCATCCACAATCGCCACCGTCGTCAGGAAGAGCTTGAGTGAGGCAGGCACACGCTTTCCGAGCAATGAAAGCACCCCAATCGCAAAGGCGATGTCTGTGGCAGCAGGTACGGCCCAGCCCCGCGCCAGACCCGGCTCACGGGCAGACACGGCCAGATACACAATAGCGGGCACAATCATGCCGCCCAGCGCTGCGATGATCGGCAAGCGGCGATCTGCCCAACTCGCCAGATGCCCGTCCAGAAACTCGCGCTTGATCTCCAGCCCGACAAGCAAAAAGAAGAGCGCCATCGCCGCATCGTTGATCCAGTGATGAACCGATAGCGCGCCCAGTCTCATGTGCAGTGCATGTGTGTAGGCAGGTGCCCAGGGCGAGTTGGCGACGATCAAAGCCAGCGCCGCTGCGGCCATGAGGAGCAAGCCACCAGCGGCCTCGCTCGACAGGAATTCGCGCAGTGCAGAGCGCGGCCGTTTGAGAATGGAAATCATGAGTGCTTCTAGCGAATTCAACCAAAGTCCGGAAGGAAAACCGGCTCAGCGGATGGTGAAAAGCACCTGATCCACAACCCGCCCCTGCGCATCCATCAGCATCAGGCGATGCGCCCCGCGCGGTGCAATGATGAGCGGGCGTGACGCTGCATCGCCAATATCTTTCTTGTCGAGCAGCAAGCGGTGCCCTTCCACCTCTCCGCTGACCTGAACGGCGAGCCGCTGCTTTTCGATGGGAATATCCGGATCAAGCGCGAAGATACTGCCGGACACGGGGTTTGTAATGTGCGGCCTGCGGCTGACCGTTGGTGCAGCGCCAAACCGCGCCTGCGCCGTGCCCGGAATGAACCATTCTCGGCGGGGGGATTCGATCCCATTGTCAAAACTCACGCTCTGCATGGAGACGCCTGGAGGCGGCGCGGGCGCACGACCCGGGTTCCCCTGATGCAAGGCCTGCATGATGTCATGCCAGACCGGCGCTGCCCCGCTGGTGCCGGAGACGGCCTTCATGCTGTCCCCTTCAAGATTGCCGACCCACACGGCCACGGTGTATCGCTCGCTCCACCCGATGCACCAATTGTCCCGCATTCCCTTGGACGTCCCAGTCTTCGCAGCGGCCCAGAAGGGGAGTTTGAGTGCACTGTCGAGCCCGAAGGTGACCGAGCGCGCAACGGGATCAGACAAAATGTGACCAGTAATCCATGCCGCTTGCGGAGACAGTACGACACGGGGAGATTCGCGGCGCGCATCCATGCGCAATCGCAGCGGCGCATAGCGCCCACCCAGCGCCAGCCCGCGATAGGCTGCCGCCTGCTCGACCAACGTCACTTCGGCAGAGCCCAGCGCAAGCGAATAGCCATAATATTGCCCGTCTTCTGTCAGGCCGCGATAGCCGCTGTCCCACAGCCGGTCGCGCAGCGCGTCCGGCCCGACAAGCAGCAAAGTCCGCACCGCTGGAATGTTCAAAGACCCCGCAAGCGCAGTCCGCACAGAGACCGGCCCCTTGAAGGCCTCATCATAATTTTGCGGCACATAAAGGCCTGACGCCGTGTCGAGCTGGACCGGGGAATCGTCGAGGATTGAGGCCGCAGTCAGATAGCCCTTCTCGATCGCCATGGCGTAGAGAAAGGGCTTGAGCGTGGAACCGGCCTGACGCGGCGCACTCGCCCCGTCGACAAAGGCTGCCGTGGAATCGCCCCCCACGCCGCCGACATAGGCCAAGATGTCGCCAGTCGCATTGTCTGCCACAATCACGGCCCCGTCGCGCGCGCGATCTCGACCGAGCGCCATCAACTGCCGACGCAACGCCTCTGTCGCGACGGACTGCACATTGCGGTCGAGCGTCGTTGTGATCTTGAGGCCGGGCTTGTTGAGCACCCGCGCAGCCAAATGCGGCGCAAGGCCGGGGTCGAGCGCAAGGCTGCGTTGTTCGGAAGTCATCTCCGCCGCTGCTTGCCGCAATGCAGCGCAGTTAAGTGCCGGGGCTAGACGGCAGGCCCGCTCCGCCACTTTGGCGCTGGCGGCCCCAGGCGAGGGCAGGAGCGCTGCGATCAGCGCCGCATCCTCCGGCCCCAAAGTCTCTGGCGTCTTGCCGAACAAAGTCAGCGTGGCAGCACCAATGCCTTGTACCTCTCCACGATAACCAGCGAGATTGAAATAGGCTTCGAGGATCTCATCCTTGCTCCACTGTCCGTCGAGCGAGAGCGCGGCGCGCATCTGGCGCAATTTATCTAGCCATGTCCGGCGACCGGGAGCCGCAAGATCGGGTGCCAGAAAGCCCGCAACTTGCATGGAGAGCGTACTCGCCCCGCGCGATCGGCTGCCATCAAAGCGCGCGCGGATGGCACTGCCCATCGCCAGCCAGTCCACCCCGCCATGATCACGGAAACGCTTGTCTTCTGCGCTGATGACCATGGTTTGCAAGGAAGGCGCAATATCCTTGAGCGGCACCCAGGCCAGCCGCCGCGCGTGGAAATCAACGCGCGCGGAATCGAGCAGACGGCCTTCGCGGTCATAGAGCCACGCCTCGCTTGGCTTCCAACTGGCCAGCACCGCTGACCGCGCGGGCATGACCGGCGGGATCGTGAGCAGCCACAGCGCGAGCAGCCCGGCCAGAGGCGCAAGCAGCACGAGCGCACGCCAATTCCGCGCGGCCCAGGCTGCCCCCGCTTTGGCCCGCCCGGCAAGGGCAGGCCCATCCCAGCGGATCACTTGGCTTCGACCACCATCTGCGCATTGGGCAACTGTCCGCGAATGTCAGGCGAATACATCGCCTCCACCCGCGTCGGCGGCAAGGTGAAGCGGCCCGATCCATTGAGGCGCACGGCATATTCGGTCACGAACTTGCCACGCGGCACCCAATCGAAATAGCCGCGCCACGCATCGCGCCCACGTTCAACATAGGCCGGGGTCACGCCATATTGCACGGTCCAGTCCTTGCCATCGCCATCGGTATAGCCAAAGCGCCCGCCATTTCCGGCCTGCGCCCGACTGGCGAGGATTTGTGACTGGCCGCCAAGATCGCCGAGGATCGTGGCCCCCGGCGGGACCGGATCGCTGACCACCACCCAGTTGCGCTCCGCATTGGCTTCTACCGTGATGCGCACCTTGATGACATCACCGCGCGTCCATTTCCCCGCAACCGCCTGTTGCAGAGCCTTCACTTCCCGCGTGACGCGATAGCCTGCGAAGAGCGGATCCTTGAGTGGCACAGCGGCAGAAAGCGACACCGCAGCCCATGGCCCGGCCCCATTGGCATGGTTGAGCATCAACGGTGTCTGCACCATCGGCAAAGACAGGCGCAGCGGCTCCGGATTGGAGACCGGCCAGGTCAGCGACTTGGTCTCATTGCCGAGGCTGACCAGCGTCGGGCCATTGATCGCGGTTGCCGGATAGAGTGTGGCGAACCGTTTGGCAGCCAATACACCCCACGCATTGGCCGTGGTCGTATCCCAATGGCCGCGCTGCTGACGGAGCGCAACGCCCACCATCATCTTCGACTCATCTTCGCTCCAGCCTGGTCGCCCCAGAACTGCGAGCAGCGACTTGATCGCCATTTCATCGCCAGACACCATCATCCACCACGGCGCATTTGATGCATCGACCAGATCGAGCCGCGACCCTTCATAGACCAGACGCTGGCGCAGCACCTTCTCCGCTTCATCGCGCAGCAGCTTGTTCGCGCCCTTGGTGCGGTCGATGGCGACCATCCATTCGGCGAGCGTCGAGGTCGCCATATCCGCCGGGGCGAGCCCGATCGAACCGAGCATCGCAGGCGTGGATTTGCCATGGCGGGCAAGCGCGCCCAGCGCAGCGACGCGAATGGCCTTATACTCTTTCAGCCACGGCCGATTGCGCTTCAAGCGGCCTTCGACAACCGCCTTCATCGCGCCGAGCATCTTCTCCCGGCTTTCGTCCGGAATGACATAGCCCGCTTCCTGCGTGACCGAGAGGATATAGGCCGTCAGCGCCTCATCCCCGTCCATCGACTGGATTGGCCAGTAGCGCAGTAGCCCGTCCCGATCCGTATAGGCGGGGAGCTTCGACGCCAACGCGTCCCATCCCGCCTGATCGCCAGCAACGACAAAGCGCGAAGTTTGCTGTTCGACGCAGTCATAGGGATAGTCACCCATATAGGCCCGCACCCCCGCGAGTGGCGGAGCCAGCGTGTCAGACAGCTTCACATCGACAAAGCCATAGCCCGGCAATGCGCCAGCCGGCGCGAGCAGCGGCACCGAAGTGTTGGCCCCAACGCGGGTCAGCGTGGCAGCCCAGACTTCAACAGGAACTGCGGGCACCACATCCTGAACGAAGCTCATCCGGTCGGTCGCCTTGCCGCCCTTGGCTTCAATCTCCCATGTCACGGCCCCTGCCACATCGGGAGCCTTGATGGTCCATGAGACCGGCACGGCACCGCCCGCCGGGATCGTCACCGTCTGCGGTTCTGTTTTGGCAATGGCAGGCGTGGCTTTCAGCTTTGCTGTCACGGCCATTGGCTTGTCCGTGCCATTGCGCAGCGTCACCGTCGCGCCGAACTCGTCGCCGGTGCGCACCAGTGAGGGCAAGCCGGAGAAGATCGAAAGATCCTGCGCCGTGCGCACGACCGCTTCACCCGTTCCAAACCAACCCGAGCCGCTGTTCGCCACCGCCACCAGACGGAAGGCGCTAAGCGAATCGGACATTTCAACTGGAACGCGTGCCCGGCCCTTGGCATCGAGCGGAACGCGACCCCGCCAGAGCAGAACGGGCTTGAAATTCTCGCGGTTGAGGCCGCTCAAATCCTGGCCGCCGCCGCCGCCTGCTTCGAGTGCCTTGCGACCATAATGCCGCTTGCCGACAACTTGCGTCTGCGCAGTTGAAGTCAGCACCGAGACGGGGCGTTCGCCCATCATCGCAGCCAGCAGATCCCAGCTCTTGTTGGGGGAAAGTTGCAGCAAGGCCTCATCAACCGCAGCAAACGCCATTTCGGCAGACTTGGCAGGTTTACCGGTTGGATCATTGACCTGAACGTCTACCTGCGCCGTTTCACGCACGGCATAGCGGGTCTTGTCCGTCTTGAGCTTCACGCCCAATTTATGGCCTTCCCAGCCGACCTTCACCTTGGCCATGCCGATGCGGTAACTGGGCTTGGCCAGATCGACGAGCGCGGTCGGGCTGTATCCGTCCTTGCTGAGGAAAGGCAGGCCCCAATCGCGCGCGACCTCCGCCGTCCACAAGTTCCACCCGCCGAT
>CALMZE010000157.1 GCA_937870585.1 uncultured Sphingomonadales bacterium | reverse complement strand
CGTCGGGCAGGTCGAGCAGGCGGATCGCCTCGGGATGGCGCAGCGCGATGCGCGCGTCCTGTCCCACCACATGCGCGCCCAGCGCGGCGCGGGCGGCAGCATTGGCGGCGACTATGCGCTCGCGGTCGAACAGGATCAGCGGCAGGTCGAGTGGTTCGATGGCATCGCGCATCACGTCACGCGCGGCGATGGCCCGGCGGTCGCGCGCCTCGACCGAAACCGGCTCGGGCCGCATCAGCCACAGCGAGCCGCTCCAGATCAGCAGCACACCCACCACCAGAGCGAACGACACGCCGGCCAGCAGCATGCCGCCGCCCGCCAGCGCGGGCAGGACCATTACGGGCCAGGGTATCGGGGTCTTGCCGCTCATTGTTCCTGGTTCGCCGTCATGAATGACTTGCCTTGCCGAAACAGCCTTGGCGGCCTTTCATGACATTTTTGTGACAGTCCGGACATGCCGTTTATCAGCCTGTCGGAAGGTTGGGAATGATTGGCCGGCGGCGGAGGAGGAGGCATCCGCACTTTCGCGACCGATCGCTTGGACGGCGCGACCAGGTGGCGCGAATCCCGGCTGACGCGGGCAATCCCGCTCAAGGCGCATCTTGCGGATGTATTGGGAGAAATTCGTTATCCGCGCCCGAGAAATGGCGGAAAAGCTGGTGACCCCTACGGGAATCGAAACCGGGCCTTCGGGGTAATACAGGGTAACGCAGGGGAAGCAAGCCCTTGATTTGCGGTGCGCCAATTGCCCTCCACTCCCCTCCATTACCCTAAATGTGCCACGAAATGTGCCACGGTAATGCTGCTGGATGGGTTCCTCACGCTTCTTGCCTTTCAGGCGCAGACCGCACGCTAATGTGTCGACTTTGGCTTCGCGTTCGCTTCACGATCCGCCAGTTGCCCGCGCGTCGATGCTGGGCAGGCAATGTGGGAATATCCCGCAATGTTAACCAATTCGGTATCGAAATTCCCCTCCAAAAGGCACCTTGCCGGACAGGAGGATTCGAGCATCATGCCTGTTGGACTACTTTGTTCAGGATAGCGGGGGGCAACCAGACGTTGGGGCATCGGCACGGTTCGCCATGATGCTACCCAAATGGGATGGAGAGCAAATGCCCATGCGACACGATGCCCGAATTGACCCCATGCTGGACGACACAGGCCGTCCGGCTGTTTTCGCACCTCTATGCAGGTCGATCATTAGCGCAAGAGCGGCGTCGGCCACCATGTTCGGCTCTCTCTGCGCCGACCCAGGATGCGAAATGTTGCTCGATCTCTACTGGCGCGACAGCCAGGGATTGAAGACTTCTCTGACCAGCTTCTGCCTCGCGTCGAAAGCATCGGAGATGACCGGTCGGCGATGCCTTGGCGAGATGGAGGCGCAAGGCATAGTCGAGCGCTTCCCTGATCCCTTCGATAAACGCCGGATATATGTCCAGCTGACCGCCGCCGGGCGGGATAAGATGGATGCGTGTTTCCAGACCTTGCTGTCCGGATATGCGCAAACCTGTCACGACTGCGCCCGCAAATGCGGCGACGTTCCAGACGGGACCCGGCAGGAAGTCCCGTTCTGCATTGCGATAGACGGCGTCCGGCGGTTCCGACGGTAGAAGTTCAGCGCCGGTATCAGTGGTCAGCAAATAGGCCAGCGTAGCGTGCAGCACTGCGCCGGTGAAACGGGGACGCGCTGCCCGTTGATCCGACCTGAGATCACATTGGCAGCGAGCGTCGGCCGCGGCCTGAAGAGAAGGAGGAGTGGGGCGAGGGAGTTTTCCCTATGCTGGAGTTCCTCCCATGGCCCTGTCGCGCACGAGCGCCGATCCTCGTCTCCATGCCGCTGCCGCCAGCATCGTCAAATCACTCGGTGGAACATGGAAGCCATCGGGCGCGATGTGCCGTTGCCCGGCGCATGACGACCATCGCCCGAGCCTTTCGGTCCGGGTCGGCGAGCATAGCATATTGTTCAAATGCTTTGCCGGCTGTTCCACGATCGATGTCATTCGCGCGCTGCGCAGCGACAGGCGCCCTATACCGACGGCCGATGCTGAAACGGAATTCGCACGCGCGGATGGCAGCGAGCGACGGTTGGCCGGCCGGATCCGTTCGCTCTGGAAGGAAGCGCGTGCCGTTACCGATACGCCGGCGGGCGTCTATATGGCGACGCGTGGTTTCAACGAGCCGCATCCGGCGCTGCGCTACCATGATCATGTGCCGCTCGGCCGGGGCGCCGACGTCCGTTTCCGTCCGGCGCTGCTCGCCGCCGTTGAAGCCGACACCGGCGTCATAGCACTCGAACGGCTGTTCCTCGACCCCCGGACCGGATTGCCGGCCACTGATCTCGATCCGCCCAAACTGATGCTGGGTCGCCCGCACGGTGGCACCGTCCGTTTCGGGGCCGCCACCGATGTGCTGGGGCTGGCTGAGGGCTGGGAGACCGCCTGGTCCGCTCATTTGCTGCTCGGCATCCCTGTCTGGGCCGCGCTTGGTGCCGACCGCTTCCCCCTGGTCACTGTGCCTGAGCGGGTCGAACGCCTCTTCCTCCTTCACGACAACGACCTTTCCGGTCGGCGCGGCGCGGCGCGGGCGAAACAGGCGCATGCGCGAGACGGCCGGTCGATCGAGCCGCTGCCTCCACCGCCGGGCTTCAATGACTGGAACGACCTCTACCGGGCGAGGGGAAGGGGGAGGGAGATGGTTGCGGAATGCAGACTGATGATCAGCCGCGTCCCGCACATTCCGACACGCGCAGCGGCATGGGCGTCCAGCCAACCCTGAACGCGAGCCTGCTACAATCCACACAGGAGACGAGCCTTGACCTCGCTACAACCGAGCTATCCCTCCACGCTGCCGCTCGCCAGTATCGTGAAGGGCGACAATCCCCGCCGGTATTTCGACCGGAAGAAGCACGAGGAGATGGTGGCTTCCATCCGGCAGCGCGGCATACTCCAGCCCATATTGCTCCGGCCGAAGGACGACGTCTATGCCATCGTCGCCGGCGAGCGCCGGTACAGGGCAGGGCTGGAAGTCTATGGGCTCGACGGCGAAGTGCCGGTCATCATCCGCGTGATGACGGACCAGGAAGCGCTCGATGCCGCGATCGCCGAGAATGACGACCGTGACGATCCGTCGGAGACCGAGCAGGCCGATGCCGCCGTCCGCTACCTCGCGGCATGCAACGGCGACCGCGCCGAGGCCGCACGGCGACTGGCCTGGTCCCGCGCCAAGCTTGATCGCCGCCTGGCGCTCGCTGAACTCACCGACGCCGCTAAGACCGCCCTCGATGAGCGCCGGATCAAGGTTGGTCACGCCGAACTGCTCGCCGTCATCCCCAAGGACAAGCAGGACACGGCCCTCGACACGATCCTGCGCCTGAATCTTGACGTGAACGATACGCGCAAGGAACTGATGCGCATCACGCATAGCCTCGCGAGCGCCTGTTTCGACAAGACCGAGTGCGCCACCTGTCCGTTCAACTCGGCGGCGCAGCAAGTCCTTTTCGAAACCCATGTCGATGATGGCCATTGCACCAATCCGGGATGCTTCAAGCTCAAGACCGAAGCCGCCGAGGTGATCCGTTTCGAGGAAAAGGAGCGCGCCGCGAAGGCGGCCAGGAGAGCGATGCCTCCTGCTGCCGATGATGCCGACGCTGATGCGCAGGACGATGTCACCGTCGAACCCGCGCCATCGATGGATCTCCAGCCGCAGCCGGAACGCGGCGCCATATCATCCAGTGCTGTCGAAAACCGCGAGCCTCCCCCGCCACGCACTGCCGAGACCGTGCCGGCCGCGTCGACGGCGCATAAGCCGACCGTCACGGCCAGGTCGATCGCGACCCGAACCGCCGAGCTTCGCGAGGCGACATGGCGAACCGCGCTTGCCCGTGCGCTCGCGGGCAATGCTGTCCACGCCCGGACCACGATCCTTGTGGCGGCGATGTCGGGCACGCTTTCGCAGATCAAGCCCGACACGCTGACGTCCCGCGCTGGCATCCTCGTCGGCGCCTCGTTCCCGGACCTCGACTTCAAGGGCAAGATCGCGGAAATCCGGGCGCTTGCCGATGCGCGGGCCGCCAATGTGCTGGCCGTCATCGGCGGCGCTTACGCCAAGGATGTGCTCAGCTTCGATCATGTCGCGGACCTTGCGAGAGTGTTCGAGGTCGACTTGCGCGAGACGTGGCAGGTCGATCAGACCTTTCTCGAGCGCTACACAAAGGAAGAGCTCAAGTTCATCGCCCAGGAATGCGGCCTGATCGCGCATGTCGGCGAGAAACGGTTCGCCAAGCTGCTCGCATCGAAAAAGACCGAGCTTGTCACCAGCATGCTCAATCGCATCGGGTTCGATTGGGCGGGACGTCTGCCGGGCTGCATGACGCTCGATGGCGCCTATGGACCGCCCCCGGATCGTGCTGCCCAGCCGGCCGACGCTCCCATCTCGCAAATCGCCGCCTGACCGACACCCTCACCCTTCCAGACAAGGACCAACGCCCATGTTGATTGCCAACCTGCTGCCGCTTCTCGCCAACTATTCGCTCGGTTTCGATCTTGTCGCCAGCCCTGACGATACCGTCACGCTGACCGTGATCCCCCGCAAGGCGGTGGGCGCGAAACACAGTCTCGAATCCGGCGAGACCCGCCCGATATCGATCACGGCAACTGCCGCGGAGATCGATGCGGAACTTGGCCGCGGCGCGGACGGCGCGCTCGGCCAGCTCATCGCCACGCGCAAGACCCTCGCCGACCAGATCGCCGATCAGCGCCAGGCGGCCGAGGACGCAAGGGTCGCCGCTGCGGAAGCTGCGAAGGCCAAGGCTGCGACGAAGGCCGCGACGGCAAAGTCGACGCCGCCCGCCAGTCCCCCGAAGCTCCAGCACTCGGTCACTCCGCCGGTCGATGCCAAA
>CALMZE010000156.1 GCA_937870585.1 uncultured Sphingomonadales bacterium | reverse complement strand
GATTTTCGAACGACAGATCCTTGATATATTGCGCAATCAGGCCGATCGCGGGGCTATCATCTTCGCCATTGGCATCGGTCTGGGCGAGCGCATCATCTGACATGAACTGACTTTCCTGCTTTGAAAATATTCTGTCGCGCGCCTAGCAGTGCAGAAAGCGCGGGGCAATGGTGCGCTTGCGCTACGCGCCTATTTGAATCATGGGTGGCTTCATCCTATATGTCAGTCTGATTTGTTCCGGAGACCCGCTGTGACGGCCATCATCATTTTTGCAGCAGCCGCCCTGTTTTTCGGCCTGCGCCTCTATATGGTGCTGGGGAGCCGCACGGGCCATGAACAGAGCCTGCCGCGCCCGGAAGAGCCCAAGCCCGCGCCAGTTGATCTGAAGCCCGCCAATGAAGGCCGTGATTTCGTGCGTCAGGCGGTTAATGCGGCCACCTTGGCAGAAGAAAATGCGCTGACCGGCCTTCGCGCGATTGCGGCCGCAGACCGCAGCTTCCAGCTGGATGAATTCATCGAAGGTGCAAAGGCTGCGTATGGCCTGATCCTTGAGGCCTTCTGGAAAGGCGACCTCGATTCGGTCTCCCGCTTTGTTTCCGCCGATGTCCGCGATGCCTTTGCCGAGGCCGCTGCCGAGCGTGAGGCCGCTGGCGAAGTGCTCGAAAATCGTCTGGTCGCTATCGAGCGCGCCACGGTGGCTGCTGCAGACCTGACCAATGGCGAAGCGCGCATCACCGTCCGCTTTGAAGCCGATATTGCCGCCGTCACGCGCGACCGTGAGGGCGTGGTCGTCGCCGGATCGCTGACCGATGCGATCACCACGAACGAGGAATGGACCTTCGCGCGAACGCTGCGGTCTGCCGATCCCAACTGGGTGCTGGTCGATACCGACGAAGCCTGAGCTGTTGATGTCGCGCGCACCATTTGGCCTGACGCTGATCGCAACGGCGCTGCTCTCGGCGTGCAGCGCCAGTATCGTGCCGCCCTCGCCCAGCCATCCGCCCAAAGCGCAGAAAGCCCCCAAGCCAGCCATCAGCCAGCCCGCCGATCCGGTGGTGAAGCCCATCGCCTCTACCCCGATTGCCGCAGCACCCGCGATTGCGGCAGCGGGCAGCGCCTCGGCCATTGCAGCGGGCGTGATGGCTGCGCCCGTCAGCATCACCACCAGCCTGACTGCTGGTCGCGAAGCCAAAGCGCTCGCGGCCTTCCGTGTCTCTTGCCCCTCGCTCATCAAGCGGACCGATGCCTCCGGCCTCACACTGCCCACAGATTGGCAGCCCGCGTGCACCGCCGCGCGCAATTGGGCCGATTCTGACGCCGCCCGCTTCTTTTCCGAACAGTTTGACGTGGTGCAGGTTTCAGACGGCAAGGCTTTTGCCACCGGCTATTACGAGCCTGAAATCTCCGGATCCCGCACGCAGAGCGATGCCTATGCCGTGCCCGTCTATCGCCGCCCGCCCGAATTGGTGGAGATTGATCTAGGCCAGTTTTCAGACACGCTGAAGGGCAAGAAAATTCGCGGGCAGGTGAAGGGCAACAGCTTTGTGCCCTATGCGGACCGGACCGCCATTGAGCAGGGCGCGCTCACCGGGCGCGGGCTGGAAATCGCCTGGGCTGCGGACGCGGCAGAATTCTTCTTCCTGCAAGTGCAAGGCTCTGGCCGCCTGCGCCTGCCCGATGGATCGGTGATGCGGATCGGCTATGATGGCCAGAATGGCAGGGATTATACCGGCATCGGCAAGCTGATGCGCGAACGCGGTCTGCTCGCGCCGGGCGAAGCGACGATGCAGGGCATCATCAACTGGATCAGGACGCATCCGGCCGAAGGCACCGCCATCATGCGTGAGAATAAGAGCTGGGTGTTCTTCAAGGAATTGACTGGCGCAGGCCCGCTCGGCGCGCTTGGCCTGCCGCTCACGCCGGGCGGCAGCGTCGCGGTGGACCCCTCTTATGTGCCGCTTGGCGCGCCCGTGCTGCTCTCCATGGACCGCACCGATGCCGACGGGCTCTGGATTGCGCAGGATACGGGCGGCGCGATCAAGGGCTCCAACCGGTTCGATACCTTCTGGGGCGCAGGGGCCAATGCCCGTGCGACGGCGGGCGGCATGTCTGCCCGGGGTGTGGCCTTCGTTCTGCTTCCCAAGGGCGTGCTGGCCCGCATTCAGGCGGCGAAGGCCCATGGCACGCCTCAGCCCTGAAGACGTCGCGCTGTGGCGCAAGGTGGCGGAGTCGGTCACGCCGATGAAGGGGCGGCGGCTTCCCGCCCTGCCCGCCTTGCCGATCCGCAGCAGCCCGATTGAGCCCGCAACTCTCTCGTTTGCGCCCGCCAAGTTGGCCCAAGGCAAACCGGGCACCGCCAGGCCAGCGCCAGCCCCGCCGCGCCCTCATGCCAACACGCTCGATGGCGGATGGGACAAGCGCCTCTCCAAAGGCAGCGTCGCGCCAGACCGGACCATTGATCTGCACGGCCATAATCTTCACGGCGCGCACGCTGTGCTTGATCACGCGCTGGGTGAGGCAATCCGGCAGGGCGCGCGGCTGGTGCTGTTGATCACCGGACGACCCGCGCGCGACAATCCCCGTCTGCCGCCGACGCCGCGCGGCGTCATCCGCGCTTCGGTGGTGGCCTGGATTGCCGCTGGCCCCTGGGGCTCGCATATTGCTGCCATTCGCGCAGCCCCCCCCCGCCATGGTGGCAGCGGCGCGCTCTATCTGGTCATCCGCCGCGCGAAATAGCCGGGCTCAATTGTGACGAACCACCCTGTGCTCCGGCCCTGTGCCGGAGCCTTGCGAGAGTCTGGCAAACATGGTTTTGCACCCTCACAGGGCTCCGGCCTTCGCCGGAGCACAGGGCGGTTTGCCCTCAATAATCCTTGGTGATGCGCAACGCCGCGCTTTGCCGCCCCACTGACGAGATGGTGGAGAGGATTGCGAGCCAGCGCGTCACCTGAAACTCGGCGCGCGTCGCGGAATAGCCCTGCCCGTCCGTCACAACCTCCACATAAGCGCGGCGTGAGAGATATTTGCCCGCCGAAACCGATGTGCGCTGCCCGGTCACGCTATCGGCAGGCAGGATGCGCAGCCGGTCCAGCCCAATCGCCTTGCGCAGCGCGTTGAGCGGGCTGATACCGTCGCCGCCCGTTCTCAACGACGCCACTGCTGTTGCAAGTTGCAGCGCTTCGGGCGCAGACAGGTTCGCAATAGAGGTGCCGAACAGCATTCGTGAGAGGAGCTCATCCTCGGGCAGGCTCGGCACGCTGGAGAAGCGGATTTCGGGCTTTTGCCCTGTGCCCGTCACGCGGATCGTCGCCGTCAGGCCCTGCGTCGCACCTTCCGCCGCAATATCGAGGATGGGATCGGCAGGCACTTCGCCCTGGAAGCGGATCGTGCCCCGCTTCAGATCAAAGCGACGCCCCGCAAATTCATAGCCACCGCGCAACAAATCGGCCCGGCCCCGGATCGACGGCGCATAGGGCGTGCCCTGAATGTCGAGCGTGGCTTTCCATTCACTCTCCATCCCCATGCCGGTCACTGCCATCCGACCCGGCGCGCGCGCGGCCACAGCCAGCCGCCATGGCATCGCCACCGCCATCGCCGTGGGCCGGTCTTCGGGCGCATTGATTTCCCTCACCTTCAATTTGGGGATTGCCGCCACAGCGGTCGATTTACCCAACACATAACGGCTCTTGTCCAGCAACAGATCGCCCGAGATCAGGCCCGCACCATTTTCTGACTTGAGCCGCAGCGGGCCGGTGACAGTCGCGCCGATTTCATCGCGCTCGATCAGCCGCGCCTGTTTCGCATCAATCTGGATATCCATCGCAAAGCCGCGCGCGGAGGACAGGTCAATCTCGCCGCGCGCCGAAACACTGCCATCTGCGCCGGATCGCGCGGTCAGGCTGTCCAGCACCAGCTTGGAGCCGCCGCCGAAGCGCCCATTTGCCTGCACCTGCGTCAGCACCGTCCCGGTCAGCGGACTTTCCAGCCGGGCATTGGCCGTGCGCAGGCTGCCCTTGATCTGCGGATCATCCAGCCGCCCGGTCACATCGGCCGCGACCGAGACAGGGCCGGAAATGTCGATGGCTTCAACGCCCGTCATCCGCCACAAAATGTCAGCTGCACCCGAATAGCGCACCTGCGCGAACACGGGCGCGCGAGCCAGCCGCGTGGCGAGGTCTGCCCCCGGCCCCGGCGTCAACCGCGCTTGAGCCCGCCCAATCTCCTTGCCGCCACTGACCGCAATCGCGCGCAAGCCGACATTGCTGCCCGTCAGTTGCGCCGCAATCCCCATATCAACCGGCGCGGAGGAGAGGACGAGGCCCGATCGTGTCAGCCCCTTGATGCGCAGATCAGCCTTGCCTTCGGGTGCAGCCCCCGCGCGGAACTGGTAATCAACCGAACCATTGGCGCTGCCGCCCAGCCCCAACCCCGGCCAGACCAGATCGGCAATCCCCAGCGGCATGGCAGCGAGTTGCGCCTGAAATGCGCTGGATTGCGCGCCAAACAGACCCGCCACGCGCGCGCGGCCATTCACATATTGCAGATCGACCGGCTGGAGCCGCCAGCCCCCGGCCTCACGCTGGAGTGTGGCGGCCTGAAGCAACCGCACCGGCTTGCGATCCACCGTGCCGCCGCCTTCGATCCGCCATGTGCCGCCACGCCCATGCGCGATGGTTTGCAGATCAAAAGCGCGACCCCGCGCGCCGGCCAGCGAGGCGCGGATTTCCCCATCTTCGCCTGACATACGCAAATTGGCCGCCAGACGCGCCAGCGTCCAGTTGCCGCGCGATAGGCCTTCGCCGGTCAGCGTGCCATCCACCTTCACGCCTGCAGGATCGAGCAGAACCGTCCCGTCGAACCGTGCCCGCCGCGCCGCGATGACGGGCGGCCCTTCAAACCGAGCATTGCGCGCATTCACCTTGGCATCGATGCGCTGCAGCCCGTGATCCGGGCGCAGCACCAGTTGGCCATCCATCCCGCCGCCGCTCAGCGTCAGCGCGCCATCAAGCGCGCCGCCCGAGGGCATGATCCGCCCGCGCGCCACCATGCCGGAGGCCTGAAAGCGCGCAATATCAATCACCTCCTGGCCTCCAGCGGGCAGCAGGATTGCGCCTTCTCCCGTGAACGCTCCGAGCATCGACTGGCCCTGCGCATTCCAGCCATAACCCGTCGCCCCCGGATCAAGATGAAGCCGCACATTGGCGAGGCCCATGGCGTCGGCGGGCCGCGCCAGCACAATGTCCAGAGTGGGCCGCTCAATCCGCCCATCAAGTTTGAGCGACAGCGGGCCATAGTGCCCCTGCCGCCCGCTGCCTTCAAAATGGAAACTGCCATCGCGCCGCCGCACGCCATTGCCCGCAAGCGCCAGCGCCGGGGCCTTGAGCGACAGGCCGGTCAGCACCAGATCACCATCCGGCCCGCGCGACAGGCCGGTATCGACAACTGGCAATCCGCCCGCCAGCCCAGCGAGAAACGCATTTTCCCATTGCCGCACCCAGGCCTGCCCGCGACCGGCAACACGGCTGCCCTTGCCCGGCCCGGCGGGGACCACTTTCAGCTCGGTCTTGACGTCGACAATGCCCAGCCCGGGAATGCGATAGCGCGTCAACTGGCCAGAAAGGCCGAGATCATAAACGCCCGTTGCCAGATCGATGAACAGGCTCATGCGGCCATTCAATTTGTCCGAACGGACAAGGATGCCATCGCCGGTAATCGCCTTGCCGGAGATGAGCAGCATCCCCTGCGCAGAAAGGTTGGTGAGCAGCCCGCCCGCCACATCCCCCACGCCTGTCACGCGCCGCGCTGTCAGCGTTACCGGAAGCTGGAAGGGCATGTTGCCCAACTGGCCCCGGCCAGTGGCGCGCACATCGTCAAAGCCGGTCTGCGCAAAGGTCGTGCGCTGCGACGTGAGCAGATATTCATATTGAGCGGTCTTGAATGGACCGTTGAGGCGCGCTTTCAGGTTCAGCCCGGTGCCGCCCATATTGGGGAAGAGCGCAATCGGCTTCACCAATCGCGCGCCAATGTCCACGCCTGCAAAGCTGCTGGTTGCCAGATCGAGCGTGCCGCGCGCATCGGCGTTGATCGCATCGGAGACAGCGCTCAGCCGACCTGTGAGCCTTCGTTCAGCCAGTTTCGCTTCGCCCGCAACCCGGACCATCGGTTCGGTCAGACGCTGGACTTTGCCCTTGGTCAGCGTCTCCGCCATCACTCGGCCATCGAGCGTGAACAGGCCGGACTTGGCAGCCAGTGTAAGATCAGCCACGCGCGCACCCGCTACGTCGGCATGGGCCTGACCTTTCCATGCCTTCCAGTCGCCATCGCCCGCGATCATCAGCGCAAAGGGACGCGTGGTGCCTGCCATCTGCCCGAACAATCCGCCAGCGGGCGCATTGACGCGGCTTTCCAGATCGAAGCGATTGCGATCCGGCTCTGCGTCCAGCGTCAGCGCCAGCCGGTCGCCTGCGCCTGCATCGGCGCTCAGATCCACCAGCGCGCGCCCGGCATGGATGCTGGCTTTGCCCGATACCCGCCCTTCGCGGCGCGGCCCTGCGACGCCTGCATCAATCACCAGCCGGTCGATCCGCAGCGCACCCAACTCCAGATCAAAGGTGGGCAGGATCGGCGCATCCTTGCGCCCGGGATTAAGCTTGGGCAGGCGCAGCAGCCGCGCTTCGGGGGCCGTCAGATGCCGAATGTCGAGCAGATTGCCGAACCAGGCGAGTGGCCGCCAATCGAGCGACACGCTCTTGGCTTCAAAAAATTTGCCCTTGGGATCGGACAAAGTGAAGTCTGTGAGCCGCGCCTTGCCGTAGATCGAGCCATCAATCCGGCCGATTCCGACCACCAGGCCTGAACGCGGCAGGCGCTCGCCAATCTGGCGCGCAATCTGGCGATGCCCCCAATCGCTGTCTGCCACAAGCGCGACCACGCCCAGCATGATGACGGCGGCAAACAGCGCCATGCCTGCCCAGCGCAGCCAGCGCATCAAAAGGCCTGCCCCAGCGAGACGAACACGGTGACAGGCGTATCGCCCTTGCGCGGGTTGATCGGCGTGCCAACATCCACGCGGATCGGCCCGAAGTTGCTGTGATAGCGCACGCCCAGTCCCGCCCCATAGCGGAAGCCGGACAAGCGCGGCGTCTGGCCGCTATAGATGTTGCCGCCATCCACGAACGGCACAATGCCAAATTCGCGCCAGCGCACGCGCGCCTCCAGCGAGAATTCGGCCAGACTGCGCCCGCCAACCGGATCATTCGCAGCATCGCGCGGGCCGATCTGCTGATAGCCATAGCCGCGCACCGAGCTGCCGCCGCCTGCATAGAAACGCCGCGAGGGCGCAAGATCGAGCGTCGAGGCCCCGGCAATCGAGCCAAAGCGGACGCGCCCGGCGATCACGACGTTGTCACTCGCAGGCACATAAGCGCTGCCATCCAGCTGGAGGCGGACATAGCCCGTCGTCCCCTTGCGGAGCGACAATTCGGGGGAGACGCGGACGCCCAACCGAAAGCCGCGTGTGGGATCCAGCAGATCGTTCGACCGGTCATAGCCCAGCGTCACCGGCGCAGCGGCAATCAGATAGGTGCGCCGCGTCGCCCCCAATATGCCCGCCGTCATGTCGCGCTCATCGGTGGCGATCAGTTCGGCCCCGCCGCTCCAGGTCCAGCGCTTTTGCCAGATGATGTTGGATTGTCGCTCCAGACCGAAGCCGAATTCCACCGTGCGCGCATCATATGCCGAGCGGTTGATGTTGGACGCCCCCAGCCGCGCATTGAGCACCACATCGCGTTTGCGGAAATTGGATTTGCGCAGCACGCCATAGGCCTGTTGCTCGCGCGTGCCCGCCACACCGCGCAGCGTGAACGCGCCTTCCGGGCCGAAGAAATTGCGATGCGTCCAGCTTGCCTCGGCACGGATGCCTTCGCCCGTGCCATAGCCGAGTTCGCCCGCAATCGAACGGAGCGGGGCCGGTTCCATCACCACGCGCACATCGGCGAGCGCCGGGTCTGAGGCCGGAACGGGGTCCACGCTGACCGTGCCGACCACGCCTGTGGCAATCAGTGCGCGGCGCAGATCCTCTATCATCAGCTGGTTGAACGGCTCTCCGGTGCGGAAGCGGGCAATGTCCTTCACATGCTCCGCACCAAAGGGCGGCTTTTCCCCGGCCACCAGGATGGTGCCGAAATTCCGCTTGCCGCCGGGATCAACATCGAGCGTGAGCGTGGCAGCGCGCGTATCATGGTCGAGCAGAACGTCTGGCTCTCCCACCGTGGCGAAGGGATAGCCGCTTTGGCGCATCGTCCGCTCCAGCCCTTCGGCACCGCTGGTCAGATCGTCAGCATCTACGGCGTCCTGCGCCTCAACGCCCAAAATCGCATTGAAGGCGTCTTTCTGCTCCCCGGCCTTGTCCAGCCCGGAAATCTGCACACTCTCAAACCGGTAGAGCGGCCCTGCTGTCACGATCATCTTGACCGTCAGCGCGCCATCGGCAGCATTCTCCACTTCGGAATCGATCTGCGCATCATAATGGCCAGAGGCGCGCAGGATGGTATCGAGCATCGCACTATCCTGCCGGATGCGGCGCTGGATCTGCGCGCTGTTGGCCGCTGATTTCTCACCGGCCTTGAGCGTGGAGAGCGTTTCGAACCGTTCCCGCACCGGCGTGGCAGACAGCGCCTCCACCCCTTCCAGCACCACCTTGTACCGCCGTTCGGTCAGGTCAGCGGGCTGTGCGGCAACCGCCTCCTCGCCCGCGACAGGAGCCGCCATATCAGGCCAGGCCACGCCGATATCCGGCATGGCGTCCAGCGGCGCTTCAGCATCTATCTGGCCGGGATCTGTCGCTGAGGGGGGCGCGTCGGCCTGTTGTGCGAAGGCCCTGGTGACAGGGCTGCACATGCAACTCAGCGCGAGCGCCACAAACGACGCCCGAAGGAACGCGACCCGGGCCATGCCTCTGCCATAGCGGCAGGATCACGCCCGATCCAGCGGGCAATGCGCGCGCAATCAGTGGATCGTGCGGCCTTCGTGACCAACCGAGAGAAAGCGGATCAACCGCGCGGCTTCCCGCCAGTGGCAGAACTGGATCACATTGCCGCGATCCCGGCTGACACGCGCCCGCGCCCGCGCTTCATCCGCCGCATCAGGCCCGAACAAGGCCAGCATTTCCGCCGCGAGTTCAGCTGTTGCGCGATGGACGGCGACGTGCGGCATGAAATTCCCCTGAAGGCTGATTGGTGCGAGACACAGACCTCTGCCTGAAATTCCATAATATTGAGAGGCTTATGAGGGTTAAATCGGGCTTTACCGCAATTTTCGCCCCGCCCAGACGACGCGCCCGACAATTTCCACCAGCGCCGGATCGCAATCTGCCCAATCAGGCCAGGCCGGATTGTCGCTGCGGATGCGATAGCTGCGCGTGGCGGGATTGACCGCCAGCCGCTTGACGATCAGCGCCTCCTCCACCCGCAGCACGTAAATGCCGTCGCGCATCCGGTCTGCCCCGTCGGTGCCATCAACCAGAATGTCATCACCGTCATTGAGCGTGGGAGCCATCGATTCACCCTGCACCGCGATCATGGAGAGGCCGCGCGGATTGGCTCCGAGACGGCGGACCCAGCGTTCATCAAACGCGATCCGGCCGGTTTCCTCTTCGCTTTCGGCATGGGCACCCGGCCCGGCGGAAGCTCCGACTGCAAGCCGGGGGATGATGACCATCGCAGGCTCGGGCCGGGCGCGGGCATCGCGCGGCTGCGGAATGCGAGACGGGGCCGCGCCCTCACTGCGCCCACCCAGCCGCGCTTCATCCACGCCCAGATAGCGCGCCAGCGTGCGGCGATCATCCTCATCGAGCTTGCGCGGCACCCCGCGCCGGATGAATTGCTGTATATAGGCGGCGTTGCGCCCCAGCAGCCGCGAGAGCGAGGCATAATCCTCTCCCTGTTCGCGAATAATCTGTTCCAATTCGGCACGAACGTCGATCATTATTTTCCTATACTCTAGGAATTTTCCCTCGACAAGTAGGAGTTTGCCTTTCATCTAGGAAAAAACCTATCCATGAATCGAAAGGAGAATCCCGCCATGATTTTGTGCCGCAGGGTTGAACATTTTCTCCGCACATCGGGGCTGAGCGCGACGCGGTTCGGCCTGCTGGTTGCGCGCGATCCCAATCTGGTGCGGAACCTGCGGGACGGACGGCAACCCCGCGCTGCCCTGCGCCGCAGGATCGAGGCGATGCTGGCGGGAGGGGAGGCATGAGCCGCGCTGCTGATCCCCACCGCGCGCTGCGCCGCGTGCTTGCCGAGCGGCTTGGCGCAGACAGCGCGCGCGGCCTCACCGGCTGCTCCCGCCCCTGGGCGAGCGTGACCTTTTCAGGCGCGCGGCACGAATTTGATCTGGTTCTGGACGATGCGCCGATGCTGGCGCGCGCACAGGCCCTGCACGACAATGCCCGGCACGCCGAATTCGACCTGCCGGGCCATATTGTCGCTGATTTCAACGTCAGCCTGTCCGCAACCGCGTGCGGCCAAAGGCTTCATGTGGAGGCTCTGACGGTTGAAGCCGCCTGAGCCATCCCGATCAGAAGGCCGGGCGACCAGCCCCGAAATTCACCTTCATGCCCGCAAGCGAAGCACTCTGATCGACAGCAGCCTTGGCCTTGGCCCCCATCGCAGAGTTGAGCCGCGCCATCAGGCCGCCCACGCTGTCATCGCGAGGCGCAGCAGCAGGAGCCGGTGCCGGCGCTGCGGGGGCAGGCGTTGCAGCGAACTGGCTTTCCATCGCCACCGGATCTGCAACCGGAGCCGCAACGGGTTCCGGTGCCGGAGCCTCAGTGGGAAAGAGCGATACGCGCATCGAATCGCCAGAGAGGCGTGCGAACACATCATGATGTCCATCGGCAACAGGCGCTGCAACCGGTTCGACCACCGGGGGCACGGCAACAGGCTCGGGCTCCGGAGCAACGGCAACGGGCTGCGGGAACAAATTGATGGAAAGCGGATTGTCCCGGGGTGTTTCAATTTCGATCCCAGCGGCAGGCATCGGCTTGCCACGCGGCGGCAGCGAGGCCTCCCATTCGGCCACCAGCGCATCTTCTTCCACCGGGTCTGCAACGACCTGATACGGGCTCACCGTTTCGCGCTCGTATGAGGCAGGCTCAACCGGCTCTTCTTCATACGGAGCCGCAGGGGCCACCTCCGGGAAGGCCACATGCATGGACGGCATTTCGACTGGCTCTGCTTCCGGCGCATCAAAGGCAGGCGCTTCAAACACGGGCTCGGGCTCGCTCTCCATCTGCAATGGAATGCTGATCTGGAATTGCGAAGTCGGAGCGCTGGGCGCAGACGCCGCAAACACATCCTGCATCGGACGCGCTTCGGTGGGTTCCCATTGCGCAAAATCGGCGCGCGACGGCGTGGCCATCGTTTCCGGCTCCAGCGGGAGCGGTTCGGCCATGGACGGCGCAGCATAATCGACCGCAGGGCTCGCATAGGCAGGCTCAGCCTGCGGCATGGGAAGATCGAGCGGCGCATCCAGCACCAATTCCTCCCCGGCCACGAGCGCCTCATCTGACATGAGCGGCGCACCGAGTTCATTGTCTGCAAAGATCGGCGCGCGCACACCGCCGGGCAAGCCGACTTCGTTTGGCACGGTCAGATGTGAAACGACGCTGTTATCCATCGAATCGGCAATCACGATGCCACGGGCGCGAACATGGACTTCGGGCTTCTTGCGCATTTTGCGCACAACAGACTGCGCCATCGCCAAAACGGGCCACAAGGCCAACGCGACGGCAAACACCGAGGCCCCTGCGCACAGCAGCCGCGCCTTTTCACCCAGTGGCGGGGTTGCCGCCGGAATGAATTGCGCAATGCCCGACATGTCGACCGCATGTTCGAACAGCCATTGCGGGGTGGAATAAACGAGAAAGCCCGAGACGATGCCATAAAGCCCGGCGACGATCGGCGGGAATGGCAGGTCAGGAACCCCTTTAAGCCGCTTTTGCACTCTGCTGCTCCTGTTGCGACCTTTCGGCCAAACTGTAGTAAACCGGCTCATAACGCGAAATGTTTGACGACCAGTTACGATCCTGTTCAACATATTGGCGCGCGGTTTTGCGTCGCTCGTCCCAGATTTCGGGTTGCGCGAGCAATCCGGCCACCTGTTTGGCAAGATCATCCGGGTTGTTTGGCTTGAACAAAGTGCCGGTCACGCCATCCTCGATCAGCTCGCGATGGCCGCCCACATCAGACGCTGCCACCAGCCGCATCTGCGCCATGGCTTCCAGCGGCTTGAGCGGTGTCACAAGGTCAGTAAGCCGCATCATCTTGCGCGGATAGGCGAGCACATCGACCAGACTGTAGTACCGATCCACCTGATCATGCGGCACGCGCCCGACAAAGCGGATATGATCGGCAGCAGGAGAGCGCGCGGCCTGCGCCTTGAGCGCGGCCTCCATCGGCCCGCCACCCACGATCAAGGCATGGAGATTGGGCCGCAGCGCGACCAAAGCGGGCATGGCGGCAATCAGATCATCCAGCCCCTCATAATCATAAAAGCTGCCAATGAAGCCCACCACTTCGGTGCCATCCAGCCCCAGTTCGGCAGAGAGCGCCGCATCACGCGGGGGCGGATCACCAAACAGGCCAAGATCAACGCCATTGGGAGAGACCATGATCTTGGCCGCAGGAATGCCGCGCGCAATCAGATCGCGCCGCAAGCCTTCGCAGATCACCGCCACAGCGACAGCATTGCGCACCGCGCGGGTTTCAAGCGCCTTGGTCAGCCGATATTTCCAGCT
>CALMZE010000155.1 GCA_937870585.1 uncultured Sphingomonadales bacterium | reverse complement strand
AAACGCCGGATCAGGAATGATCCGCCCCGCCGCCGGAACCCCGCCCGCACGCTTGATCCGCGCGAGCAGGCGACGGCGCTCGACCGGGCCGGGAATGAACCACTCACCCGTGCCGTCCGCCGAGAAGCCCCAGAAGCGGCCATAATATTCGGGATCGCCAATCATCATCAGCGCGTCTGCCGCGCCCGCATCAGCGGCATCGATGCTCGCCTGCATCATCGCCTTGCCAATGCCAGCACCCTGCAATTCGGGCATCACCGCCACCGGGCCAACCAGCACCAGCGCGTGCCGCGTGCCGTCCGGCTCCTCCAGAGCCACCGGCCAGCACTGGATGGAGCCCATCAAATGCCCCGCCCGGTCAACCGCTGCAAAGCTCAGCCCCGGCAGCGCCTCCACCCCGTCTCGCATCCTGTAGGCGGTTCGGCTCTTACGGTCCGTGCCAAATGCGGCGTCAAGCAAGCCCTCCACGGCCTGCGGGTCGATGCGATCAAGGGGAATGAGCTGTTTCAATGCAAGGGACACCCTGTCTACTGTTACCGGACAAGCGGCGCGCTTTAGGGCTTCGCGCGCGGAATGGAACCCCCTTTGTCCCTTGCCCCTGTCGCATCACGGGATTAGGCGCAATCCGAACTGAAAACAGACAGGAAAAGCCCATGCTCATCGCCCTTTTTCCCGGAGACGGAATCGGTCCCGAAGTCATTGCCGAAGCCCGCCGCGTGCTCGACGCGCTGGATCTGCCCGGCCTGACCTATGAAGAAGGACTGGTCGGCGGTGCGGCGTACAAGGCCAAGGGCCATCCGCTGCCGCCCGAAACGCTCGACATTGCGCAGCGCTGCGACGCGATCCTGTTTGGCGCCGTGGGCGATTTTGATTGCGACAATCTGGAACGCCATCTCCGCCCCGAACAGGCGATCCTCGGCCTGCGCAAGGCGCTCGGCCTGTTTGCCAATCTCCGGCCCGCGACGCTCTTCAAGGAACTGGCGGATGCCTCCGCGCTGCGCCCCGAAGTCGCCACGCAGATCGATATGGTGATCGTGCGCGAACTCAACGGTGACGTGTATTTCGGTGAAAAGGGGATGCGCCAGACCGCCGATGGCAAGCGCGAAGGCTATGACATCATGTCGTACAATGAAGACGAGGTGCGCCGCATCGCCCGCGTCGGCTTCGAAACTGCGCGCGCGCGCAAGGGCAAGCTCTGTTCGGTGGACAAGGCCAATGTGCTCGAAACCTCGCAGCTGTGGCGCGATGTGATGATCGAGACGCACAAGGAGTATCCCGACGTTGAACTCAGCCACATGTATGTGGACAATGCCGCGATGCAGCTTGTGCGCAACCCCGGCCAGTTTGACGTGATCGTGACGGGCAATCTGTTCGGCGACATTCTCTCCGATCAGGCCAGCATGTGCGCGGGCAGCATCGGGATGCTCCCCTCCGCCTCGCTCGATTCGAACCAGAAAGGGCTGTACGAACCGATCCATGGCTCCGCGCCCGACATTGCGGGCCAGGGCAAGGCCAATCCGCTGGCGACGATCCTCTCTGCCGCGATGATGCTGCGTTACTCTCTCAACATGCCCGAACCCGCGGACCGGATCGAGGCCGCGGTGGCCAAGGCGCTGGAAGGCGGCGCGCGCTCGCCCGATCTGGGCGGAAGCATGACCACGCGGCAGATGGGCGATGCCGTGTTGGCGGTATTGTAATCCTCTCTCGTCGCCCCCGCGCAGGCGGGGGCCGGGGGGAGAGTCAGTGCCTTGTTTCCAAAGCGGCCCCCGCGTGCGCGGGGGCGACGATGCATATTTGCCCGACCCTGTATCCCCTCTAGACATGCCGATCCGTTGCGCTAAGCAACGGACTTATGTCTATGCCATCCATCTTTAATCGCCTGCGCCTGCCGTTGATCGGCTCGCCGCTGTTCATCATCTCCGGCCCGGAACTTGTCATTGCCCAGTGCAAGGCGGGTGTCGTCGGCTCCTTCCCGGCGCTCAATGCGCGCCCGCAGAGCCTTGTCGACGAATGGCTGCACCAGATCACCGAAGAGCTCGCCGCGTGGAACCGCGACAATCCCGATACGCCGGCCGCGCCCTTTGCCGTCAATCAGATCGTCCACAAATCGAATGACCGTCTGGATGCCGACATGGCGACCTGCGCCAAATGGCAGGTGCCGATGGTCATCACCTCGCTTGGCGCACGTGAAGATGTGAACAATGCCGTCCACGCTTGGGGCGGGATCGTGATGCACGACATCATTGATGATCGCTTTGCACGCAAGGCGGTGGATAAGGGCGCAGACGGCCTGATTGCTGTTGCAGCAGGCGCAGGTGGCCACGCTGGCACGCTCTCCCCGCTCGCGCTGATTTCTGAACTGCGAGACTGGTTTGATGGGCCGCTCGCGCTCTCGGGAGCGATTGGCAACGGCCAGTCGATCCTTGCAGCGCAAGCCATGGGCGCGGATCTTGCTTATGCGGGCTCTGCCTTCATCGCCACCAAGGAAGCCAATGCGTTCGAAGCCTATAAGCAGGGCATCGTCGAAGGCCGCGCGGGCGATATCGTCTATTCGAACCTCTTCACCGGCGTGCACGGCAATTATCTGCGCGGCTCGATCGAGAAGGCCGGGCTCGATCCGGACAATCTGCCGGTCTCCGATCCCTCCAAGATGAATTTCGGCTCCGGCGGCAACACCGAAGCCAAGGCGTGGAAGGACATCTGGGGTTCAGGCCAAGGCATTGGCGCGATCACCGAAGTGAAATCGGTGGGCGACTATGTCGACCAGCTGGAGCGCGAATATCTCGCTGCCAAGGCCGAACTGGCGGCAAAGAGTGCGTCCTTTACCGGCTGGCGCAGCTAAATTCTGAGGGCTCTGGATTGACCACCTTGTGCTCCGGCCTTGCGCCGGAGCCCTGTGGCGTTGCAGAAACCATATTGGCCCGACTGTCGCAAGGCTCCGGCACAAGGCCGGAGCACGGCGCTTTTCATCAATATTGATCAGGTGCCAAATCATGACATCCAAATAAATGGCCTTCCCGAATCAATGTTCGGGAAGGCCATTTGTGACCATGGCGATCAGAACTTCACGCCAAACGTGACGCCATAGGTGCGCGGATCGGCATAATAGCCGCCCGCATAGCCAAGCTGGCCAAAGTCGATCCCGCGCACGAAATCATGGCCGTTGGTGAGGTTCTTGCCCCAGATCTTCACTTCGGCTTCCGCACCACCCAGCGCAATGCGATCGACCGAAATCTGAGCGTCCACCAGATTGCGATTATCACCCTTCAGCGCGTCATTGTACGGCGTCGAGATGATGTTCGAGAAGCTGTACTTGCCGTCTTCATAGGTATAGCCGATGCGCGCGTTGAGGCGTGCATTGCCCATTCCCAGCGGGAATTTGGCATTGATCGCAGCGTTCGCCGTGAACGGAGACGTGTAACCCGGCGTAACCACCGAAGCGACGTTGATCGGCGGATTGCCCGGCGTCGTCGATTGACCCGCCATGAACTCCTTATACTTGATGTCGACATAACCCAGGCTGCCATCGACGCTGAAATTGTCCGTCAGCACCGCCTGCGCTTCAACTTCAAAACCTGTATAGTTCACCTTACCCGCATTGCCGACACGCGACGCGAAGGTGCCCGCAGGCGCATTGGTCAACGGAATGTTGACGGCCAGATCCTTATAGCTGTTGTAATAGCCTGCCACATTGAAGCGCAGCTTGCGGTTGAACAGCTCGGTCTTGAGGCCGATTTCGTATGAGGTGACGCTTTCTTCATTGAAGTTGGGCAGCGTCGTGGTTCCGGTGATGACGGCATCCTGTGCGTTGAACCCGCCCGAGCGATAGCCAGTGGCAGCGCGCGCATAGACATTCACACCCTCGGCGACATCATAACCCGCCATCAGATTCCAGGTGAACTTGCTGAAATTGGCCTTGCCTGTTTCGGCAATGGCAAGCGGTGCTGCGCCATTCTGGGTGCGGAACATGCGCTTGCTATCCCACGTATAACGACCACCTGCCGTGAGGCGCAGGCCGCTGTCACGTCCGCCCGGGTAGAGCGTGAATTGACCATAGACCGCTTGGCTGACGGCTTCAGCAGTATAGATCAACGTCGCCTTGGTCTGAACCAGACGATAACGCGCCGGGTTGGCGGCACGGAAGCCGGGGGCCAGCAAAGGCGCGAAATTCTCTGCCGCCAGCTGCGGGAAGCCGACACCCTTCAACACACCCACAAAGGCGGCGTTGGAGAAGACTGCGGCATTGGTATCCAGCACAAAGCCGCTATTCTGCGGGTTGTTTTCACCACCCTTTTCCCAGAACCAGAAGCCACCGACAACCCAATCGAGCGTATCGGTATCGCCCGAAAATTCGAGTTCATTGCTGAACTGCTTGTGGCGACGCTTGTTGTTCGTATCGAACAGGTTCTGCGTGACCTTGGGCACGGCAGAGTTTGCGAGGAAGGCGGAGGTGCCAGCCGGGAAACCCAGACTGCCCAGCAGACCGGCGGGGAAGCCGTTGAACAGCGATGCATTGGTGAAGGCCGGTCCAGTGAACGCACCGATGCCATCCAGATCGCTGTTCGAATCATTGTGCCACTGGCGATAGCCAGAGGTGAGCTTCACCTTGAACGCGCCAAAGTCATTCTGGATCTGGAGGTTGTGCCCCCAGGTTTTGTCCGACGAAAAGCTGCTGATGTCGTTGCAGACTTCGGTGCGATAGACGCGCGTCGGTGCGGCGAGCGCAGCGCAAGCCGCATTCGCAAAGGTTGCACCTGCTAGATATTGCGCAACCGGAGCCTGCTGCGTGGAAACAACCGGGCCACCCGGCAGAATGATCGGCGCGCGCACAGTTCCGTCTGCCACATTGGTCAGCTGGAAGGCGCTCGGGCCGCCGCTCGTCTTCGTCCAGTCAAAGATATACTGAATGCTGCCCGTGCCGCCCAGTTCCATGCGCGCGGCAAAGCGCAGCGCATCAGACTTGCGCGAGCCAGGATCAAGCGAATCCTTGGGCTGAAGGATATTGTCGATCACGCCATTACGCTGGCGGTGGCTGTAGGACAGGCTCGTTGCGATGCCCGCAATGCTGCCCGGATCAACCGTGATGCGGCCATTCCAGGCGTTGAAATTGCCATAACCGGCTTCGGCCTTGAGCTTGAACGTGTCCGACGGCGCACGCGAGATGAACGCAATCGCGCCGCCCGTTGTGTTGCGACCGAACAGCGTGCCCTGCGGACCGCGCAGCACTTCGACGCGCTCAATATCGGTCACATCAAGGCCGCTCGCGCCTGAACGGCCGATATAGATGCCATCGACATAGAGGCCGTTGGCCGTATCGAGACCGAAGGTTTCCGACGCAGGAGTGGGGATACCGCGAATCGAGATCACGGCGGCGGCCTGGCTGGTGGTGCCCTGCACGATGGTGACGTTGGGCGCGAGGCCGCTCAGGTCACGCGCATCGCTGATGCCCAATTGCTCAACCTTCTGCGAACCGATGGCGCTGATGGCGATCGGAACATCCTGCAAATTCTGTTCGCGCTTCTGCGCGGTGACGAGAATCTCACCCAGCCCCTCCTCTTCAGCGGGGGCTGCATCTTGCGCAAAGGCCGGAGTGCACAGGGCGATCAGACTGCCACCAACCAACAGCGCACGGACACCGCGCGACACCAATTCTCTCGATTTCATAGATTTCTTTCCGATGGATTGTTTTGAACTATAGTCCAATTTTCGAGAAATCAGGAGACGATGGCAAGCGAATTTACGCATAATCTGCATTCAATGCCGATTCATGCCTTCATATGTGATATTTTTGCCATAGATTATGCGCGCTCGAAGGCGCACGTTCAGCGCTTGGCGTGCGCCATATCCACAATAAGTGCCGCAGACTGTTCAAGCCTGCTGATCAGGGGATAATCCGCATCCATCCGCCATTGCGCCACGATGCCTGTGTAGATCGACAGAGTCACTTCGCCCAGATGCCGCACTGGCACATCGCCGCGCATCGCTGCCGCATCGCTGGCGGTGAGAAAAGTCTGCTCCAGCGCATCAAGGATGACTTCGGAAATGTCCGGACTGTTGAGCGTTGCCTGCCCCTTGCGGTCCACCGGCATGAGCAGGCGACGAGACAGATCGGTGTTTTGCATCATACCCTTCGCGCTGGTGACGAAGATGGACGACAAACGACTGAACAAGGTCGTGCTGCGGGCATTGGCGCGCGCGATCAACTTTCCGAAAATCACGGCATTTTCCGCAACAAGCACCGAAACCAGATCGCTCTTGCTGGGGAAATAGTTGAACACCGTTCCGCGTGCGACTCCAGCCGCTTCGGCAATCTCATCCATGCTGACTTCGGCAATGTCGCGCGCATTGAAACAGTCCCGCGCCGCATTCAAAATATCCAGCCGCGTCTGAGTCTTCTTGCGCTCCCGCAATGGAATATGCGCCGTGCCCTCCGGCCCTGGCCCGAACTGGCGTGCTGGCACTGTCGTCATCGTCCGGCTATCTCCCCCAAGCCGTGTCATAACCTATGGGTAATGAGCAAAGCGCAAGCCGTCAAATCAGCCTCAAACGTCCAGATTCTCCACATTCAGGGCATTTTCCTGAATGAAGTCACGGCGCGGCTCCACCACATCGCCCATCAACTGCGCGAAGATTTCACCGGCCTTGTCGGCATGATCCACCTGCACGCGCAACAGCGAGCGGTTGTTGGGATCAAGCGTTGTTTCCCACAGTTGTTCGGCGTTCATTTCGCCCAGACCTTTATAGCGCTGGATCGACATGCCTTTGCCGCCGCTCTTCAAAATCGCGTCGAGCAGCTCGCTTGGGCGCGTTACGGCAACGCCGCGTGCCGGCATGGGCACGTCATCCTCACCATCCGCTTCCGCAACGGCTGCGGCTTTGGTGAGCGCGATCAGGCGGCTGGGTGATGCGTAAGCCTCTGCCTGTTCCCCCGCGAGCGCATGGAGCCTGCGCGCTTCCTGACTGGTCAAAAAGGCCGAATCGATGATGTGATGATCAGTCACGCCACGCCACAGCCGCTGGAGGTGATAGCCCCCTTCCGCACCCACGCCGCCGCTCCACCGGCCTTCGCTATCGGCCTGCCCCAGCCATTCGGCGGCGCGCTGCACAGCACCTTCGCGCGCTCCGCCCGCCAATGCGGGATCGAGAGCGCCCGCCAGCGCCAGTCCTTCGATAATGGCCGCATCATAACGGCGCGGCACATAGCGCATCAGCGCACGCATCCGGCGGGCATGATCGACGAGCTGAGCGAGATCATTGCCGCTGCGCGGTCCACTGGCGGATTCGAGTACGGACGCGCCCACGCCGCCATCGATCAGATATTGATCCAGCGCCTCATTATCCTTGAGGTAGAGCTCGCTGCGCCCGCGCGCCACTTTGTAAAGCGGCGGCTGCGCGATGTAGAGATAGCCACCGTCGATGATCTCCGGCATCTGGCGGTAGAAGAAGGTGAGCAGCAGCGTGCGGATATGCGCACCGTCCACGTCTGCGTCGGTCATGATGACAATCTTGTGGTAGCGCAGCTTTTCGATGTTGAAATCATCGAGAATGCCCGTGCCCATCGCCTGAATGAGCGTGCCGACTTCCTTGGAAGACAGCATCCGGTCCCGCCGGGCACGTTCGACGTTGAGGATCTTGCCCTTCAAAGGCAGGATCGCCTGATTGTGGCGGTTGCGCCCCTGCTTGGCAGAGCCGCCCGCGCTGTCACCTTCCACCAGGAAGAGTTCCGATTTGGCCGGGTCTTTCTCCTGACAATCCGCGAGCTTGCCGGGCAGTGAGGCGATACCCATCACAGATTTGCGACTGGCTTCACGCGCCTTGCGCGCTGCTTCCCGTGCAGCCGCGGCATCAATGATCTTCTGCACGATTGTCCGCGCATTGCCGGGGTTTTCTTCCAGCCATTCGGCCAGCTTGTCAGACATCAGGCTTTCGAGCGGCTGGCGCACTTCGGAGGAGACCAGCTTGTCCTTGGTCTGCGACGAGAATTTGGGATCAGGCAGCTTCACCGAGACAATCGCGGTCAACCCCTCGCGCATGTCATCGCCGGTGAGATTGACCTTTTCCTTTTTCAGAAGGCCCGATTTCTCCGCATAATTGTTGAGCGTCCGCGTGAGCGCTGCGCGGAAGGCAGAAAGGTGCGTGCCACCATCGCGCTGCGGGATATTGTTGGTGAAGCAGAGGACGTTTTCGTAATAGCTGTCATTCCATTCGAGCGCGACATCAATGCCAATGCCGTCCTTCTGTCCAGATACCGAAATCGGTTCGGGGAACAGCGGCGTCTTGGAGCGATCCAGATATTTGACGAACGCGGCAATCCCGCCTTCATAATAGAGCTCATGCTCCACACGTTCGGCATGGCGGGCATCGGCGAGCACCAGCCGCACGCCCGAATTGAGGAATGCCAGCTCGCGGTAGCGATGCTCCAGCTTCTCAAAATCAAACTCGGTGATCTTGAAGGTGGCGGGGCTGGGCAGGAAGGTCACGCGCGTGCCCTTCTTGTCGCCTGCCTGGCCAATCACCTTGAGCGGCGCTTCAGCGTCGCCGTGGCGGAAGCGCATATAATGCTCCTCCCCATCGCGCCAGATGTTGAGATCAAGCCATTCGGACAGCGCGTTGACCACCGACACGCCCACACCGTGCAGACCGCCCGACACCTTGTAAGCATTGTCGTCAGACGTATTCTCGAACTTCCCGCCCGCATGCAGCTGCGTCATGATGACCTCAGCGGCCGACACGCCTTCTTCGGCATGGATGCCGGTGGGGATGCCGCGCCCATTATCTTCGACAGAGACCGAACCATCGGGGTTGAGCTGGATCAGAATGCGGTCACAATGCCCCGCCAGCGCCTCGTCAATGGCATTGTCCGAAACTTCGAACACCATGTGATGCAGGCCAGACCCATCATCCGTATCGCCAATATACATGCCGGGGCGCTTGCGCACAGCGTCCAGGCCTTTGAGCACCTTGATGGAATCGGCGCCATATTCAGACGTGATGGGGGTTTTCTGGGGTTCTTCAGACATAGAGAGCCTATAGGGAACGCCCCTCGCAAAGCCAAGCCCAAAGCCCCCGGCGCACGGCGCCTCCGAAGCGGAGCGACTTGTGAATGTAACAGTCATTGCACTCGCATCAACGGACCGGCATAGCAGAGCCAAACACGTCGCCATTGGGTGATCCGTGACTTAACGCGTTGAAAAGGAAAGGCCTCTCGTCGGCCATGCTCGAGTCTCGAACCTATGCGCCTCCGGACGATCTGGCCCCCTTTATCCGGCGCTTTTACATATTTGAGGTGCCCCTGCCCGATGACTCGCTGATTGAAGACGGCCTTCTGGCGGAAAATGCGTTTGTACGCGTCTTGCTGAAGGGCGAATGGCAGGCGGAAACCACCCCCGGCAATTGGCAATTTCCAAGCCCTGCCCTGCTGTTTGGCAGCAATTCTGCGCCCCTGCCCGTGCGTGTCAAAGGCGGATTCAACGTCGCCGGATTTGCCGTTCGGCCGAGCGCCTGGCGGGCGATCTTCAAACAGCCCGCTGCCGATTATGTAAACCAGATGGTCCCGCTCTCCCGCCTCTGGGGTGATCTGGCTGATACCATGCTCGCCGAGATTCAGGACGCCCCGGATGATGATGGCAAATTGCAGGCCATGATTTCCGCCATTCGCACCCAACTCAAACGCGTAGGACGCAAACGCATTGACGAGAAGATCCAGCGCTTCGAAGCGATGGCGCGGCTGGATAGTACGATCAAGATCGAAGCCGCCGCGCGGGAACTGGGCATCTCCGTGCGCCAGATGGAACGGCGCTGCATGGCCTGTTACGGCCTGACGCCCAAGGCCATTCTCCGCCGTAGCCGCTTTCTGGACGTGGCCGAAGCGATGCGCGGTTTTTCCACGCCCGATCAGAAGCAATTGGCAGAGTTGCGCTATTTCGATCAATCGCACCTCAACCGCGAATTTCACCGTTTCGCCGGAGTGACACCGGGCAAGTTCCGCAAGTCCTTCACACCGCTTTTTACAGCGGGCCTGCTGCTGCGAGTGCAGGGCAAGGAAATCGATTAGGCTGGCGCGCTCCTGCGCCATTCTGCATTGCCTCTCTGCCCAGTTTTTGCGACTGAGAGGGCTGGGCGACCGTGTGATCTGGCCGCCCTGAAACAGGGGAGCACCCATGCGCCAGTTGGAGGATCGGTTTTTTCTGGGCTTTGTGGCGGCTGCAACGCTCGCCATGGCGTGGATTGCCATGCCCTTTTTCGGCGCGATCCTGTGGGGGCTGGTTGCAGCCATTGTGTTCAAGCCCGTGCATCGCTGGCTCGCCACACGGATGCCCCGCCGTCATACAACACCGGCGCTGCTGACCCTTTTCCTGATGATCGCCGTTGTCATCGTGCCCGCCGTCATGCTCGGATCGTTGCTCATCGATCAGGCCATTACCATCTATAACAGCATCGAAACCCGTCAGATCGACCTCATCAAGCTGATGCGCGATGTGCAGGCTGGACTGCCAGAGTGGATGCGCGATGCGTTTGGGCGGATCGGACCCAAAGACGTAGCCGCTCTCCAGAGCCGATTGGCCAGCACATTGACCGATGCGGTCAAGCTCGGCGCCGGGCAGGCCGTCTCGCTCGGGCAAGGTGCGCTCAGCTTCGTGATGCAGCTGGGCATCATGCTCTATCTGGCCTTCTTCCTCATCCGCGACGGAGACCTGCTGACGCGCAAGATCAGCCACCGCCTGCCGATGGATCGGGACAAGCGCCGCGATCTCTTCACCAAATTCACGACCGTAATCCGTGCAACCGTGAAGGGCAGTTTCGTGGTTGCCTTCGTGCAGGGCCTGCTCGGCGGCACGATTTTCGCTGTGCTGGGCATACAGGCCGCATTGCTCTGGGGCGTGGTGATGGGCATGTTCTCGCTCGTGCCCGCCATTGGCACCGGCATCGTCTGGGTGCCCGTTGCGATCTACCTGATGGCAACAGGCCAGCAATGGCAGGCGTTCGTGCTGGCCGGATTCGGCGTCCTCGTGATCGGCATGGTCGATAATGTTCTGCGCCCGATTCTGGTGGGCAAGGATACGCGAATGCCCGACTGGGTAGTGCTGATCGCCACGCTGGGCGGCCTGAGCGTGTTCGGGATGAACGGCATCGTCGTTGGCCCCGTCATCGCCGCCATGTTCATCGCCGCTTGGGATATTTTTGCGGACGAGAAGGACGTTCTTTCCGCTTAGAAATCACGAGGCTTCAGGGTAACACACCCTGTGCTCCGGTCTTGTACCGGAGCCCTGTGGCGTTGCAAAACCGCTCTTTCCAGACCCTCGCAGGGCTCCGGCTCAAGGCCGGAGCACGGCAGTAGGGCCTGACATGCAATAGCACTCTACCGTTCGTTGAGGCGCGGCATCAGCTCCACGAAATTGCAGGGGCCAAAGCGGCTGTCGAGCTGGTGGACGAGGATTTCGTCCCAGCCATCCTTCACAGCGCCCGTCGAACCCGGCAGCGCAAACACATAAGTGCCATGCGCCACCACGGCGCACGCGCGCGACTGGATGGTGGAGGTGCCGATCTTGCCAAAGCTGATCCAGCGGAAGATCTCGCCAAAGCCCGGAATATCCTTGCCGCCCAATTGTGCCAGCGCTTCGGGCGTCACATCGCGCCCGGTCACGCCCGTGCCGCCCGTGGTGATGATGCAATCAACGTTCAGATCTTCGCACCAGCGATGCAGCAGGGCGACAATGTCGTCGGTATCGTCGCGCAACAGCGCGCGTTCGGCCAGCACATGGCCTGCTTCTGCAATCCGCGCGACGAGTGCGTCGCCCGATTTGTCCTCCGCAAGCGTGCGGCTGTCTGAAACCGTCAGCACTGCAATGCGGACGGGAATGAACGGGCGATCTGGATTGATAGGCATGGGTGCAATCCTAACTGTGCCACGCCGCCAAAGAAAGCGGTATCAGTCCGCCATTTGCGAGCCGCTGACGCGATCGAGGCGAACCGCCATCGGGCCAGGCATACCGGGGAAGCGCGGCCACATGCCCTGCGCCAGCGCGTTCATGCTGTTGGTCTTTTCACCCGCCTGCAACTGATACATCCAGTAGTTGCGCAGCACCGTCGCCACATAAGCGCGGGTTTCCCAATAGGGGATGCTTTCGATGTAGAGCAGGGGATCACCGGAATCGCGCACGCGGGCATTCCAGTTCGCCACCGGGGTCGGGCCGGCATTATAGGCCGCAATCACCTTAGGCAGCAGGCCGCCGGTTTCGCTCCGATCCCGCAATTGCTCGATGAAGCTCTGGCCATATTCCATGTTGACCGAAGGATCGTTGAGCGAGCCCATATAGGCCTCACCCTTGTTGCGCGAAATCATCGCTGCGGTGCCCGGCAGAACCTGCATCAGGCCGCGCGCACCGGCGGGACTGACGACATTGGTGCGGAAGCGCGATTCCTGAAGCGCGTGGGCATAAACCAGCGAGCGATCGACGCGCCAGCCGCCGACCGGCATCCACGTCTTGGGCGCAGGATAGCGCGCGCTGACCGAAGCCTGCGCGCCCGAAGGTCCGTTCTGAGCCAGCCACAATTGCGTGCCCGGCAGATCGAGCCGACCGGCAATGGCAGCAAGCGTCGCATGATCACGCGCGTCGCCGATGCGGGCCTGATGGCGGATAATATCATCCGCCAGATCCTTCTCACCAATTTCCGCCAGCGCGAGTGCAGCGCGGACATTGCCCAGCTTTTCCACCCGGCCATTCTCTCCGGTTTCCACCAACTGCGGCTTCACGCCCAGCTGGTTCATGGCAAGCAGGCCGTAAAATGTCTCAAACTGGCGAGAGGCCGCCTTCAGCTTGGCATCCATGCGTTCGGGATGGCCCGCTGCCATATCGGCGCGCGCGCCCCAATAATGCGCCGCTGCCACCATCTCAGGGTCAGACAGGCGATTGGCGGCGATGGCAAATGCGGTTGAGGCGACATCATATTGGCGCAAACGCCACGCCGCGAGGCCAGACACCCATTGCGCCTGAGCCGCAAAATCACCCGGGCCAAGCGCCGCCTTTTGAGCAAGGCGCTGCGCGGCTGCATCATCACCCGTCAGATAATAAGACCAGGCAATGCGGTGCTGCCATTCGGTCAGCAGTTCGGAATCAAGGCCGGCGCTCTTGCTGTCCAGATAGGCTTCAGCTTCGTTGGGCTGATCATTTTTGAGCAAAGGCACAATCTTGCCAGACAGCGCCAGACCGCGCGCTTCAGACCCGGCGGCCTTGCCACGGCGCGGCTGCGAACCGAGCCAGCGCAATTCCTGTTCGCTGGGAAGCGCGACAGCCGCAGAGACACCGCGCGTCTGCGCCAGCGTCATCAGGCGACGAGCATAAGGCAGTTCGGGCGCACGTTCGGCAAGCGCGGCCAGCGTTTCGGCCGGAACGACCGGTGATCCCTTGGCGAGATAGAGTTCGGCGCGCGCAACATTGTGGAGCGGGCCTTCGGGCGTGGCATCGAGCAGTGCCTGCGCATTGGCCCAGCTGCGCGCCTTGATGGCATCAAAAATCTGGCGGTAACGAATGCGGGCATTGGGGCCAAGCTGGGCGGCATAGGCGCGCGGGGCCGTCAGAACGGTCTGATCTGCGGCCTGTGCCGGAAGCGCTGCGCCCATCGTTGCCACAAGGGCCAAAACCAGCTTCACTTTCAAACTCACGCCTTGTTCCCCGTCATCAAAGCCTGCATCGCAGCCCAGACCTGCGCCTTGTGTTTCGGCTGGCGCAGAAGAAATCTGGGCGCGTGCCCTGCGATCACAGTCTTCTTTCGGCCACCATGGTTAAATAACTGTAAACCTTTCGGAAGTGGTAGGGCATCGACCTGCAAAATCGCACGGATCGCCGCACTTCCCATAACCCAGAGCGAGTCACTGCCAGCAAATCCAGCATGATCGCGCGCCAGAGCCTCATAGCGCGGCAGCGCGGATGAGGGCAGCAATCCGCCCGCTGGCGCACCGGGGCAAAGCGCCGCGATGTAGCAATCCGCGCGCGTCTTCCCCATCGCCGCCAGCATCGCATCAAACAGCCGCGCCGATTCGCCCGTCAGCAGCGCGCCGCGCGCGGCATCGCCTTCATCAGGCACATCGATGAGAACCATCAGCGGCGCGTCTGGATGACCCGAGGCTGCAATGCGTCGTTCAGGCGGACCAGCCTCCACCAGCTCCGGATCGGTCAGCAAATGGCTGATCAGCGCGTTGAGCGTATCGATCCGCGCGCGGGCCGCCGGTGCAGACGAAATAGCCACGCGCGGCTTACCCGGTTCTGGTGAAGAAACCGCGTCCGCCAGCACCGGCGGCGCGGGCGATTCCAGCCAGCGGCGGGGCGATTCCTCCATGCACAGATCAACGCCCGCCATCTCCCACCACGTCAGGGCAGAATGCAGCAAAGCGGCATCAGTTTGCAGGGAATCAGCGACCATGGACTTGACAGTTCGTCCCTGATACGCGCTTGGTCAATCAGTGAATTGCCGTTTCCGGGCAGACTGGACGGGATGAGGGATCATCCGAGCCGACCAGCCGGAATAACAGGGAGTGAGGGAATGTCTGAACGGGAATCGATGCCCTATGATGTGGTCATCGTGGGTGGCGGTCCGGCGGGTTTGTCTGCCGCAATCCGGCTGAAGCAGATCAATGGCGATCTGTCGGTCTGTGTGCTCGAAAAGGGCTCCGAAGTGGGCGCGCACATCCTGTCAGGCGCGGTCTTCGATCCCAAGGCGATCGACGAACTGATTCCGGACTGGAAAGAGCAAGGCTGCCCGATGGCCGACGTGCCGGTGAACGAGAACCACCACTGGGTGATGACCGCGCACAAGCATATGGCGATCCCGCACATCGTTACGCCCGGCTGGATGCACAATAAGGGCACCTACACCGGCTCGCTCGGTAATTTCTGCCGCTGGCTGGCGGGTCAGGCCGAAAATCTGGGCGTCGAAATCTTCCCCGGCTTCCCGGCCGCCGAAATCCTCTACAATGAAGACGGATCGGTGAAGGGTGTCGCCACCGGAGATATGGGCGTGGCGCGCGATGGCAGCCACAAGGGCGATTACATGCCCGGCATGGAGCTCCACGCAAAATATACGCTGTTTGCCGAAGGCGCGCGTGGGCATCTGACCAAGCAGCTCAAAGCCCAATATGATCTGGAGGCCAATTGTGAGCCGCAGGTTTACGGCGTTGGCATGAAGGAATTGTGGGACATTGATCCCGACAAGCATCATGAAGGCCGCGTGATCCACACGCAGGGCTGGCCGCTGACGGAAAGCGACAGCTGGGGCGGTGGCTTCCTCTATCATCAGGCCAATAATCAGGTCGCGATAGGTTTCGTCGTCGCGCTCGATTATGCCAACCCGCACGTCTTTCCTTTCGAGGAATTCCAGCGCTGGAAGCAGCATCCGGAAATCCGCAAGATTCTGGAAGGCGGCAAGCGCATTTCCTACGGCGCGCGCGCGATCAATGAAGGCGGTTGGCAGTCCGTGCCGAAGCTCGCCTTCCCCGGCGGGGCGCTGATCGGCTGCTCCGCAGGCTTCGTCAACGTGCCGCGCATCAAGGGCAGCCACACCGCGATGAAGAGCGGGATGCTGGCCGCAGAAAGCATTGCAGCGGCGATTGCAGCGGGCAAGGAGCATACCGAACTGTCCGATTATCAGGACAACCTCAACGACAGCTGGATCGCCACCGAGCTGAAACTGGTGAAGAATGCAGAGCCTGCCATCGCCAAATTCGGCGGCGAGTTCGGAACGGTTCTGGCAGGTATCGACATGTGGATGCGCACGCTCAAGATCGGCCTGCCCATCACGATGAAGCATCATCCTGATTGCGAAAATATCGGCCGCAAGGATCTGTACGAGAAGATCAACTATCCCAAGCCCGATGGCGTGATCAGCTTTGATCGCCTCTCTTCTGTCTTCCTCTCCAACACCAATCATGAGGAAGATCAGCCCTGCCATTTGCAGCTGAAGGATGAGAGCGTTCCGATCACGGTCAACCTCGAACTCTATGACGCGCCGGAAACGCGCTATTGCCCGGCGGGTGTCTATGAGATTGTGGGCAAGGAAGAGGGCAATCCGCGCCTTCAGATCAACGCCCAGAACTGCGTCCATTGCAAGACCTGCGACATCAAGGATCCCACGCAGAACATCACCTGGGTGACGCCGGAGGGTGGCGGTGGGCCGAACTATCCGAACATGTAAGCTGCTTCTGGCGGGCGGGCTGCTGCTGGCAGCCTTTCCCGCCGAGGCCCGGCGGACCGCAGAAGGCTCACTCAGCCGCTATGTCCATGCGCGCATGGCAGATGCGCAGGGCCAGCCCGATCAGGCGCTGTCTGCTTATGCCGAAGCGCTGACCGCCAATCCGGACAACGTCTCGGTCGCCTATCGCAGCTATCGCAAGGCGGTGGATGCCGGGAACATGACGCTCGCCCTGCGCGCCGCCCGCGCGCTCGACAGGCTCGATGCGCTGCCGCCCGATGGCCCCTTGCTGCTGTTTATCGATCAGGTGCAGCGCGCAGACTGGCGCGCAGCGGAACGCGAACTCGACCGGGTGGAGGCCAGCCAGTCCTTCGCGTTCATGGTGCCAGCCCTTCGATCCTGGATGCTGTTCGGCGCGCGCAACGGCGATGCGCTGGCTCCGCTGGAGGGCCGCGTGCGCGATGCCGTGGGCTATGCGCTGGTGCGCGAACAGCGCGCGCTTTTGCTCCTGGCTCAAGGCAAGGCCAGCGAAGGCGCGGAAGCCGTGCGGACGCAGGATCGCAATGATGTTTATCGCAGCCAGTTCCGCCTGCTCTCTGCTGCCCGGCTGATGCAGCTCAAGCGCGCCGATCTTGCCACGAGCGTGTTGGACGGGCCGGGGCTGGAACTCGATCTCGCGCGCAAGATGGTGGCTGCGGGGCATGCTCTGCCCGATGCGATTGCCCAGCCCAAGGCTGGACTGTCCGAATTGATGGCGCGCGTCTCGCTTCTGCTGCTCGCTGAGCGGGCGCCGCAAAGTGCAGCGGTGATGGCGCGCTTTGCTGCCTTTGCTGACACCAAGCGCACCTATCCCATGGTGGTCAACGCAGTGGCGCTCAATGCGATCGGACGGAATGATGCGGCACTTGCTGTGCTCGCTGGCGTGAAGGTAACCCCGCTCACGCAGGGCTGGATTGACCAGACCCGCTATGAAGCGCTGCGCAATGGCGACAAGCCGGAAGAGGCGCTGGCGCTGGCCCGTGAACTCGCGGCCCGACCTGATGTGTCCGGCGAAGCCTTTATCCGCCTGGGTGACGCGCTTGCCACAACCAATCGTCATGCAGAGGCAGCAGACACATTTGCAAAGGCCAT
Organism: uncultured Sphingomonadales bacterium; assembly: GCA_937870585.1. Lineage (GTDB taxonomy): Bacteria > Pseudomonadota > Alphaproteobacteria > Sphingomonadales > Sphingomonadaceae > Aquisediminimonas. The sequence continues at coordinate 22,130 of CALMZE010000155.1, read as the reverse complement.
TGCTCTTGTGGCGGCGCGCCATGGTGAGGGCGCGGTGCCGTGGCATTATTGGCTGCAATATGGGCGCGAGCTGGAAAGCGCCGGGGATTGGCCCAAGGCCAAGGGGGCGCTGCAAAAGGCCGTCTATGCCGGGCCGGATCAGGCGACGCCGCTCAATCATCTTGGCTATTCGATGCTGGAACATGGCGAGGATGCCAAGATCGCGACCGATCTGATCGCCCGCGCCAGTGCGATCCGTCCCGATGATGCCGCCATCATCGATTCTCTCGGATGGGCCTGGGTGCAGCAAGGCGCACTGGACAAGGCCATTCCGCTGCTCGAACAGGCTGCCGAACGCGAGCCGCGCATGGGCGAGATCAGCGAACATCTGGGTGATGCATACTGGATGGCTGGCCGCCGCATCGATGCCCGCTATGCATGGCGCAATGCGCTGGTGCAGAGCGACGGGGATGATGCCAAGCGGTTGGCGGAGAAGATCGATTTCGGGCTGAAGGCTGCCAAGTGACGCGCGAGAGCGGGGCGGCCCGTCAGGACATTGGCTATGCCAAGATCAATCTGGCGCTCCACGTCCGCCAGCGCCGCGCCGATGGCTATCATGAACTCGAAACGCTCTTCGTCTTTGCTGAAGATGGAGACCGCCTGACGGCTGAACCAGCGGAGACGCTGAGCCTCACCCTCTCCGGCCCGTTCGCGCACGAGTTGGATGGCGGAGCGAACAATCTTGTACTCCGAGCTGCAGAAGCGTTGCGCAAGGCCCATGGCATTGAGGTTGGCGCGGCTCTGCATCTGGAGAAGAATTTGCCGGTTGCAGCCGGTCTGGGCGGCGGGTCAGCGGATGCTGCAGCCACGATAAGGCTGCTTGCACGCCTGTGGAACCTTGGGCCGGATGCCCTGCGCCCTGACACCCTAGCCGCAAAATTGGGGGCCGATGTGCCCGCCTGCATCACCTCCCAAAGCTGTTTCGGCGCTGGTGTGGGGGATCAATTGACGCCCATCGACGGAACGGCTTTGGCGGGCATATCCATTCTGCTCGTCAATCCGCTGCGCGCCTGCCCGACCGGGCCGGTATTCAAGGCATGGGATGGTGTCGACCGGGGCGCGCTGCGCGCCGAAGACTGGATGCAGGGGCGCAACGATCTGGAAGCGCCGGCCATCGCTCTTGTGCCGGCCATTGCGGAGGTGCTGGCCGCCTTGCGCGCGTGCCCGGAGGCTCGGCTGGCACGCATGTCCGGATCAGGCGCGACCTGCTTTGCATTATTCGACACAGAAAGCGCCTGCGCGCAGGCCGCTGCCACGCTGAAGGCGGATTATCCCAGCTGGTGGGTGATGCCCAGCCGCCTGCGCTGAACGATCAGAGCGCGCGTTTGGCGCGGTCGATCATCCATTGCGGCGTCGTCACCTTGTGCATGGTGAGCGGTTCAAAAGTGGAAGGCGGCGAGACGCGCGCCGTGCGGATTTGCTCCAGATCGACCAGTTCGTCAAAACGCAGGCCCACATTCTTGCCGTCCACACGCACAACCGTCGCTTCAATATCGGTATAGCTGCCAAAGTTCACCTTAACGGCCTGTTCGGCGCTCAGGCGATGATGGGCGTCCTCCGCCACACCGCCAAAGCCGGTGGCAGAGAGATTGCGGACGCGCATTCTGGCCTTATGACCCGCCAGATCGTCAATTTCCGCTACGAGGATCAGGGCGATACGCTCCGTCTTGCGTTCGCGCTTCATCTTCACAGCGGGATCGAAATCGGGATTCCAGTCAATCATGTCTTCTCTGTCCGTGGCGGTCTTGCCAGAACATGATGCCGCAAGCGGGTTAACGGAAAGTTAAATTTCGCGCCGTTAACCCTATCCCAGCTTATAGTCGCGGAACTGCTCGCGCAGCGCGGTTTTCAGGATCTTGCCGGTCGCCGTGTGGGGAATTTCATCCACAAATTCAACGGCATCGGGCATCCACCATTTGGCGATCTTGTCCGCCAGATAGGCCTTCACCTCATCGCCCGTCACGCTCGCGCCGGGCTTGCGCACGACGACAAGAACAGGCCGCTCATCCCATTTGGGATGGTAGACGCCAATCGCTGCCGCCTCGGCCACGCCGGGGCAGCCGACTGCCGCATTTTCGAGCTCGACCGAGCTGATCCATTCGCCGCCAGACTTGATCACATCCTTGGTGCGGTCTGTCAGTTGCAGCGTGCCATCGGGGTGCAGCGTTGCGACATCCCCGGTATCGAACCAGTCGCCCTCCACAACGGCGTCCTTCTCTGCCTGGAAATAGCGTTTGATGATCCACGGCCCGCGCACCTGAAGCGCGCCAGACGTGATACCATCGCGCGGCAGTTCCTTGCTGTTATCGTCCAGATCCACCGTGCGCAGTTCAACACCGAACAGAGAGCGGCCCTGCTTGGTGACGATCTCCACCTTCTTTTCAAACGACAGATCATCCCAGTCATAGGTCGGCGCGCCGACCGTGCCGATGGGGGAAGTTTCGGTCATCCCCCATGCGTGCGCCACCCGGATGCCCTGCTTCATCAAGCGTTCGATCATCGCGCGCGGCGCAGCAGAGCCACCGATTACAGCAGTGTGCAACTTGCCGAGCGTCGCGCCGGTCTCATCCTGATGCTGGAAGATGGAGAGCCACACCGTTGGCACACCGGCCGAATGCGTCACGCCTTCGCGGTTCATCAGCGCACACAATATCTTGGCATCGTTGACGGCGGAATAGACAAATTTCACGCCCGCCGCAGCGCCCGCCCAGGGCAGGCCCCAGCTGGCGGCATGGAACATCGGCACCACCGGCAGCATGACCGAGCGCGCATCAAAATTGAACGAGGCGGGCTGCAACCCGCTGATCGCGTGCAGCATGGTGGAGCGGTTTTCATAGAGCACGCCCTTGGGATTGCCCGTTGTCCCGCTGGTGTAGCAGAGCATACAGGGCTCGCGCTCATCCCCATCATGCCACTGGGTGTTGCCATCATGCGGGGCGAGCCAGTCCTCAAACCCGCCCGATCCGCCCGGCGGATCGAAACAGATATAGTGCTTGATGCTGGTCCATTTGTCTTTCAGCCGGTCGACGGTCGCCTGAAATGCGGCATCATAGAGCAGCACCTGATCTTCGGCATGGTTGGCTATGTAGATCAATTGCTCGTCAAACAGGCGTGGGTTGATGGTGTGGAGCACCCCGCCCACGCCCACCGCGCCATACCAGCTGACCAGATGGCGGCTATGGTTCATGGCAAGCGTGCCGATCCGGTCGCCCGGCTTGATGCCCAGCGCGCGCAGCGCCTGCGTCATCCGCATCGCATCATGCCGGATGCCCGCCCATGTCGTGCGCGTCTCGCTGCCGTCGGCCCAATGTGTCACATGCTCGCGGTGCCCATGTTCACGCGCGGCATGATCAATCAGGTGCGTCACCCGCAGCTTCCAGTCCTGCATTCCCCCCAGCATCTTACTCTCCCATTTCGTGCGGATTCGCTTGGGGAAGAGATAGGGAAGCAGGCGCGAAGCCTCAAGGGTAGTCGGCAATTTGACGGATCAGCCGACCAGCCGGAGCGACGGCATGACATGCTGGAGGCTTGCCTCCTCCACGCCCGGAATATCCAGCATCATCGCGCGCAACTCCTCGTCCAGCGCGAAATCGCGGCCCAGATGCAGCCATTGCACCGGATGCATGTCCGGCCGCAGTTCCAGTACCACTTCGCTGCGCCCACCGCGCCGGTGCGAAAGGAGGGCAGCGAGTGGCTTGAGCGCGTGCGCATCGCCAATCCGCACCACCGCCTTCAGCTTGGTGCTGGAGGCGAGGCCATCGAGCCGCTGCATCCGGCGCGCGGCCACGCGTGGCGTTTCTTCACCGGGCTGCTTGTCCATCTCCACATGGAGGAGCACGCAGAGATTGGCCTTGGCCGCCTCTTCCAGATCCTTGGCTGTGCCTTCATCAAAGCAGCTGGCAATGAACTGGCCCGACTGGTCTGACACCGCAACATTGGCATAGCGGCGGCCCTTGGCGGACGTGCGCCAGCGGACATCTTCCACCAGCACGGCCATCGTGCCCGGCGCGCGACCGCCGTCAGACGGCATCGGCATCGCGCACCATTGCGCATGCGTGCGCGCGCCATGCGCCTCGGCGACCTGTGTATAACGATCCACGGGGTGCGCCGAGAAGTAGAAGCCGAACGCCTCCTTCTCATGCCCCATCCGGTCAGCGACGGACCAGTGCGCATTGTTGGGGAGCTTCACCGCCTCCACCTTATGCTCCTCGCCGCCGAACAGTCCGCCCTGCCCGCTGACCCGCGCGGACTCCGCTTCAGCCGCCACGGCCAGCAGCATTTCCGCTGCGCCATGCACACCCGCCCGGTTGGGCTCGACACAATCGAATGCGCCGCCTGCTGCGAGGCTTTCAATCTGGCGACGGTTGAGCAGGCGCGGCGAGATGCGGTCTGCAAAATCATCGAGCGATGCAAACGCGCCGTTGGTCTCGCGCTCCTTGCAGAGCTGTTCCATCGCGCCTTCGCCCACGCCTTTGAGCGCGCCCAGCGCATAGCGGACGGCATGCCCCTCTTCGGTCACTTCCACCGAGAAATCCGCAAGGCTCGCATTGATGCTCGGGCCATGGGCGGGCACGCCAGACCGCCGCATATCATCGGCAAAGGTGGAGAGCGCGTCTGTGTTCGACATGTCATAGCACATGGCAGCGGCGAAAAAGTCCGCCGGGTAATGCGCCTTGAGCCACGCCGTCTGATAGGCGAGCAACGCATAGGCTGCCGCGTGGCTCTTGTTAAAGCCATAGCCAGCGAACTTGTCGATCAAGTCGAACAGTTCATTGGCCTTGCGCGCGTCGATCTGGTGGTGCGTGGCGCAGCCTTCCACAAAGGTAGCGCGCTGCTGATCCATCTCCGCCTTGATCTTCTTGCCCATCGCGCGGCGCAGCAAATCCGCGCCGCCGAGCGAATAGCCCGCGAGGATCTGCGCGGCCTGCATCACCTGTTCCTGATAGACGAAAATGCCGTAGGTTTCAGACAGGATGCCTTCGAGCAAGGGGTGCGGATATTCGACCGGCACGCGGCCATTCTTGCGGTCCCCGAACAGCGGGATGTTATCCATCGGCCCCGGCCGGTAGAGCGCGACGAGCGCCACAATGTCTCCGAAATTGGTCGGGCGCACAGCAGCGAGAGTGCGGCGCATCCCTTCCGATTCCAGCTGGAACACGCCCACTGTATCACCGCGCTGGAGCAGGGCGTAAACACCCTCATCGGTCCATTCGAGCGCATCGAGATCAGGCGCGCTGCCTTCCCGCGCGCGGATCAGATCGCACGCCTTGCGCAACACAGAGAGCGTCTTGAGGCCGAGGAAGTCGAACTTCACCAGCCCCGCGCCTTCGCAATATTTCATGTCGAACTGCGTCACCGGCATGTCCGAACGGGGATCGCGGTAGAGCGGGACAAGGTGCGAAAGCGGCCTGTCCCCGATCACAACGCCCGCCGCATGGGTCGAGCTGTGGCGCGGCAGGCCTTCCATCTTCATCGCCAGATCGAAAAGGCGGCGCACCTGAATGTCGGTCTTATATTCGTGCGCAATTTCGGAGACGCCATTCTTCGCGCGCTCCAGCGTCCACGGATCAGCAGGCAAATTGGGCACCAGCTTGGCCATGCGGTCCACTTGGCCATAGCTCATCTGGAGAACGCGGCCTGTATCCTTCAGCACCGCGCGCGCCTTCATCCGCCCGAAGGTGATGATCTGCGCCACCTGATCGCGCCCATATTTGCGCTGGACGTAACGGATCACCTCTTCCCGCCGCGTTTCGCAGAAATCGATGTCGAAGTCGGGCATCGAGACGCGTTCGGGATTGAGGAAGCGTTCGAACAGCAGCCCCAGCTTGATCGGATCAAGATCGGTGATGGTCAGCGCCCAAGCGACGGCAGAGCCCGCGCCAGACCCACGCCCCGGCCCCACCGGAATGCCCTGTTCCTTCGCCCATTTGATGAAATCGGCCACGATCAGGAAGTAGCCCGCAAACCCCATCGAGCAGATCACGTCGAGCTCGAAATCCAGCCGCATGCGATAGGCGTCATGCTCTTCTGCCGGAACATGGGCGAGCCGCGCCTCCAGCCCCTTATGTGCGTCGAGCCGGATCTGAGCCGCTTCGCCATCGCGGTCGCCAGCAAGGCTCGGCAGGATGGGATCGCGCTTGGGGGCCATCACCGCGCAGCGCTGCGCGACCACCAGCGTGTTCGCCAGCGCCTCCGGCAGATCGCCGAACAACAGCTTCATCTCACGCGCAGGCTTGAGCCAGGCATCGGGCGAGGAGCGCAAACGGTCTCCACTATCCACATAGGCCGAATTCGCGATGCACAGCATGGCATCGTGCGCGTCATGAAAATCAGCTTCGGCATAGCAAGCCGGGTTGGTCGCCACGAGCGGATGATCGAGATGATATGCGAGGTCGATCAGTTCGGCCTCTGCTGCGCCTTCTTCCGCATCGAAACGCCGACACACCTCAATATAGAGCCGCCCCTTGAAGATCTGCGCCAGCCGGTCGGCATAGCCATAGGCCGCATCGGGCTGGCCCTCGGCAAAATGCCGCACTATCGCCCCGTCCGCGCCGCCGGTCAGCGCGATCAGCCCCTCATGATGCGCCTCCAATTGCTCGAAGGTCACATGGGCTGGCTCTTCCATCGGCCGGTCCATATGCGCGGCAGAGACGAGCTTGCAGAGATTTTCATAGCCCGCCTCATTCTGCGCATAAAGCGGCACCCAGTCATAGGCGGGCGGCACGGCATCGGGCCGGTTGGGCCGCTGGACGGAAAGCAAAGCGCCAATGATCGGCTGGATGCCCGCATTCTTGCACGCATCCGAAAATTCCATCGCGCCATAGAGGCCATTGCGATCACAAATGGCGATGGCGGGAAAGCCGAGCCGCTTCGCTTCCTTGGCCAGCATCTTGGGCTCAATTGCCCCCTCCAGCATCGTGAAGCCGGAAAAAACGCGCAGCGGAACGAAATTGGCGTGAGGCATGGCTATGCCTTAAGCGGGCCTGGGCCGCATCGCCAGAGGCCGAACCGATTAACTGGGGAAAACTTGCGCCCTACCCTGCCTTGATCGGAGCCGAATTACGCGCTTCCCGCAAACAGTTGCGCGCCTGTGCATTCCGCATTGGCTCCGAAGCTGTGCGTGCGCGCGTTTCCGCCAGTTTGATGGCGCGCTCAATCACATCAGGAGCCAGCCCTTGATCCCGCCCCATCTGGCTGGCCGCCATCGCAAACGTCCAGACGGCGCGGGTCACAGACCCCGTTCGCGCGGGGCCGGGTTGCGCCCGCAACGTCCCGGCACAGGTGACGGCACGCGGATAGGTGAGCGGCATCGCATGAGTCTTCATCCGCGCATCGGCTTGCATCGAACCCGGCGATGCCATTAGGGTGACGATAAAGACCACAGCCGCACAACACGCGCAGACTCTTGCCAGTCGTGTTGCTGACCTTGAAAAAGGATTACTCATGAAAATTTCGCTTCCACTATTATCCTTATCCGTTTTGGCGACCTTTGCAAGCCAGTCATGGGCAGCGCAACCGACTGACTGGAAACAAAAAGGTACAGATATTTTTAGAGAAATTATTGAAATCCCATCCGTTTCGGATCGAAAACAGGAAGTTGATCGCGTATCGGCCTATCTGGAAAAATTATTCCTTGATGCAGGATTTACCAATGTTGTGCGCAAGCCGCATGATGAGACATTCAGCCTGATTGTGCGCCTGCCAGCGGCCCAAAAGACCAAGAAAAAGCCCATTCTCTTGTTGGGTCATATGGACGTGGTCGATGCGCTGCGGAGCGATTGGCCGCGCGACCCATTTAAATTCACGCAGGAAGGCGGCTATTATTACGGGCGCGGCACATCCGACATGAAGAGCGGCATTGCGGCCATTACCAACACCATGCTGCGCCTCAAGGCGGAAGGCTTCAAATCCTCGCGCGACATCATCGTGCTGTTCACCGGCGATGAGGAAACCGACGGCAAGGGCGCAGAGCGCGCCGCGACCGAGTGGCGCAGCTTGGTTGATGCCGAATTCGCGCTCAATGCTGATGCGGGCGGCGGCACCTTCACGCCCGATGGCCGCCTGCTCGGCTTCAGCATCCAGACGTCTGAAAAAATGTATCAAAGCTTCACATTTACCGCGACAAACAAGGGCGGCCACAGCTCTCGCCCGATGCCGGACAATGCGATCTACGAACTGGCCGACGCGCTGAAGGGGCTGGCGGCGCACCGCTTCGCCCCGATGCAGAACGAAACGACGCGCGCCTATTTCACGCACCGCGCCACGCAGGAATCAGGGCCGCTGGGTGATGCCATGCGGCGCTGGCTGGCCAATCCGAAAGATGGCGCGGCGGCGGACCTGATCGAGGCCGATCCTTCAGAGGTCGGCCAGACGCGCACGCGCTGTGTGGCAACGCGTCTGTCCGGCGGCCATGCCGACAATGCCCTGCCCCAGACTGCGCGCGCCATCGTCAATTGCCGCATCTTTCCGGGGGTAGATGCCAAGGCCGTGCAGGCTGAATTGCAGGCCGCCGCCGGAGACAAGGTGAAGGTGGAGCCGCATGGCCCCAGCACGCCTTCGCCCGCATCGCCCCTGCGCGCCGATGTGATGAAGGCCTATACCCAGTCCGTCCGCGCACGACACATGAACGCCCCGATTGTGCCGAGCATGTCTGCCGGCGCCACAGACGGCCTGTTCTTCCGCGCGACCGGGATGCCCGTATATGGTGTCGATGGTAGCTGGATCGTCACGCCTGACGATGAACGCGCGCATGGGCGAGACGAACGCTTGCCGGTCAAGGCGTTCGAGGAAAATCTCGACCATTGGTACATGATGCTGAAACAGCTCGCTGGTTGACGTGGCTTGGCATTGCGCTAGATTGTAGGTGTTGCATACAATTAAGACTTGAGGAGAGCGCGGGTGGCCCATGCCAGCCTTCAGGAGCTGATCGCTGCTCACGCAGATCGCGAAGGGCCGTTGCTGCCGATCCTGCATGATGTGCAGGCCGCTTTTGGCCATATCAGCGAAGACGCGATGCGCACCATTGCCCATGCGCTCAACCTCAGCCGGGCCGAAGTGCATGGTGTGGTGAGTTTCTACCATGATTTCAAAACTGCGCCCGATGCGCGGCCTGTGCTCAAGCTGTGCCGCGCCGAAGCCTGCAAGGCACGCGGTGTGGAGGCACTGCTTCCCGCGATTGAGAACACAGCCGGCAGCCGCGTGAAAGTGGAGACCATCTATTGCCTCGGCCTGTGCGCGGTCGGCCCGGCGGCGCTGGTGGGTAACACCGTTCACGCCCGGCTGACAGCAGAGCGCGCGTCGGCACTGGTGGCCTCGCTATGAAGGTCCGGATTTCAGATGATGCTGTCGCACTCGCCTGCGGCGCGGATGCCGTGGCGGCGGCGTTCTTCGCGGCTGGTTGCGAAGTGGAGCGTGTCTCCAGCTGGGGAATGCACTGGCTGGAGCCGCTGGTAGAGTTGGATGGTGTCAGCTATGGGCCGGTGACGCCCGAAGACGCTGCGATTATCATGCGTCATTCCCGCGAAGGCGGGAATCCTCCTCCGGATGCCGACCCCCGCCTGCGCGGGGGCGACGCGCTATGGGGAAAACCCATCGCCAACCATCCCTTCCTCGCTCGCCAGCAGCGGCTGACCTTTGCGCGCGCCGGGCAGACGCGCCCGCTGAGCCTTGATGATTACGCCGCAACCGGCGGCTGGGCGGGCCTTGCAAAGGCGCGCGCGCTTGGCTCTGACGAGACGATGGCGGAGGTACTGGCATCCGGCTTGCGCGGGCGTGGCGGCGCGGGCTTTCCTGCGGCGATCAAGTGGAAGACAGTCGCGGACGCCATCTCGGATCGCAAATATATCGTCTGCAATGCCGATGAAGGCGACAGCGCGACCTTTGCCGACCGGATGGTGATGGAGGGCGATCCCTTCATGCTGATCGAGGGCATGGCCATTGCAGGTCTTGCCGTGGGGGCGACCAAAGCCTTCGTCTATATCCGCTCCGAATATCCCCATGCCATTGCCAAGATGCAGGCCGCTGTGCAGGCCTCCGCCCACCTCGTCGCGCCGTTTGCAATCGAAGTGCGCGTCGGGGCCGGGGCCTATGTGTGCGGCGAGGAAACCTCGCTGCTCAACAGTCTGGAGGGCAAGCGCGGCGAAGTGCGCGCCAAGCCGCCGCTGCCCGCACTCAAGGGCCTGTTCGGCCAGCCGACCGTGGTCAATAATGTGCTGACACTCGCCGCCGTGCCATGGATCTTGGCGAATGGTGGCGCGGCCTATGCGGCCTATGGCATGGGGCGTTCGAAAGGCACGATGCCAGTGCAGCTGGCGGGCAATGTGAAGCATGGCGGCCTGTTCGAGGTCGCCTTTGGCATCACGCTGGGTGAACTGGTCAATGAGATTGGCGGCGGCACTGCCTCTGGCCGCCCGGTCAAGGCGGTGCAGGTGGGCGGGCCGCTGGGGGCCTATATCCACCCGGACCAGTTTGATCTGCCGTTTGACTATGAAGCCTTCACTGCTGCCGACGCGCTGATCGGCCATGCGGGCATCACCGTGTTTGACGACACGGCGGACATGGCCGCGATGGCGCGCTTCGCGTTCGAATTCTGCGCGGCGGAAAGCTGCGGAAAATGCACACCCTGCCGGATCGGGAGCACACGCGGGGTTGAGGTGATGGATGGGATTTTAGCGGCACGCAATTCCTCCCCGGAACGGGGAGGGGGACCGCGAAGCGGTGGAGGGGCCGGTGCGGGAGATACGCCAAACGTGTCCACTGTCCCCAACCGCCCCCTCCACCAACCTTCGGGTGGTCCCCCTCCCCGTTCCGGGGAGGATTTTGCTCTTATCACCGATCTCGCCGAAACGATGAAATATGGCTCACTCTGCGCGCTGGGCGGCTTCACACCCTACCCTGTCCTCTCCGCGCTCAAGCATTGGCCGGAGGATTTCGCATGAGCCTGCTCGGTGCGATCCTTGCAGGCGGCCAGTCCAGCCGCTTCGGGTCTGACAAGGCGGTTGCCATCGTCGATGGGCTGCCGCTGATTGATCATGTCGTGATGGGGATGTTCAAAAACACCGATCACTTGCTGATCGTCGGGCGGGACTGGCGCGATTTTGAGGCGGTGCCAGATGGCGCGCACGCAGGGGAAGGCCCGCTCGCCGGGCTGCTCGCCGCGCTCACTTATGCTGCGGCGAACGGCCATGATGGCGTGCTGAGCGCCGCGTGTGACGCGATGCCCGTGCCCGATCTGGCGGCGCTCGAAGAGATGGGCGGGCCCACTGTTATCGAAGGCCATTGGCTGTTCGGATATTGGCCGGTCGATCTGGCAGGCGAGCTAGCAGCTTGGCTTGATGGCCAGCCTGACCGTTCCGTGAGGGGCTGGCTGGTGCGGTGTGGCGCAGCGGAGGTGCCCGCCCCCGGCCCCATCTTCAATCTCAACACGCGCGATGATATGATCGCCTTCGAAAAATCATTGGAGGAGGGCGCATGACCTACCAGCGCCAGACCGATTTCGGCACGCCGGAAAGCCGCGCGTCCGAGGATGTGACGCTCACCATAGACGGACGCAGCGTGACAGTGCCTGCGGGCTCCAGCGTGATGCGCGCCGCTGCCGAACAGGGCACCAGCATCCCCAAGCTCTGCGCTACGGATTCGCTGGAGAGCTTCGGATCGTGCCGCCTGTGCCTTGTCGAGATTAGCGGGCGGCGCGGCACGCCTGCCAGCTGCACCACACCGGTCGAGCCCGGCATGATCGTCCACACGCAGACCCCATTGCTGCACAAGCTGCGCAAGGGCGTGATGGAACTCTACATTTCTGATCATCCGCTCGATTGCCTCACCTGCGCGGCCAATGGCGATTGCGAATTGCAGGATCAGGCGGGCGCTGTTGGCCTGCGCGATGTGCGCTACACGCCTGAGGAGACGCATCTGGGCCAAGCCAAAGACCAGTCCAACCCCTATTTCGATTTTGATCCGTCCAAATGCATCGCCTGTTCGCGCTGCATCCGCGCGTGTGATGAAGTGCAGGGCACGCTGGCGCTCACCATGCAGGGGCGTGGGTGGGAGTCGAAAGTCTCCGCAGGCTTGGCAAGCGACGACTTTCTCGGCAGCGAATGCGTCTCATGCGGGGCGTGCGTGCAGGCCTGCCCCACTGCGACGCTGGTTGAAAAGAAGGTGGTGGAGATCGGCACGCCGGAACGCAGCGTCGTCACCACCTGCGCCTATTGCGGCGTAGGTTGCACCTTCCGGGCGGAGATGCGCGGCGAGCAGGTGGTGCGCATGGTGCCGTGGAAGGATGGCAAGGCCAATCGCGGCCACTCCTGCGTGAAGGGCCGCTTCGCATGGGGCTATGCCCAGCATCAGGAGCGCATCCTCAACCCGATGATCCGCAAGAGCATCAGCGATCCGTGGCAGGAAGTCAGCTGGGATGAGGCGTTCGCCTATGCCGCATCCGAACTGACGCGCATTCGCGACGCCTATGGCCGCAACGCGCTCGGCGGCATCACGTCCAGCCGCTGCACCAATGAAGAGACCTTCCTTGTCCAGAAGCTGATCCGGGCCGGGTTTGGCACCAACAATGTCGATACGTGCGCGCGCGTCTGCCATTCGCCCACCGGTTACGGCCTGAAGACCACCTTTGGCACCAGTGCTGGCACGCAGGATTTTGACAGCGTGGAGGACTCAGACGTCATCCTCGTCATCGGCGCGAACCCGACCGACGCACATCCCGTCTTCGGTAGCCGCATGAAGAAGCGCATCCGGCAGGGCGCGAAGCTGATCGTGATCGACCCGCGCCGCACCGATCTTGTCCGCTCTCCGCATATCGAGGCGGATCATCACCTTGCGCTGCGCCCCGGCACCAATGTTGCCGTGCTGACCGCGCTCGCGCATGTGATCGTCACAGAAGGGCTGAGCGATGAAGCCTTCATCCGCGAACGTTGCGATTGGGATGAGTATCAGGATTGGGCGGCCTTCGTTTCACAAGAGAAGAACAGCCCGGAATTTCTGGAAGCCGTCACCACCGTCCCCGCCGCCACCGTGCGCGCGGCAGCGCGAACCTTTGCAAGCGAGCGTAACGGAGCGATTTACTACGGTCTGGGCGTGACCGAACACAGCCAGGGCTCCTCCACCGTAATGGCGATTGCCAATCTTGCCATGGCGACCGGCAATATCGGGCGGCGCGGCGTGGGTGTGAACCCGTTGCGCGGCCAGAACAACGTGCAGGGCGCGTGCGACATGGGCAGCTTCCCGCACGAGCTTTCCGGCTATCGCCACATTTCGGATGCGGCCACGCGCGCGCTGTTTGAGGCGGATTGGGGCGTCACGCTCGATCCCGAACCCGGCCTGCGCATCCCCAACATGCTCGATGCCGCCACTGACGGCGTGTTCAAGGCGCTTTATGTGCAGGGCGAGGACATCCTCCAGTCCGATCCCAACACGCACCATGTGGCAGCGGGGCTGGCCGCGATGGAGTGCGTGATCGTGCAGGACCTGTTCCTGAATGAAACCGCCAATTACGCGCACATTTTCCTGCCCGGTTCGACCTTCCTCGAAAAGGACGGCACCTTCACCAATGCCGAGCGCCGCATCCAGTTGGTGCGCAAGGTGATGACGCCCCTCAACGGGCTGGCAGACTGGGAAGTGACGCAGCGGCTCGCGCAAGCCATGGGGCTGGATTGGGCGTACACCCACCCATCCGAAATCATGGATGAGATTGCGCGACTCACGCCCGCCTTTGCTGGCGTCAGCCATGCCCGGCTGGACGCAGAAGGCTCGCTGCAATGGCCAGTGAATGATGCGAACCCGGATGGATCGCCGATCATGCACGTGAATGGTTTTGCGAGCGGCAAGGGCAAGTTCGTAGTGACCGACTATGTGCCGACTGATGAAAAGACCGGCCCACGCTTCCCGCTCTTGCTGACAACCGGGCGCATCCTCTCGCACTACAATGTCGGCGCGCAGACGCGGCGGACCGAAAATGTGGCGTGGCATCCAGAAGACGTGCTGGAAATCTATCCGGCGGACGCCGAAGATCGCGGCCTGAAATCGGGTGACTGGGTGAAGCTCGCATCCCGCGCGGGCGAAACCACCCTGCGTGCCCAAGTCACCGATCGCGTCGCCCCCGGCGTTGTCTACACCACCTTCCACCACCCGGACACGCAGGCGAACGTCGTCACCACCGATTATTCGGACTGGGCCACCAACTGCCCCGAATATAAGGTGACGGCGGTGCAGATCAGCGCCAGCAACGGACCAACCGATTGGCAAGAAGGCTATCGCGCGCAGGCTGAGCAATCCCGCCGGATTGTTCATGCGGAGGCGGCGGAGTGAAAGAAAGCCTGAAGGAAGAACTGGATGCGATCATCCATTATGGCAATTCGTCTCAGTCCAAGCGCCATGCCCGCTATACCGGACTGGGCTATGGCTTCGGTCTTGCCTTTGTGGCAGCGATGCTTGGCCTCGTCTTTCTCTTGCGTGTGACGCCATGAAATGGCTGGTCTGGCCTTTGATGATAGCTGCGCTACCCGGTGCTTGTGCCAGCAGCTATGGCGCGCTTTCTTTCCAGAGCCTGTGTCTGGACGAAGGCTATGCCATTCCCGGGTGCGACAGGAGTATCGAGAATATCTTCTGGCTGCTCGCGCTCGGCCTGATCATCGGATTTGGCTGGGCAGCAGACAAGATCTTGAAGCGGGCTGAAGACCCGCCCCCAACGGAGCCCCATGACAACCACTGACAAACTCGTGATGATGGCGAACCAGATCGCCGCCAATCTGGCCCACGCGCCTGATCCGGCTGCGGCAATCGCCGAGCATATCCGCCTCTATTGGGATCCGCGCATGAAGGCGATGATCCGTCAGGCGGATGTGCAGGGCCTGAGTGTGGCGGCCAAGGCGGCCATCGCGAGCCTGTAGAGCCCCGGCTTCGTCGCCGCCATCACGCCGCCATTTGCATCTGCATCTGCGGGGAGGATCGCATCGGGGGAAGCGGAGCGTCCCCCTCCGGGGCGAGTGCCTGCGCCACCAGCACGGCAGGCACTGACTCGCCGCGCCCCACGCTGCGCCGGGGCACGATATGCCCGGTCGGCCGAAAGCCCAGCTTGGCCAGAACGCGCCCGGACGCGGGATTGTCATGGAACCAGGCAGAGCGCAGCTTGGGCAAGCGCAGCGTATCGCGCGCAATATCAAGCACTGCCCGCCCCGCTTCCGTGGCATAGCCCTGCCCCCAATGCGGCTCGGCAATCCAATATCCGAGTTCCTGTTCGCCCGGCTCATCAGGGTCATCATGCAGGCCGATGCCGCCGATGATCTCGGCGGTATCGCGCCTGGTGATCAGGAATTCAGCCGGATGCCCATCCCACATGAAGCCGATATAGCCGCGCGCATCATCTTCCCCATAAGGCCAAGGCAGCATGGCGAGGTTGCGGGCAATCTTCTCATTGGCGATCGCACGGGTCAGCGCGGGCGCATCTTCCGCCCATCCGGGGCGCAACAACAATCTTTCGGTCACTGCGAACATCGTCTCTCTCCAGTGTCGTGCGGCCCATAGCTGCGCTGTGTGACGCGGCCATGACGCAAAGTGGATGTTTGGGAGACAATGAAAAAGGGAGGCCGGGGTGGTCCCGTCTCCCTTGTCACGATCCGCATCTGGTGCGGATCAGGGGCCACCCGGCTGGGCGACCCTTGCGGTGCGCCCGATTTATTCGGCTGCGATCGGCATATCCACCGACACGTATTTGCGGCCTTGCTTGCCATCGTGGAAACGCACGCGGCCTTCGGCGGTTGCAAACAGCGTGTGGTCCTTGCCACAGCCGACATTGACACCCGGCCATACGCGGGTGCCGCGCTGACGGATGATAATGTTGCCCGCGAGCACGGTTTCGCCACCGAACTTCTTCACACCAAGGCGGCGACCAGCTGAGTCGCGACCGTTACGGGAAGAACCGCCTGCTTTCTTATGTGCCATTGTGCAGACTCCTTATTCAGCAGCGGCAGCCGGAGCCGCCTCTTCGGTTTTCGCCTTCTTCGGCGCTGCCTTCTTGGCTTCGCCACCGATAGCGGTGATCTTCAGAAGCGTCACGTTCTGGCGGTGGCCCGCGCGACGACGATAATTGTGCCGACGCTTTTTCTTGAACACGAACACCTTGTCCGTCTTCGCCTGCGCGACGATTTCAGCGGAAACGGTGATCCCGGCACCGGCCTTCACGTCCGCGCCTTCACCGGCCAGCAGAACGTCGGTCAGCGAAACGGTTTCGCCTGCTTCACCGGCGATCTTTTCGACGGCGATCTTGTCTCCTGCGGCAACGCGGTATTGCTTGCCGCCCGTGCGCACGATTGCGAACATGGCTTGGGTCACTTCTTCAAAAATGGCATAAAACCGCGCATTAAGCGACGCCGGTAGGCATCACCCTCCGCGCGGAAGGCTGCCCGCTACAGGGGGCGGGCGATTCTGTCAACCATCGGAGCGGGAAAAAGGGGCCTCTTCTTCACCCTCATCGGCCAATTCCGCCTCTGCCGCATCCTGCAATGCATCGAACGCGAGATCAACCGGATCGAGCAGCCCGGCGGCCTTCAAATCCTCGATTCCCGGCAGATCGCGGCGGCTCTCCAGTCCGAAATGGGCAAGGAAGGCGGGGGTTGTGGCAAAGGTGAGCGGACGCCCCGGCGTCTCCCGCCGCCCGGCAGGCCGCACCCAACCCGCCTCCATCAGCACATCAAGCGTGCCCTTGCTGATCTGCACGCCCCGGATCGATTCGATTTCCGCGCGGCTGACCGGCTCATGATAGGCGATGATGGCCAGCGTCTCCACCGCAGCCCGGCTGAGCTTGCGGCTATCCTCCCGCTCGCGCCGCAGAATATGCGCCAGATCAGGCGCAGTCTGGAAATGCCACTTCCCACCCCGCTCGACCAGATTGACACCCCGCGCGGCATAATCCGCCTGCAACTCAACGAGCGCCCGCTTCACATCCCCATCCGGCCCGACATAGGCCGCAATCTCAGCCGGACTCATGGGTTCGGCAGCGGCGAACAACGTGGCCTCGACAGCGCGGGCGAAATCTTCAGCGGGATCGTTCATGCCGCGCGCACCATCAGCGGGGCGAAGGCCTCGTCTTGCTCCAGTTCCACTCGCCCCTGTCGCGCGAGTTCGAGCATGGCGAGGAAGGAGGAGGCGAGCGCGGATTTGCGGAATACGGGATCATCGGTTTCAGGCAGGAAGGCCCGGATCTCCGTCCAGCTCACCAGTGAACCGACCAGCCGCGCCACGCGCTCAATCGCTTCGTCGAGCGTCATCACATGGCGCTTGTGAACCACATGGAAAACCGGCTGGCTGCGCGCCTTGATCTGACCATAAGCCTGCATCAGATCGAACAGCGACACATCCCAGTTCGCTTTGCGGACTACGCGCAGACCGTCGGGCGCGCCGCGTGCAAACACATCGCGCCCCAGCCGGTCGCGCGCCATCAGCCTTGCGCCTGATTCGCGCATCGCGTTCAGCCGCTCCAGCCGCAATTGCAGGCGCAGCGCGAGCTCTTCGGGAGACGGCTCGACATGCGGCTCACGCGGGAGCAGCAGGCAGGACTTGAGATAAGCCAGCCACGCCGCCATCACCAGATAATCAGCGGCAATCTCCAGCTTCAACGCCTTGGCATTATCAATGAACGCCAGATATTGCTCGACAAGTGCGAGGATGGAAATTTCGCGCAAATCCACCTTCTGGTTGCGGGCAAGGGCCAACAAAAGGTCGAGCGGGCCTTCCCAGCTGCCCAGTTCGAGCGTCAACTGGTCATCATCGCCCGCAGGAAGGGTCAGCAGATCAAAGGCGTCGTCCGCGTCCATCACGCCGCATAAGACAGCAAGGCATCGCGCTTGTCGATGAGCGCGGCGATCTTCTCCACAGATTTCGGACGATCCGCCGTCGCCATCGCCGCATCGAGCCGCGCGCGGGAACGGGCAGACATATCCGGCAGTGCGTTCGCCATCGCGACCATCTCATCCATCCGCGCCCAGCAATCGAGCGCGGCATCGCACCCCGCTTCCACCACGGCACAGGCCTTCTCAGCAGGCGTGCCCGAGAGCGCCTTCATGTCGAGATCATCGGACATCAGGAAGCCGTCAAAGCCAATGCGCTGGCGGATGATCGTTTCGATCACCAGCGGCGAGCGGGAGGCGCAATGACCCCTGTCCCCCGCCTCATAGATGATAGGCGCGGTCATCCCCATCGGGGCGTTCGCCAGCCTGTGAAATGGCAGAATATCCGCCTCCAGTTCCGCCGCACTGGCCGTCACGCGCGGCAGATCAAGATGGCTGTCCACCATGGAACGACCATGGCCGGGCATATGTTTCATCACGCCCACCACGCCGCCCGCGCGCAGCCCATCAAGCGTCGCACGACCGAGGGCGGCCACCATCACCGGATCGCTGCCGAACGCGCGATCCCCGATAATGTCATTCGCGCCCGGCTGGCGCACATCGAGCACGGGCAGGCAATCGACCGTTATGCCCACCTCTGCCAGCCCCAGCGCCAGCGCCTCCGCATTCACGCGTGCGGCTTCGATGGCAGACATGGGTGCCTTGGCGTAGAGCGTGCCGAACGGCTCGCCCGCTGCGGGGAATTTGGGCCATTCCGGCACCGTCATCCGCTGCACGCGCCCGCCCTCCTGATCAATCAGGATCGGCAGATCATCGCGGCCAGACAGCGCGCGCAGGCTGTCCGTCAGCGCCCGCACCTGATCGCGCGTCTCCACATTGCGTTTGAACAGGATGTAGCCCGCCGGGTCCGCCTCCTTGAAAAAGGCGGTTTCATCTGGCGTGAGGGCGTGACCGGAGAGGCCGAAAATGACGGGTTTCATGGGGGGTGTTTAGCGGGACGGAGCGGGGCTGCCTAGCGGGGAGGCACATGGTCAGGCCTGACCTTATCGTCGCCCCCGCGCAGGCGGGGGCCGGTTGGACGGTCTGGTGCGCACTCTCAACCCGGCCCCCGCCTGCGCGGGGGCGACGATGGGACATTTGGGACATGAAAAATTGCCGAAGCGCACGGCTGCCTACAGCAATTGCGGATCGCGCCGTTTGATCCCGGCCAGCGCCATCACATGCTCCACCAGCGGCATCAGCTTGGCAGGCTGGTTGCAGCCGATATTGACCGAGGAATAGCGATAGCCAAGCGCATCTATCCGCTCCATTTCCAAAATTTGGCAGTGCGTGAAAAAATCGCCCTCATCGTCCCAAGTGCCACTCTCAAAACCAAATGTCCCGCTCGTCTCGGCCAATCGGTTGATCTTCCTGATCGCAGCTACATTAAGTTTGATGACGCTGCTCCGCTCGACATAACTCGGCTTGGACGATCGGTGGTCAACGCTGAAGACATGCAGCGTGCCCGAACCATCGCTCCGCTCTCGAATATGGAGGATGCGGGTCTTGATGGAGTAGCCATCGCTGAACACGAAGCGCGTTTGTCGCACCAAGCCGTCTTCCGGCCCGTGCCAGATCGGCTTTTCACCAACCGACTTGAGCGACGATATGCCCATGCCAGAATAGGCACGAAGATTAACATCGAAGGGATAATAGCCTGCACCATCCCGGGCGGAAACTGGCACCGCACCAGCGAGAAGGACCGCCAGAAGCGCCGCGCGCCTCACCCTATTTCTTCTTGGGAGGGGCCACCGTGATCCTCACCGTCTCGCCCGAATTGCCGGGGAAGCCCGTGAACATCGCCTCGATCAGATTGGGCACGAGGTAGGTGAGATTGTCATTGGTCGAAAGCGCCTTGGCGCTGCCTTCAAACACACGCTCGGCACTGCCCGCCTTCTCGATCTTCATCGAAAGATCGCTGGTGAACACGGTGTAGCTTTCCACATCGCTGCTCCAGCGCCCACCGAAGGCCCAGGGATCGTACCAACCATTATAGTATGAGCCGCCGCGCCACGCATAGGGCCGCCCAAAGCCTGCGCCCCAATAGCTGCCACCGCAGAAGGGATCATGCCAGCCCCAGCAATTGCCATAAGCGGTGGGCACGGTGCGCGTCTTTTCAGTGCCCTTGTCCACGCCATAGCCGAGCTTGACGACCAGCGCCGCCGCGTCGGGAGAGGCCGCTGCGCTATAGCCCAAGGCCGACAACCGCTGGCTCACCAGCCCGGCATAGGTCGCAAATTCAAGGCTGCCTTCCAACTTGGCGTCTTCCGGCTTGACGACAAAACTCTGCCCCTGAACCGGCGGCATCGCCTGAAAGCGATTGACGCGCGCATCAAAATTCTGCGCACAGCCCGTGACCGCAAGCAGAGCCAGCGGGGCAGCCAAACGATAAAGCGACACACGACGCGACATGGCAATGTTACTCCACGAATCGACCCGGATACCCCGGCATATTTTGCAGCCTAGAATCGGCTCCAGCCGCTGAACAGGGGTTGAATGGGGTTAATCCGTTGCAAGCGAAAAGCCTCTCCCCTTCAGGGGAGGGGCTAGACTCTGATGACTTTAGGTTGCCCCACCCTGCGCTCCGGCCTTGTGCCGGAGCCCTGTGGCGTTGCAAAACCATGTTTGCGAGGCTCTCGCAAGGCTCCGGCACAGGGCCGGAGCACGGTCCGAGTCCGTCAAATGTCATCCCGCTCTAATGTATCGAACTCAATTCAGCAGGATCAACGCCTCCGGAATCCGCTTGGTATCGCCATTGATCACCCAGCGCAGCGCACGTCCGGTCGGGATTTTTTCCGCGCCGTCCTCGCTGTTGTTGGTCAGGATTTCGCCATCTGTGGTGATGGTGAAGCTGCCATCGACAATGCCTGTCACATCGGGCGCGTCATTGCTGTCCGGCGCGCCAAACGCCTTGGCCTTGGCGGCCATCGCCATCAGCCCGCCGCCGAGCAGGGCGGGCGTGTTTACAAACACCTTGCCCGCCTCGCGGCCCCTAATCTGGACGAACGGGAACACCACATCGCCTTCGGGCAGCACGGGAAAGATGAAATCATGATCGAGCCTGCCGCTGATCTGATAATCGACAAGGAACTTGCCATTCCCCTGATTGACCACCGATTTCCAGCCGCGATATTTGGAGAGCTTGGCAGCAAAAGCCGCCATAGCCTTTTCGTCACCCGGTGCATAGCCGAACATGGACGCAAAGGCCGCGCTTTCCTTGGCTTTCTTGGCCACCTTATCCTGCTGCTGCTGATCCCAATCGGTCTTTTGCTCTGCGATTTCCTTCTTCGAGCAAGGACGGGTTGCAGGGCCGTCATTGATTTCGAGTATTGGCTCCGCCGCATCGGCAGTTTCGCTTGCGGCATCGCCAGCTGCTTCAACAGCATTGGCGGCCGCATCAGCCGCTGCTGCGGCTGCGGCGGCGGCTCCAGCAGCAGCAGCGGCATCCGTGGTCTCCGCGTCGCTGTAACATTCCGCCTTGTCGTCGCTCCAAACCTCGGCCTTGCCCTTCATCATCTCATCGGGCGACTGGAACATCACTTCGCCCTTGTACGAGAAGGTGAAGCTGCCATCCTTGCGCAGATCAAGCGAGGAGCCGAACTTGCCCGGCATGAT
Organism: uncultured Sphingomonadales bacterium; assembly: GCA_937870585.1. Lineage (GTDB taxonomy): Bacteria > Pseudomonadota > Alphaproteobacteria > Sphingomonadales > Sphingomonadaceae > Aquisediminimonas. The sequence continues at coordinate 588 of CALMZE010000155.1, read as the reverse complement.
GAAGCAGCCACTCAGCATCAGCGGTGCGGCAAGCGCGAACGCCCATTTCTTGAGATCAGTCACAGGCTTCATCCTTTCCGTGTGGCTGCGGCATAAAGCGCAATGGCCGCCGCGTTGGAGACATTCAGGCTTTCTATCGCATTGCTGATCGGCAAGCGCGCCAGTTCATCGCAATGCGCTTCGGTGTTCTGGCGCAGGCCTTCACCTTCGGCCCCCAGCACCAGCGCAAGCCGGTTGGTGCCAAGCGCCTGATCAAGCGTCTGTTTGGCATGGCCCGAAAGCCCGATCCGCCAGAAGCCCGCCGCCGCCATGTCGTCCAGCGCGCGCGCCAGATTGACCACGCGCACCCACGGCACCCGCTCCAGCGCGCCCGAAGCGGCCTTGGCGAGTGAGCCCGATTCCGGCGGGGAATGCCGGTCCTGCGTCACAATCGCGCGCGCATCAAATGCGGCAGCAGAGCGCAGGATCGCGCCGACATTGTGCGGATCGGTCACCTGATCGAGCACCACCACCGGGCGCGCCGGATCGCCGGTAAGCACTTCGTCGAGATGCAGTTCCTCCAGCGGGGCGCATTCCAGCACCAGCCCC
>CALMZE010000154.1 GCA_937870585.1 uncultured Sphingomonadales bacterium | reverse complement strand
CCTGGCTCGCGGAATCCAGCGACGAACCGCTGACAATGGGCGCGATCTACCGCTACCTGACCGAAGGCGACGCCCGCAGTTTCTTCAAGAAGGAACTGGCCAACCCCGCCCTCAACCTCTCGACGACATGCAGGACCGCCTTGGCTGATTTTGCCGGGGGCTCGGACAACAGCTTCGCCGACATCAAGAAAACCATCACCAATGTTCTTGGCCTATGGCTCAACCCGCTGGTCGATGCGGCAACGTCCGCGAGCGATTTTGACCTGCGCGATCTGCGGAAGCGTCACATCTCGATCTACCTCGGCGTATCGCCCGATGAACTCGACCGCATCGCTCCGCTCTACAATCTGCTGTTTCAGCAGCTCATCGACCTGAACGTCCGGGAATTGCCCGACGACACCACGCCGGTTCCCGTGCTGGTCATCCTCGACGAATTTGCCCGGCTCGGTCGTGCGTCGGTCATCGCCAGCGCGTTTTCCTATGTCGCGGGCTACGGCATCCGCTTGCTCCCGGTGATCCAGTCGCGCTCGCAATTGCGCGGCGTTTACGGCGAGCATGTCGCCGACGAAATCGTCGCCAACTGCGGGGTCGAAGTGGCCTTTACGCCCAAGGAACTGCGGGTTGCGAACGAGCTGTCTGATCGTATCGGATATGTCGGACAAGAGAGTGTCACCCGATCGCTCACGATCAACGGCCTGCTTGCGAACCGCTCGAAATCCATTTCCGAACAGCGTCGCGCCCTCTTGCTGCCGCAGGAGCTGATGCAATTTCCAGCCGACAGGCTGATCCTGCTGCGTGGCGGCATCCCACCGATCATCGGCGCCAAGATTTTCTATTTCAAGAGCCGCTTCTTCAAGAAGCGGGCCGTTCCGCCGCCCGCAGTTCCGCCAATCGAGAAGCAAACCGGCACGACGCTTGCTCCCGCACCGTTCCGCGACATGACCACCGAAGAGCTTGAAGGAAACCCGGCGCATCCATTGAGGCCGGACGACATCCGCACCGAAGACTATCCGAGCTTCAATGCCGATCTCCTGACCATAGACCGCAATGGGAATTCAAGTTTGCTCATAGAGGAAGGCGATGAACATGGCTGACACACCGGAAGAGAGCGCGCTTTCGGGGCGCAGCCGGACCGCCAAGCCCAAACCGGTCACGGCGAAAGCTGCCCCGGAAAAGCCCAAACGCAAGTCCGAAACGCCCACCGTCACCGACGATCTTACGGGCAAATTTTTGCGCGTTGGCAATAAGCTCTATCGCAACTCGGATGACAAGACGCCGATCGTGCGGATTGCGGGCGACCGGCTCAAAACCAGCAATATCGACGCGCTGCCCGACATCATACGCATTGCCAAGGCGAATGGCTGGACGTCGATCAAGGTGGGAGGCGGCGACAAGTTCAAAAAAGCGGCCTATCTCGCTGCCGCCGCGCAAGGGCTCGCGGTCGAAAATTACCGTCCGTCCAAGGTTGTCGAAGCTGAAGCCGCTCGGCTTCGGGCCAGAATCGCCGAACGCGAGAAGCGCCGAGACGGGCAGAAAGCCGGAAAATCCGTCCCCCAGACCGAAGATGAGCTGAGCAAGCTCAAAGCCCTCTCCGAGCGATTCCTGAACCAGTCCCACGCCGAGAACGCGCGCGACCCGGACCTGCGCCGCGCGCAAAGTCTGGTGGCCCAGACCATTTCGATTGCCCGCGCGAAATACCCTGACGATCCGGTCAAAGCGTCAAAGGAGATCGAGGCCAGACGTCAGGAGGTTGCCATCCGCATCGCCAAGGGTGAGAAAATCGCCGTCATCCAGGTGCGGAACCAGCAAGCCCAAAGGGTGCGCGACATCACGCAGGAACAGGTTTTGCAGCGCGATGGACGGTCACGTTAGTAGCGATGGCGAGGTAGAACATCAGGGTGCGGCCTTTCGGCGCGGGGCGAGAGTTTCGATGATTTTGCATTCGGCAACCGTGCCGTGACGACACGAGCCGATCACCCGATCGAGTTCGGTGCGGAGCGCCGAGAGATCGCCGATTTTGCGGTCGATTTCGGTCAGGTGGACTCGCGCGATGCCGTCCACCGCTTCGCAGGATTGCGCCTTGTCGTCGGAAAGTGTGAGCAATTCGCGCACGGCTTCGAGCGTGAAGCCCAAATCGCGGGCGCGGCGGATGAAGGACAGCCGGGCGAGATGGTCGCTTCCATAGGCCCGGTAATTGGCCGAAGTGCGCGCTGGCGGCGGCAACAGCCCGATCTTTTCATAGTAGCGCACTGTCTCAACCTTGGTTGCGGTTGCGCTCGCCAGTTCACCGATCTTCATGAATTGGTCCTTCGGTTGAGTTCCGAACTTGGAATGTCGCCATCGGCGAGTGTGCTCAAGATCGGACAACCATCGAATGCGTCCAGATCGCAAGCAGTGATGGCCTCTGTCAGAGCCGCCTCCATGCGCCGCAGATCGTCGAGCCGGGACCGAACGGCAGTCAGATTGGCCGCAGCAATCTCGCGCGCGCTCAGGCATGACTGCTTGGCGGCTGCGGATTCGGATAAGTCGAGTAGCGCGCGTATTTCTTCGATCGCAAAACCCAGGCCGCGCGCGCGTTTGACGAAGCGCAGACGATCGACATCGGCCCCCGAATAGATCCGGTATCGGCCCCGGCGTTCGGCACGCGGTATCAGCCCGATGCGTTCATAATAACGGATCGTCTCGATGTTGCATCCGCAGTGCCGCGAAAGCGCGCCAATCGCAAATCCGGGTTGGGCCATATTTTGCTCCGCCAAAAAACTCTTGAGTCTGTAGCGACTACAGACGGTAAGAGAGAATCACGAATTTCACAAGGAGAAGGCCGTGGCCGATCAAATCGAGGGGGTATCAGACAGGAACCAGCGACGCGGCGCGATGCTGCTGACCGTTGGCGGCATGGCCTCCGCATTTGGTGTGGCCGCTTGCTGCGCCTTGCCCATCCTGCTCGCAACGGCTGGCATCGGGACCGCCTGGCTGACGGGCATAGCGACCTTTTCAGCGCCCTATCGAAGCGCATTGATGATTGTGAGCCTGATTTCGTTGCTTGCTTCGGCGGGGCTGCTGTGGCGCATCCAGCAAAATGCCCGCCAATGTGGGAATGATGCGTTTTGCACACCAGCATGGCTGCGGCTCGGCCTATTGGTCGGCTTGCTGATCGGCGCGGGTCTTTTGGTGGCTGGGTATCTGTATGTCTGAGACGGACATCATTCTCGAATCCACTCTGACCTGCCCCGTTTGCGGCACATCTAAGACCGAGACCATGCCGACCAACGCATGCCAGTTCTTTTACGACTGCACCGGCTGCGGAACTGTGTTGCGCCCCTTGACGGGCGACTGCTGCGTATTCTGCTCATACGGCACGGTGAAATGCCCACCAATCCAGCAAGATGACGACTGCACTTCCTGCTGACCGATAGTGCTTGACCCTATAGTTGCTACAGGGTGTAGTTAGATGTCCGACTCGAAATTTGTCGAGAAGGATATTCGATGGCTGACGATTGCTGCGCGAGCTCCTGCGGAAGCGGAACGACCAAGGCCGATCCGCGCTGGCGGCGGGTGCTGTGGGTGGCGCTGATCGTCAATGCGGCTATGTTTCTGGTCGAGATGGTGGCTGGCGCGGCGGCGGACAGCCGCGCGCTGCAAGCCGACGCGCTCGATTTTCTGGGCGATGCCGCCAATTATGCTGTGAGCCTCGCTGTAGTCGGTGCGGCACTTGCTTGGCGCGCGCGGGCCGCTTTGCTCAAATCGCTGTTCATGCTGGGCTTCGCGGCCTGGGTGTTTGGCAGTGCTGTCCTTGCCTTCGTCAACGGCACTGCGCCTGATCCCGCCACTATGGGCGCGGTCGGTCTGCTGGCGCTCGCCGCCAATGCCGGAGTAGCGTTACTGCTCTATCGCTACCGCGCCGGCGACGCCAATATGCGCTCGGTCTGGATATGCTCGCGCAATGACGCCATCGGCAATGTTGCAGTGATGCTGGCTGCGCTTGGCGTGTTCGGCACGGGAAGCGCCTGGCCCGACCTGATTGTCGCTTCGATCATGGCGGGGTTGGCATTGACCGGCGGGTTTCAGGTATTCCGTCACGCTATCGCTGAGTTGAAGGCTTTGCCCGAAGCGGTCGAACAAGCATGACGATCGGCCTGCACTCCGCCCCCTTTATGGCGATGATGGTCATTATCGCGGCGACACTTGTTCGCGGGATGGCCATCCGGCGCGCGACCGGCGACCGGCCTTGGGCATTTGCTTCGGCCAAGGGCGTGCAGCGGATTGCCGGGAGCAGCTTTGCCTTGAGCGTCGCGGCATTGCTTGTTGCGGCTGCGCTTGCCCCTGCCAATGGCACGAACTTGGCGGTTTTGGCCGCAATTGTCGCGACTGCCGGTGCCGCAATTGTCATCGTCGCGCAGGTGCAAATGGGCCGGGCATGGCGTGTCGGTGTCCGCAAAGGCGACGCGCCGCTGTTCGTGTCGCACGGACTGTTCCGGTTCAGCCGCAATCCGATCTTTGTCGGCATGATACTGGTCGGTCTTTCGGCGGCTATCGTGTCCGGCACATGGTGGAGCTGGTTTGCATTGGTGCTGTTCGTCCTTTCCTGCATTGTGCAGGTGCGGATCGAGGAAGCGCACCTCGAAGCCAGCTTTGGTGACGCCTACCGCGCTTTCCGTCGCCAGGTGCCCCGCTGGCTGGGTTTGGCACATTCAGTATGAGGAAATCTTTGCCCCGTAACCCCTATGCTGCTACGCAGCATTCGATGCGGGGTCGATTTACTTCACTATTGGTTCTGATTGGGCTGTTTTTCGGCGTGGTTGTCATGCCGGTGGTTGCCCACGCCAGCGGCAATAGCCCCGTCCATGCCAGCGAAGTGCTCGATGTCCACGAGATTGACGCGGCCGATCACTCGCATTCTCAAGGTGCAGACAAGGATATGCCCTGTCACGCGGTCAGCCACCATCATTGCAGCGTCGCCCTTCAGCTTGACGCGCCGCGTATCAATTTAAGCGCACTATCAAAGGGCGCATTGGTGCATCCAGCGACGACCCAACGGCTATTGTCGCGCAGTCAAGCACCGCCGCTCGACCCTCCTCTGGCCTGAACCGTTCCGCCGCGCGGGGATTCTTCCCGCGCGTCAGTGAAACGAGTTCAGGAGTTCCCACATGAGATTATCTTTGCGTGCCGCCTTGCTGGCGGGCGCGCTCGTTGCCAGTAGCGGGGCGGCCCACGCCGAACCCGTGAGTCTGGCGCAGGCGCTCGCCCAAGGGGCGGAACAATCGCCGCGCATATCGGAAGCGAAGGCGAAAGCCGACGCTGCCGAAGCGCGGGCGCGGCAGGCGGGAGCCTCGCCCAATCCCGAATTAAGCGTTGAGGTCGAGAATTTTGCCGGAACCGGCGCATTCCAAGGGCTTCGCAGCACCGAGACGACACTCGCGCTGAGCCAGCGGATCGAACTGGGCGGCAAGCGGAGCGCCCGCGTTGCGGTCGCATCGTCCGAGCGCGACTTCGCCTTTCTGTCGTTCCGCGCAGCCGAGGCCGATCTTGCGCGCGATATTCGCATTGCCCATGCCGAGCTGCGCGCCGCCGAAGACCGCGCCATGCTGGCGCGCGAGAATGTCGGCCAGGCGCGCGAACTGGCGCGCACCGCGAAGCTGCTGGTAGAAGCCGGACGCGATCCGCCATTGCGCCAGCTTCGCGCCGAGGCCGGGTTGGCCGAAGCGCAGGCCGAGGAAGCCCGCGCCTTTGGCGAATTGCTCGCTGCCCGCCGCATGTTGGCTGACCTGATCGGCAGCAACGATACCGAACTGTCAGCGACGCCGATCTACGATGAGGCCGCACCCGGCGCATTGCCGCCAGCAACGCCGTCGCTCGACGAACAGCTTGCCGCCGCCGAGCGCGATACGGCATCGGCGCGCATCCGGGTTGCACGCGCCGATGCCGTTCCCGATGTCACCGCCAGCGGCGGGGTGCGGCGCATAAACGACGGGCGCGAAACTGCTTTCGTTGCCGGTTTTTCAATCCCCTTGCCGTTCCGCGACCGCAATCGCGGCGGGATCGAAGCGGCGCAGTCGGACGCGCTTGCTGGCGAAGCGGCGCTGGCACAGGCGCGGCTCAATGCCCGCCGCGCGCAGCATGACGCGCGAATGCTGCTTGGGGCAGCCGATGCGCGGGAAGAGGCGCTATCAGGGCCGTCGCTGGCACAGGCCGAAGAAGCCGTGCGGCTCGCCCGGATCGGTTACGGCGCGGGGAAGTTCGGCCTGCTCGAACTGCTCGACGCGCAAGCCGCGCTCACCACCGCAAAAACCGCGCTGATCGAGGCTCGCCTCGACCGCGCCCGTGCGCTTGCCGCACTGATCCGCGCCAATGCGCGCGCAGGGGATTGATCCATGACCGAAGACACAAACAGGACAAAACTGATCGCCGGAGTAGCCATCGCGGCGCTCGTGTTGGGCGGAGGCGGCGTGATGCTTGGTCGCACCGTGTTTGCGCCCACTGCCGCAACCGCGCCTGCTGAAGAGGGCGAGCATGGCGAGGAGGAAACGCATGGCCCCGAGGGTTTCATTGCGATGGATGCCGCGCGGGCGCAGGCCGCCGGAATCGTCACCGAAGCGGTCAGCTCCGGCGGGCTGGCCTCGGAGATCATCGCGCAGGGTTTCGTTGCCACCACTTCGGAGGGCGAGGCCATTCTGACCGCGCGAGCCGATGGGGCAATCGTCCATATCACCCAGCACCTTGGCGATAATGTGCGGCAGGGCGAGACCATCGCGCTCCTCGAAAGTCGCGAAGCGGCGACGCTGACCGCTGACCGAAGCGCGGCAGCAGCGCGGGTCGCGGCGGCGCGATCCGCCTACAATCGCGAGAAGCGGCTATTCGATGCGCGCGTGACGGCGCGGCAGGATCTTGAGGCAGCGCAGGCGACGCTTGCCGAAGCCGAGGCCGAATTGCGCCGCGCTCAATCGGCGGCTGGCGCTTCCAAGCTCGCGGGCGATGGCAGAACAATGGCCATAGTCAGCCCGATTGCCGGCAGGCTGACCAAGGCCGATGCCCGGCTTGGCGCCTATGTGCTGGCCGGAACCGACCTGTTCCATGTTGCCGATCCCAACCGTTTGCAGGTCAACGCCTCGGTGTTGCCCACCGACGCCCGCCGCGTATCCGTTGGCGATACCGCTGTCATCGAACTGGCCGATGGCGAAACCCGCACCGCGACTGTTCATTCGATCACTCCCGCGCTTGACGCGCAGAGCAAAACCGCGACCTTGGTGCTGTTGCCCCAAGGCGCGGCCCAACTGACCGCAGGCCAGGGCGTGCGCGTGCGCGTGCGCCCCGGCGGTCAGCCGAGCGACGGTCGCATGACCTTGCCCGAAGAATCGGTGCAGACGGTCGAAGGCAAGAACATGGTCTTCGTGCGCGGCCCCAAGGGCTTTCAGGCCACCGAAGTCGTGATCGGCGAGCGCAGCGGCGGGCGGATCGAGATCATCAGCGGGATTTCCGCTGGCGCCGTCGTCGCGACCAAGGGCGCGTTCCTTCTCAAAGCCGAACTTGGCAAAGGCGAGGCGGAGCATTGAGATGATCGAAAAACTTCTCGACGCGGCGATCCGCTTCCGCTGGGGCGTGGTCGTCATCACGGTCATCATCGCAGCCTTCGGCGCGGCGCAGCTTTTGAAGCTGCCGATCGACGCCGTTCCCGACATCACCAACAAGCAAGTGCAGGTGAATACCGTCGCGCCCGCGCTTGGTCCGCTCGACATGGAGCGGCTTGTTACCTTCCCGGTCGAAACCGCGATGGCGGGGATACCCGGCCTCGAAAGCTCACGCTCGATTTCGCGCAACGGTTTCAGCCAGGTGACGGTCGTGTTCGACGAAGGCGTCGATCTCTATTTCGCGCGTCAGCAGGTCGCAGAGCGACTGACGCAAGCCAAGGAAAGCCTGCCCGAAGGCGTCGAGCCGCAAATGGGGCCGGTGACGACGGGCCTCGGCGAAGTGCTTATGTATGTCGTCGAGTTTGAGCCTGCCGGGACCAAGGCCAATCCGAAGATCGCGGGCAAACCCGGATTCCAGCCCGATGGCAGCTATCTGACTACCGACGGCAAAATGCTGACCGATGAAGTCTCAAAGCTCGCCTATCTGCGGACGGTTCAGGATTGGGTGATCCGGCCCCAGCTCAAAACCGTCGCTGGCGTCGCCGGGATCGACAGCATCGGCGGCTATGAAAAGCAGTTCGTCGTCGAACCCGATCCGGCCAAGCTCGCCACCTATCACATTTCATTTTCAGAACTCGCCGAGGCGCTGGAGAAGGCGAACATCTCGGTCGGTGCGAACTTCGTCGAGCGCGGCGGCGAGGCGTTTCTGGTCAAGGCCGACGGCCGCATCCGCACCCTGGACGAGATCGGCCGCGCCACTGTGGCCACGCGCGGCGGCGTCGCGGTTGCGGTGCGCGATGTCGCCAACGTCCGCATCGGCGGCGACCTTCGCACCGGCGCGGCCTCTGAAAATGGCAACGAGGTCGTTGTCGGCACCGCCTTGATGATCGCGGGTGGCAACAGCCGGATCGTCGCCAACGCTGTTTCCGAGCGATTGGGCGAAGTCGCCAAATCCATGCCGCCCGGAATCAAGGTCAAGACCGTGCTTGACCGCTCAAAGCTGGTGAATGCAACCATCTGGACGGTCGAGAAGAACTTGCTCGAAGGTGCATTGCTTGTGGTCGCGGTGCTGTTCTGGCTGCTCGGCAACATCCGTGCTGCCGCCATCGCCACATTGGTCATTCCGCTGTCGTTCCTGATGATGGCGATGGGCATGAACGCGACCGGCACGTCGGGAAATCTGATGAGCCTTGGCGCACTGGACTTCGGGCTGATCGTCGATGGCTCGATCATCATCATCGAGAACTGCCTGATGCGGTTGGCCCAACGCCAGCATCACGAAGGCCGGGTGCTGAACCTGACCGAACGGCTGCACGAGGTGTTTGAGGCATCGCGCGAGATGGTGCGCCCGACGATCTACGGGCAGGCGATAATCTTCCTCGTCTTCGCGCCCTTGCTCACCTTCACTGGGGTCGAGGGCAAGATGTTCTCGCCGATGGCGATCACCGT
>CALMZE010000153.1 GCA_937870585.1 uncultured Sphingomonadales bacterium | reverse complement strand
GGACGCTCGACAACCAGCTCGAAGTCGCGATGGAAGCGCTGCGCTGCCCGCCGGGTGATTGGCCGGTGGACAATCTGTCCGGTGGTGAAAAGCGCCGCATCGCGCTCACCCGTCTGCTGATCCAGAAGCCCTCCATCCTTCTGCTCGACGAACCGACCAACCATCTGGACGCCGAATCCGTGCTCTGGCTGGAAAACCATCTGAAGGATTATCCCGGCAACGTGCTGATGATCACGCACGACCGCTACTTTCTCGACAATGTGGTGAACTGGATTCTGGAGCTCGATCGCGGCCGCTATTATCCCTATGAAGGCAATTACTCGACCTATCTGGAAAAGAAGGCCAAGCGCCTTGAGCAGGAAGAGCGCGAGGACGCGGGCAAGCAGAAGGCGATCAACGAGGAACTTCAGTGGATCCGGCAGGGCAGCAAGGGCCGCCAGACCAAATCCAAGGCGCGTATCGCCAAGTTTGAAGAACTGGTCGCCAGCCAGGAAACGCGCACCCCCGGCAAGGCGCAGATCGTCATTCAGGTGCCCGAACGTCTGGGCGGCAAGGTGATCGAGGCAGAGGGCCTCTCCAAGGCCTATGGCGACAAATTGCTGTTTGAAGACCTGTCCTTCACGCTGCCGCCCGGTGGCATTGTCGGCGTGATCGGGCCGAACGGCGCGGGTAAATCGACTTTGTTCAAGCTCATCACGGGGCAGGAACAGCCCGATACCGGCACCATCGACATCGGCACCACGGTGCGGCTCGGCTATGTCGATCAAAGCCGTGACCATCTCGATCCCTCCAAGAACGTCTGGGAAGAAGTCTCGGACGGGCTCGATTATGTGAAGGTCAACGGCCACGATATGAGCACGCGCGCTTATGTGGGCGCGTTCAACTTCAAGGGCACCGATCAGCAGAAGAATGTCGGCAAGCTCTCAGGCGGTGAACGCAACCGCGTCCACATCGCCAAGATGCTCAAAAAGGGCGGCAACGTCCTCCTGCTCGACGAACCGACCAACGATCTGGACGTGGAAACGCTCCGCGCGCTGGAAGAGGCGCTGGAAAATTTCGCCGGTTGCGCCGTGGTCATCTCACACGACCGCTTCTTCCTTGATCGTCTGGCCACGCACATCCTCGCCTTTGAAGGCAACAGCCATGTTGAGTGGTTTGAGGGGAACTTCGAAGCCTATGAAGAAGATAAACGCCGCAGACTGGGCGACGCGGCGGACCGGCCGACGGCTTTGGCTTACAAGAAGTTGACGCGATAGGGTTTCTCGGCCTCAATGCCCGAGGCAATACGCAATAGGGCATCAACCCAATCCGTTCGTCCTGAGCTAGTCGAAGGACTGTCTTTTCTGTTCTGAACAGTGAGAAAGGCAGTGTTTGTTGCTTCGCAACGCCTTCGGCACCGACAAGATCAGGACGAACGGTGATTTGGAAGCAGAGGCAATAGTGTGATGGGCAGAGAATGGATTGACCCGGACGACGCACCCGCGCCACACGCCCAGGCTCCCACCTTTCTCCCGCGCCCGTGCCAGATCAAAGGCGGCCTGCTTCCGCAACAGAGTTTCAAATCGCCGTCGCCCCGTGCTTGACACGGGGCCTCGCTTCTTGAGCACGAGCACTGAAAGGTAGCCCAGCCCCGCATCAAGTGCGGGGCGACGGGGGGGGCGAATAGTCCTATTTGTTCTATTATTGTTCTTGCATTTTTGCGATTCTGGCGCTACAGGTCGGGGCGTCATTTCATCCTGTTTCTAGGGCTGGCTGAGGATGACGGGGACGCTGCGGAGGAGACATCCTTGCAGCACGGTCGGCGCGGGTCGGGGTCGGGTTGCTCTTGAAAAGAGCCTGTGATCTCAAGCTCTGAACCACGCACACCCGGACCGGCAGGATGGCGGAGGCAACTCCGTCTTCGCGGCGCAATCCGCGAACCATCAGGGGCTTTGGCGCTTTTGGCCCCCGATTGGACAGTCCAGGGGCCGGCATTTCAAAAGTGGCCCTCACGGTATGCGAGACGGAACGAGCCAGGGGCCTTCAACAGCAAGTCATTCCGCCAACCTTATGCCCCGCGCGTAACCCGCGCCGACCGCCCCCTCCTTTTCGCCCCCTTGAAGCACAGTTGCGTCCGGAATCCGGGCGCTTTTTGTGTGTTGGGCAGTACACAAAAATCCGTCATTCCCGCAAAGGCGGGAGCCGAAGACGACCAAAGGTCAATCCAAGAACTCTAGCAGATGAGGAAGAGGTTGAATCGTCGTGCTTCATCCGCAAACACTGTGCTCATGGATTCCCGCCTTCGCGGGAATGACGAACTTATCCTTCGCGCCTTTGTGTCTTGGTTTGAGGCTGGTTCCTCTCAGACCAAGACACAAAGGCACCAAGAGGAAGGCCCAATTTGTTGCCCGGGACTGTGTCCCCTGCGCTTTGGTGTGAAACGCAAATTGCCCACCTGAAAGCGAGAACTCAAAGCCCCATTTAACCCCATCTTTACGCTTGCCCGCCACGTCGCAGTCATGCGCAAGATTTTCGCCCTCTCACTCGCCGTTTTCGCCAATCCGGCACACGCCCAGCAGGATCTTTCGGCGACCATTGTTGAAACGCTGGAAGAGCCGGAACAGATTCCAGATACATCTGCTCCAATCAAGCGTGGCCCTACACGGCCATCGCAGGTCTGGTATGCGGGGTGTGATCAAGTGCGGCTTTTGGGCCGGGCACCGCTTTATCGCGGTGAGCCCGGCTATCGCGAGGGCATGGACAGCGATGGCGATGGTGTGGCCTGCGAACCCTATTTTGGCGCCGTCGCAGGTGCCGCCTATCGCGAGACCTGGCGCGCCAGCCAGCGCAAGCGCAATCGCTGAGCAAAATCCTCGCTGCTCCTCATGCTTTGATTGCATGGCCCCGCAACATCGTTACAATCCGCCCGAATATCAGGTTTAGTGCCGGGAGGAATCATGTCGGTCTTGTTGCGTAAGGGTAAAGTTCTGGCCGGTTTGGCGGCGGCGACGATCATGTCGTGCGCCGGTGTTGCCCATGCCGCGTGGCTGGAGGCGACGACAAAGCATTTCGTGATCTATGGCGATATGAGCGAGGCCAAGCTGCGCCAGTTTGCTGACAATATGGAGCGGTTTGACGGCGCAATGCGCCAGATCGTCAAGACGGACGAGACCAAGCCCGTCACCGTCTATGTCGTGGAAGATATGAGCGAGGTGCAGAAACTCGCCGGGCGGCGCAATGTCGGTGGCTTTTATCAGCCGAGCGCGCAGGGCAATTACATGGTGATCCCGCTCAAGGCGCAGGGCAATAATGTGGTGCGCAACGTGGCGCGGCATGTCTATTTCCACGAATATGCGCACCATATGACGCTCAGCACCTCGGGCAGCTTTTATCCTGGCTGGGTGACCGAAGGCATGGCGGAGTTTTTCGGCACGGCAGAGATGAATGAAGATGGCAGCGTGACGCTGGGCGCGGCCCCGACGATGCGCACTTACACCATCGGCAACGCCAATCGCTGGACGGTCGAAGAATTGCTGACCAGCGACACGCGCAAATTGAAGCCCGATGAGACCGAACAGCGCTACAGCCGGGGCTGGCTGATGGTCCATTATCTGCTGCTGGGCGGAAAGCGGAACGGGCAACTCGCCCAATATGTCAGCCTGATCAACAAGACAGTGCCGCCGCTTGAAGCGGGCAAGAAGGTGTTTGGCGATCTGAAGGGGCTCAACAAGGAGATTGATCGCTATGTCCGCTCCGCCACGCTGCCGGGGCTGACCTTCACGCCTGATGCATTGAAGGCGGGGATCGAGGTCAAGATCAGGCCAGTCTCGCAGGGCATGGACCGGATGATGCCCACGCGTATTCGATCGGCGATTGGCGTGAACCATGAAACCGCGCCCAAAGTGGCCGAAGCGGGGCGGACGGCTTCGGCAGGCTTTGAGAACGATGCATGGGTGCAGCGTTCGCTCGCCGAAATGGAATATGACGCGAACAATCTTGACGCTGCCGAAGCGGCGGCAGACCGGGCTCTGGCTGCTGATCCGGCCAACATCATGGCGATGCTCTACAAGGGCCGCGCTTATGCGCGCCGCGCAATCGCCAGCAAGTCCGTGTCAGACTGGAAGACAGCGCAAAGCTGGTTCCTGAAGGCCAATAAGGCGGATCCCGATCATGCCATGCCGTTCCTGCTTTATTATGACACTTTCACGGCGCGGGGCATCACCCCGAGTGACGGGGCGCTGACCGGCCTGTTGCGGGCGATTGTGCTGGTGCCGCAGGATCAGCAAATCAACTTCCGCATCGGCTATGCCTATGTGTTGCGCGGTGATCTGAAGGCGGCGCGCTCGATCTTCGCGCCGGTGGCGTTCAACGCAGAGAATGGCGATGACAACAAGGCGCGCAAGCTGGTGGATGCCATTGATGCGGGCAAGGATGCGGCTGCGGTTCAGGCGCTCGCCAAGGAACTGGAGCTCGACAAGATCAACGACTTTATCCCGCCCGAAGACAAGAAGGCCAAGGATAAGGAAGGCAAATAGCCCGGATTGGCCAAAGCCCCGGTCTGCATTTGCGGACCGGGGCTTTGGCCTTGTCGCCTCAGGCCCGCTTCCAGCTGGCACGTGCCCAGAGCAGGACGGCCACGATCACGGCTTCGACCACCATGGGCGGAACCGCGCCAGGTGCCAGTCCGTCCAGCAGGATGGTGACGATGCGTCCGACCAGCGCGACGCCGACGATGGTTGCCGCAGCGCCCGCGCACATCGCGCATTGCCGCCACGCGGCATGGGCCATGATCAGGCCGCCGCCAATGAACAGCCCCCCGACATCCGCGCGGATGCTGGCGCGACCGGTCAGCCCTTCCGGCGTCAGCCCGAAAGTCTGCGCCACGCCATCAAGCGCGAACCAGAACTGAACCCCCATAAACAGAAAAAACAAGGCCGCCAGTGCGACCAATATGCGTGGCAAAAGAGCCATGATGCGTCCCCCTCCTATGATATTGGAAACAGGCCGGATGCTGCCTGTCTGATCTGCAATTGCAAGCGCAAAATGGGACGATATGAGAATCTACCGCGCCAAGCGCCGGGGCCAAGGTCTCATTGATCACAACCAGCAGCAGAGTGTTGCCGCGATGGGGCTGGAGGGCATGAAGGCGTGCGCGCACCGCTCATGGAGGGTGGCAACGCACCGCCAGCCTTTGCGATCATTCAAGCCCCACAATTTGCTGATGCCAGGATTGACCAGCAAATAGATCCCTTTTGAATCCGCCGCCTCAAAGGCCCTGTCCCTCGGGCTGGCTCAGCGGATTGCGGTGTCATGGGGGGCTCGCTTCAAATGGGGGTTTTACGATGCCCCCAACAACCACAGCTACAGGCACATAGGGGCAGCCGCTGACAATCAGGGGGCGCCTCAAAACCGTCAGGAAACTGGGAAATTTCAATCACTGACAGACAGTCTCGGTCAGGATTTTGGAGGCCCGAGCCGGAATCGAACCGGCGTGCAAGGATTTGCAGTCCTCTGCGTCACCACTCCGCCATCGGGCCTCGCTTGCGGTGCGGGGCGGTCTTTGGTCTGAACGGCGCATTCTGTCAAGAGATTCGCACCCTCAAGCCGTTGACGTTAACGTAAGGCGACTCTATCCCTGTCCCAGAACCACTAGGGAGAGTCGGATGAATCTCGAATTCAGCCCCGAAGAGCTCGCCTTCCAGCAGGAAGTGCGGACCTTCATTGAAGAAAATTACCCAGCAGACCTGCGCGGCAAGCAGGATGAAGGCGATGACCTGACCAAGGAGGATTTCCTCGCTTGGCACCGCATACTCTACAAGAAGGGCTGGGTCGCCCCGGCATGGCCGGTGGAATATGGCGGCACGGGCTGGACTTCCACGCAGCGCTTCATCTTCTCGGAAGAAATTGCGCGCGCAGAGTGCATTCGCGTCATGCCGTTTGGCGTGACAATGGTTGGCCCGGTGATCTACACCTTTGGCACGCCGGAACAGAAGGCCAAGTTCCTGCCCGGCATCCTGTCTGGTGATGACTGGTGGTGTCAGGGCTATTCGGAACCCGGCGCGGGGTCTGACCTTGCGAACCTGCGCACCAAGGCGGTTCGCGATGGCGATCACTATGTTATCAACGGCCAGAAGACCTGGACGACGATGGCGCAACATGCAGATTGGGGCTTCTTCCTGTGCCGCACCAATTCCGACGCCAAGGCGCAGGAAGGCATCAGCTTCATCCTCGTTGACATGAAGACGCCGGGCATCGAAGTCCGCCCGATCATCACGCTTGGCGGTGAGCATGAAGTGAATGAGGTCTGGCTGGAAGACGTGCGCGTTCCGGTCGAAAACCGCGTTTACGAAGAGAATAAGGGCTGGACCTGCGCCAAGTTTCTGCTCGCCCACGAACGCACTGGCATCGCGGCCATCGCAGGCTCAAAGCGTGGCGTGGAGCGGATCAAGGAAATTGCCCGCACCGAAAGCGATGGCGATCAGGCGCTGATCGAAAATCCCTTCTTCCGCCGCAAGATTGCGGAACTGGAAATGGATCTGACCGCGCTGGAGTTCACCGAACTGCGCATCATTGCTGGCGAAGCCGCGGGTAAGGGGCCGGGGCCGGAAGCCTCGATGCTCAAGATCAAGGGCTCTGAAATCCAGCAGCGGATCATGGAACTCGGCCTTGAAGCCGTGGGCCATTATGGCGCGCCCTATTTCCGTGGCTTTGGCGAGGGTGACAACGAACACCCGATCGGCCCGGATTATGCGCACCGCATGGCCCCCACCTATTTCAACGGTCGCAAGACCACGATCTATGGCGGGTCCAACGAGATTCAGCGCAACATCATCGCCAAGATGGTGCTGGGGCTTTGATTTAAATTCGTCATCCCCGCGCAGGCGGGGATCCATGAACGCCCCGCAGACCTGTGGGAATGCGCGGCGTTCTTAGGCCCCACGCCTTAGCCGGGGTGACGATAGAGAGAGACGGAACAGACGATGGATTTTACCTACACCGAAACGCAGGACATGCTGCGCGACACGCTGGCGCGCTTCCTGGCGGACACTTATGGCTTTGAACAGCGCCAAAAAATGATTGCCTCTGAAGGCGGGCGCGATCCCGGCATCTGGAAAGCGCTGGCGACCGAACTCGGCATCCTTTCCGCGCCGTTCGCGGAAAGCCATGGCGGCATGGATGGCGGCCATCTGGAAAACGCGATCATGATGGAAGAACTGGGCAAGGTCATCGCGATCGAGCCCTATATCCAGACGGTCGTGATCGGCGGCGGCGCGCTGAAGGTGGTCGGCGGGGCCGTGGCCGATGCGGTCATCCCGCAGATCATCGGCGGCGAAGCCATCATCGCTTTTGCTTATGCCGAACCGCAGGGCCGTTATGACCTCGCTAATCTGCGCACCACGGCGAAGAAGGACGGCGCGGGCTATGTGCTGAACGGCCATAAGGCTGTCGTCTACGCCGCGCCATGGGCGACGCACCTGCTGGTAACGGCGCGCACGGGCGGCTCGCAGCGCGAAGCGAGCGGCGTTTCGCTGTTCCTCGTCGATGCGAACGCACCGGGCATCACGCGTCGTGACTATCCCACTGTTGACGGTTTCCGCGCGTCTGAAGTCTATTTCGAAAATTGTGCGGTTCCGGCCGATGCGCTGCTGGGCGGGGAAGGGCAGGCACTGCCGCTCGTCGAACTGATCGTCGATCAGGCGTGCGTTGCGCTCGGTGCCGAAGCCTCTGGCGTTACGGCCAAGCTGCATGAAGGCACGCTCGATTATTCGAAGCAGCGACAGCAGTTCGGCCAGCCGATTGGCCGCTTCCAGGTGCTCCAGCACCGCATGGCAGACATGTTCATTGAGGTTGAGCAGATCAAGTCGATGACGCTGATGGGCACGCTGCGGCTCGATCTGCCTGCTGATGAGCGCAAGGCGGCGATCAGCCTCGCCAAGGCCAAGGTGTCGCGCTCGGCCAAGTTTGTGGGCCAGAACGCCATCCAGACGCATGGCGGCATCGGCATCACGCAGGAATATATGATTGGTCATTATTTCAAGCGCGCGACGATCATCGAGAACCAGTTCGGTTCCGCTGATCATCATCTGTCGCGCTTCGAGTCCTTGACGCTCAAGGCATGACAGTCAGCTATCGCGCAGCAAGGGCCGAAGATTCATCGGCCCTTGCCCGTCTTTCGCGAGAGACTTTTGTAGAGACCTTCGGCCATTTATACCGACCGGAGGATCTCAACCATTTTCTGGATGATCACAAGACGATAGACGCGTGGGATGAAACACTGTCTGACCCCGATGCACGCGTGCGCGTGGCTGAAGATAGCGGGGCCATGGTCGGCTATTGCAAGATCGGACTGGTGCCGTCGCTTGAATATGATTGCACGGGCAAGTCGGTGACAGAGTTGAAAGAGCTCTATTTCCTTGGCACGCATCAGGGCACGGGCATGGCCCCGGTGCTGATGGACTGGGCCCTGGATCAGGCGCGTGAGGCCCGGGCCGATGAGGTGATCCTGAGCGTGTGGAGCGAAAATGTCCGCGCGCAGCGTTTCTATCAGCGCTATGGATTCTCCAAGGTGGCTGATACCTATTTCATGGTCGGCAATCACCGGGACGATGAGTTCCTCTACATGAAGGTGATGGACTGAGGTCTGGTTACATCAATTTCAACCTACATCCGTTCGTGCTGAGCTTGTCGAAGCACTGCCCTTTCTTGAAACTCCACTTGCAAGGAAGAGGGCGGTCCTTCGACAAGCTCAGGACGAGCGGTGAGAGATATGGCCCGGCGCTATCTATAGACCTACGGGCTCGGTCAGCAGCGCACCGCCAGCGCGGCTGAGGGCAAAAAGAACGGGGGCCGCATCGCTGCGGCCCCCGTCTTTTTTGGTGCTGAAGAGACCGATCAGTCCTTCAGGAAGTCAGGAACGTGGTTCGGATCGCCACCTTCACCGCCTTCGGAGCGTTCGCGACGCGGGCCGCGATCACGGTCTCCGCCGCCACGACGCGGACCGCGATCACCACGGTCTCCGTCACGACGGGGGCCACGGTCGCCACGGGGGCCACGATCACCGCGCGGTTCACGCGGTTCGCGCGGCG
>CALMZE010000152.1 GCA_937870585.1 uncultured Sphingomonadales bacterium | reverse complement strand
GGGCACCCCTTTGTCGATAAACGTGAGGGGCACGCCATTGACCATATCGCCCGCATTGCCGCTGGGCAGCAGCGCGCCGCAGGAGGAGCCCGCCGTATCGCGAAACTCCAACGGCACAGGCGCGTGTGCACCCGGAACGCCGTCGATCTTCGCGTCTCCGGCATAGGTCACAACCCCGCCGGGCGTCTGCACTGTGGCAACCGCGATCTGGCCGGTGTTTTCCATATAGATGGCGACGTTGGTTTCATCGCCCGTTGCCGCGACCAGCCCGCGCTCGATGGCGAAGGGTCCGACGCCTGCGAGGATGTTTCCGCAATTCTGCGCGTCGGTCACAATCGCTTGATCAACGAAGACTTGCAGGAAGAGGTAATCGACATCCACGCCCTCACGCGCGGATTTGGAGACGACCGCAACCTTGCTCGTCAGCGGGTCCGCCCCGCCCATGCCGTCAATCTGGTTGGGATCAGGAGAGCCCATGACGGCAAGGAGGAAGGCGTCACGCGCGGCGGAATCAGCGGGTAGATCATCGCGCAGGAAATAGCCGCCGTTGGCCGTCCCGCGGCGAACCAAAAGGGAGGGAACGGCGGTATTTTCGACCCCCCCCGGAACGGGGGGGGGACCAATGAATAGCATGGTGGGGGGCCCGGGTTCCGCTTCGGAAGCTTCGGGATGACGGACACCGACCCCTCCACCGCTTCGCGGTCCCCCTCCCCGTTCCGGGGAGGACTAAACATATTTTAGCCCCATCTCGGCCAGCTTTTCGCGCATCTTGTACATATCCAGCCCCAGCACGCCGCTCGCCAGCTTGGCGCGCTTGTCCGCCTCATTGGCTTCGCGCGCCTTGGCTGCCTTTGCGACTTCGGCGGCCTTCTCACGCGGCACGACGACCACGCCGTCATCATCGGCCACGATCACATCACCTGCATTGATGGGCGCGCCCGCACACACCACCGGCACATTGACCGAACCGAGCGAGGCCTTGATCGTCCCTTGAGCGAAGATGGCCTTGGACCAGACCGGGAAGTTCATCTCTGTCAGGTCCCGCACATCGCGGATGCCTGCGTTAATGATCAGCCCCTTGCACCCGCGCGCCTGCGCAGACGTAGCGAGCAGATCACCGAAATAGCCGTCCTCGCACGGGGAGGTCGGCGCGATCACCAATATGTCACCCGCCTTCAACTGCTCGATGGCGACATGCACCATCCAGTTATCACCCGGAGGGGCAGAGATGGTCACGGCACTGCCCGCGATCCGCGCGCCTGCATAAATCGGGCGCATATAGGAAGCGAGCAACCCGGTGCGGCCCTGCGCTTCATGCACGGTGGAGACGCCGCAGCTCTCCAGATCGGCAATCACGCCGGGATCAGCCCGTTCGATGTTCTGGACGACAATACCGCTCATCTTCTGCTTCTCCTGCCGGGCTTGCGCTTTTGAATCCAGACCATAGCCTGAATAGCTTGGCTGCGCATTATCGAATCGAATGCGGCAGTGCAAACTTGTATGCAAAGCATACAGTCCCTAAAGAGGGTACAGAGGAGCAAAATGACGCAGATCAGC
Source organism: uncultured Sphingomonadales bacterium (assembly GCA_937870585.1). GTDB lineage: Bacteria > Pseudomonadota > Alphaproteobacteria > Sphingomonadales > Sphingomonadaceae > Aquisediminimonas. The sequence continues at coordinate 1,659 of CALMZE010000152.1, read as the reverse complement.
CTGATCGGATTCGGCGAAGCCGGGACCACTTTCGCCCGTGCAGGCGGGTGGGAAGCCGATGCGCGCGTCTTCGACGTTGCAGACAAGGTGGCGGCCTGCGCTGAGGCCGGAACGATCTGCTGCGCCACGGCTCAAGCCGCACTGGTTGGCGCGGACGCGATTTTGAGTGTAGTGACCGCTGATGCCGCACTCACGGTTGCGCAAGATGCTGCGAAACTCATGGCCCCAGGCGCTCTGTTCTTCGACATGAATTCGGTTGCCCCCAATACCAAGCGGGAGGCTGCGGCTGCCATCGAAGCGGCGGGCGGGCGCTATGTGGATGTCGCGGTGATGGCTCCAGTTGATCCAGCGCGGCTGGCCGTTCCGCTATTTGTGTCTGGCCCCCATGCAGCAGCCGGGGCGTCGATGCTCACAGCGCTGGGCTTCACCAAAGTCCGGATTGTCGGCGATGACGTGGGCCGCGCGTCCACTATCAAGATGCTCCGCTCTGTGATGTACAAGGGCGTGGAAGCCTTGACCGCCGAATGCCTGCTGGCGTGCGAAGCGGCAGGCGTGACCGATGAAGTGCTGGGTAGTTTCGGCAATGACTGGTCCACCGGCGCGGATTACCGGCTCGACCGGATGATGGTGCATGGAACCCGCCGCTCTGCCGAAATGGCCGAAGTGGTGAAGACACTTGAAGCGTTGGGCGTGGCCGCGCTGATGACGCGCGGCACGGTCGAACGGCAGGCGCAGCTTGGCGGCCTTGGCATCAAATCTCCGCCTGAGGGGCTGGATGCAAAACTGGAGAGGTTGAAAGCATGATCATCGATTGCCACGGCCATTATACCGTGCTGCCCAAGGCGCATGATGACTGGCGCGAACAGCAAAAGGCGGCGTTCAAGGCAGGGACCGAATGCCCGCCCTATCCCGTGATTTCGGATGACGAGATCCGCGAAACCATCGAAGCGAACCAGTTGCGCCTTGTGAAGGAACGCGGCGCGGACATGACGATCTTCTCCCCGCGCGCCTCCGCCATGGCGCCGCATGTCGGGGATCAGTCGGTCGCGGTCAAATGGGCGCTGGTCTGCAATGATCTGATCGCGCGTGTGGCCGGGCTCTACCCGGACGTGTTCGCGCCGGTGTGCATGTTGCCGCAATCCCCTGAAGCCGACATGTCGTCCTCCATCGCGGAGCTGGAGCGGTGCGTGGAAATGGGCTTTATCGGTTGCAACCTGAACCCCGATCCCGGCGGCGGGCACTTCAAGCATCCGCCGCTGACGCACGAATATTGGTTCCCCTTCTACGAAAAAATGTGTGAGCTGGATGTGCCCGCGATGATCCACGTCTCGGGCAGCTGCAACCCGGCGATGCACGCCACGGGCGCCTACTATATCGCGGCAGACACCATCGCCTTCATGCAGTTGCTCGAAGGCGATCTGTTCAGCCGCTTTCCCAATCTGCGCTTCATCATCCCGCATGGTGGCGGGGCCGTGCCCTATCATTGGGGGCGGTATCGCGGCCTTGCGGACATGCTGAAGAAGCCAGACCTTTCGACGCATCTGATGAACAACATCTTCTTCGATACCTGCGTCTATCACCAGCCGGGGATCAACCTGCTGGCGGACGTGATCGACAACAAGAACATCCTGTTCGGCAGCGAAATGGTGGGCGCGGTGC
>CALMZE010000151.1 GCA_937870585.1 uncultured Sphingomonadales bacterium | reverse complement strand
CTTCCTTCTGGTCTTCGCTGCCGAACAGGCCGTGGAACAGGCGGCGTTCGAAGACGACGCCTTGTTGCAGCGTCGTGTCAAAGGCGGCGTTGACCATTTCCTTGGCCGCCAGCGCCGCGAGCGGAGCCATGCCGGCAATGGCTTCGGCGGATTTCAGGGCTTCGTCGAGCAAGTCAGCCGCAGGCACCACGCGCGCGACAAGGCCGGAGGCTTCGGCTTCGGCGGCACCCATGTTGCGCCCGGTCAGACACATTTCCATCGCCTTGGCCTTGCCCACAGCGCGCGTCAGCCGTTGCGATCCGCCCATGCCGGGGGTGACGGCAAGCTTGATTTCGGGCTGACCGAATTTGGCGCTGTCTGCGGCAATGATGAAATCCGCCATCATGGCGAGTTCGCACCCGCCGCCCAGCGCCCAGCCTGCCACCGCCGCGATCCACGGCTTGCGCGTCGCCGTCACCTGATCATAGCCCGCAAAGAAGTTGCTGCCATACATGTCAGCAAAAGACTGGCTCTGCATTTCCTTGATGTCTGCGCCCGCCGCAAACGCCTTTTCGCTGCCGGTCAGGACCGCGCACCGCTGGCTGCTGTCCGCATCGAACGCAGCAAAGGCGGCCTTGAGATCGGCCAGCACCTGCGAGTTGAGCGCATTGAGCGCCTGCGGGCGGTTGAGCGTGATCAGCGTGACGGCGCCCTTGGTTTCAACGAGGATTGTTTCATAGCTCATAGCGGTTTCCATTCTTGATCAGCGGGCAACGGCGCAAAGATCGCGTCGATCAGCGCGTCGGTCACGCCTTCTGGGGTGGCGGGCTCCCATTTGGGGGCGTTGTCTTTGTCGACGATCACCGCGCGCACGCCCTCGGCGAAATCCGGACGGGTCAGCACGCGGGAAGCGATGCGGTATTCGATGACCATGTTATCCGCAAAAGTCGCAGCCTTCGCGCCTTCGGCCAGCTGGCGCAGCGAGACCTTGCAGGTCTGCGGCGATTTGGTGCGCAGCGCGGCCAGTTCTTTCATCGCCCAAGGGCTTTCATCGGCATCGAGCAAGGCCAGCACATCTTCGAACCGGTCAGAGGCGAACAGGCGGTTGATGGCCGGGATATTGTCGATGATCTTGGCCTCGGGCGCTTTCACAGAAAGCTGGCCGAGAATCCCTTCGATCCGCTCCGGATCTTCAGCGATGCGCGCCTTGGCTTCAGCGAGCGCCTCAGCGGGGAGATAGTGCGTGGCGAGCCCGGCCGCGAGGCAATCCGCCCCGTCGATCCGCGCACCGGTGAGCGCCAGATAGCGCCCCACGCGGCCCTCTAGCCGCGAAAGATACCAGCCGCCGCCGACATCGGGAAACAGGCCGATCCCGGTTTCGGGCATGGCAAAGCGGGTGTTCTCTGTCGCCACGCGAAAGCGCGCGGGCTGGCTGATGCCCACGCCGCCGCCCATCGTGATGCCATCCATGAACGCCACCACCGGCTTGGGATAGGTCATCAGCAGATTGTTGAGCTGATATTCGTCATGGAAGAATTTGCGGCCCGAAACGCCATCATCATTCAGTGCCGAATTGCGCAGGAACGCAATGTCTCCGCCCGAACAGAAACCGCGCCCTTCGGCATGGTCGATGATGATCGCCGCCACCGCGTCATCATTCGCCCAGGCCTGCAATTGCGCGGTCATGGCGTGAACCATGGGCAGAGTCAGCGCGTGGATGGTGCCGGGCTTGTTGAGGCTGACAATGCCAGCCTTGCCCTCTATGCGGAAAAGAACCTCGTCGCTCATTTCAGCAAATCCCGTCCGATGATCACGCGCATGATCTCGTTCGTGCCTTCCAGGATGCGGTGAACGCGAAGATCGCGCCAGAAGCGTTCGACGGGATAATCCTTCAGATAGCCATAGCCGCCATGAAGTTGCAGCGCGCGATCCACCACGCTGGAGCCAGTGTCGGTCGCCAGACGCTTGGCCATCGCGGCAAAGCGCGTCTTGTCCGGTGCTCCAGACGTGACCTTCCCCGCCGCTGCGTAAAGCAGGATGCGTGCGGCCTCCAGCTCGGTCGCCATGTCAGCCAGCGTGAACTGCGTGTTCTGGAAATCGGCAATCGCCTTGCCGAATTGCTGACGATCCTTGGTGTACTGGATCGCTTCATCAAGGCAGCGTTGCGCTCCGCCGAGCGAGCAGGCTCCGATGTTGAGGCGGCCCCCATCCAGCCCCGCCATGGCAATGCTGAAACCCTGACCTTCTTCACCCACCAGATTGGCGGCGGGAACCTTCACATTGTCGAAGATTACTTGTGCCGTTGGGGAGGCGTTCCAGCCCAGCTTGCGCTCCTTGGCCCCGAACGACACGCCCGGCATGTCCTTTTCGATCACAAGGCAGGAAATTCCCTTGGGGCCATCCACGCCGGTGCGGGCCATGGTCACATAAATATCGTTCGCACCGCCGCCAGAGATGAACTGCTTGGTGCCATTGACGATGTAATGATCGCCCTCGCGCCGGGCGGTCGTTTTCAGCGAAGCCGCGTCAGAGCCTGATCCGGTTTCGGTCAGGCAATAGGATGCGATGGTTTCCATGCTGATCAGATCGGGCAGATAACGCGCCTTGACGTCCGCACTGCCAAACTTGTCGATCATCCAGCTCGCCATATTATGGATCGAAATGAAGGCACTGGTGGCGGGGCAGCCATAGGACATCGCTTCCATGATCAGTGCCGATTCCACCCGACCCAAGCCAATCCCGCCCGATTCCTCGGACACATAGATGGCGGCAAAGCCCAACTCGGCTGCGGCCTTGATCACATCGCGGGGAAAGATGTGCTTCTCATCCCACTCGCCAGCGAAGGGCGTGATGCGGTCTGCGGTGAACTTGCGGGCCATATCCTGAATGGCCAGCTGGTCTTCGGTGAGGTCAAATTGCGTGCTCATGAGTCGTGCTTTACCCATATCGGCGCGTTCGGCAAGTGCGGAGACCCGCTCTCCCGGTTAACCCCGTTTGCACCTTTGTCTGGCAGGGAAAGTGCGCGATATGGCAGAAATCAAAGGAGTTTGTCGCATGGTTTCGCTGTCCCGTCTTGCTGCTCTGACCGCTATGGCGCTGGCGTTGGCCGCCTGTGGAGGCAAGGATGACGCTGAGGAGATCGACAACCGGATCGCCGCGAAGAGCGATGCCGATCCCGCGCTGACGGCCTCGCTCGAAGACCAGATCATGGTCGATACATCGCTGTCCGGCCAAGCCAATGCGGATGCAGTCCGTCCCGGCAAGGAGCCGAAACAATCGCCGGTTCCCGCTGACGAACCTGTCCGCGATCTCAGCGCCGCGCCCGCCACGACGCTTGGCAGTCTGGCTGCAAAGCAGGGCGAAATGAGCCGCGATTCCTTCAATGGTTGCGGGCTCAGCGTCAGCTATTCGGCGGGCTTTGCCGCCAAAATCCCGGCGGACTTGCCGGCCTATGGCGGCTCCAAAGTGATCGAAGCGGCAGGCAGTGATGAAAATGGCTGCGCGCTGCGGGCAGTCACCTATGCTGCGCCCGTCACTGCTGATGCGCTTGTGAAGCATTATGCAGATGCGGCCGCCAAGGCGGGCTATTCCGTTGCCGTGAAGGATGAAGGCAAGGGCAAGATGATCTCCGGAAAGCGTGCGGCTGATGGCGGCTCATTCTATGTCATCGTGGAAGGGCAGGGGGCTGCGAGCACGGCTGATCTGGTCGTGAATAACGGGCGTTGATCTGACGCCTTGCGGATCGGGGGACTGCCCCCCATATCCGCCGTCATGAGCAATGATCTGACATGGCACGGGACGACCATAGTCTCTGTGCGCAAATCCGGAAAAGTGGTGATCGCAGGCGACGGCCAGGTCTCTATGGGCCAGACCGTCATGAAGCCGAACGCCCGCAAGGTCCGCCCGCTGGGCAATGGACAGGTGATTGCGGGCTTTGCTGGCGCGACCGCAGACGCTTTCACTCTGTTCGAGCGGCTGGAACGCAAGCTTGAAGAGCATAATGGCCAGTTGATGCGCGCCGCAGTCGAACTCGCCAAGGCGTGGCGGACGGACAAATATCTCCGCAATCTCGAAGCCCTGATGATCGTAGCCGACAAGGAGGTCACACTGATCCTCACTGGCAATGGCGATGTGCTGGAGCCTGTGGATGGAATCGCCGCGATTGGATCGGGCGGCAATTACGCGCTCGCTGCCGCTCGTGCGCTCATGGAGTATGAGCCCGACGCTGAAACGCTGTGTCGCAAGGCGATGGCGGTGGCGGCGGACATTTGCGTCTACACCAATGACCGGCTGACCGTGGAGAGCCTCGATTCCAGCAACTGACACTTTACTCCGTTCGGGCTGAGCCTGTCGAAGCCCTGCCTTTTCTTGGACCAACCCGCAGAAGTAGGTCAGTCCTTCGACAAGCTCAGGACGAGCGACGATAATCCGGAATTCATATCATGAACAACGCCCTCACCCCCAAAGCCATAGTCGCCGCGCTTGACGCGCACATTATCGGCCAATCTGAAGCCAAGCGTGCGGTGGCGGTCGCCATGCGCAACCGCTGGCGGCGGCAGCAACTTGGTGCCGAACTGCGCGAGGAAGTGACGCCCAAGAACATCCTGATGATCGGCCCGACCGGCTGCGGCAAGACCGAGATCAGCCGTCGCCTCGCCAAGCTGGCAGATGCACCGTTCGTGAAGGTGGAAGCGACCAAATTCACCGAGGTCGGCTATGTCGGCCGCGATGTGGAACAGATTGCCCGCGATCTGGTGGAAGAGGCGATCCGGCTTGAGAAGGAGCGCCGCCGCGCCGCCGTGAAGGACAAGGCAGAGGAGGCCGCCATGACCCGCCTGCTCGACGCGCTGACCGGCAAAGACGCCAGTCAGGCGACGCGCGACGCCTTCCGCATCCGCTTTCAGGATGGTCATCTTGATCAAACCGAAGTGGAAATCGAGATGGAGCCCGGCCAGCAGATGCCGTTCGAGCTTCCCGGCGGCGGTGGCGGGATTGGCATGATCAACCTGTCTGAAATGATGGGCAAGGCGCTCGGGAAGGGGCAACTCAAGAAGCGCAAGATGCTCGTGCCCGCTGCCTGGGCCAAGCTGGTTGAGGAAGAGGCCGATGCCCGGCTCGATCAGGATGATGTCGCGCGCGTGGCGCTGTCAGACGCTGAAGCCAATGGCATCGTGTTTCTTGATGAGATCGACAAGATTGCTGTGTCAGATGTGCGTGGCGGTTCGGTCAGCCGTGAGGGCGTGCAGCGCGACTTGCTGCCGCTTATAGAGGGCACCACGGTCGCCACCAAATACGGGCCGATGAAGACCGACCATATCCTCTTCATCGCTTCGGGCGCGTTCCATGTGGCAAAGCCGAGCGATCTCCTGCCCGAATTGCAGGGCCGTCTGCCCATCCGCGTTGAACTCAAGGCGCTGACGCAGGAGGATTTCGTCCAGATCCTCAAGGACACACGCGCGAGCCTGACCATCCAGTATCAGGCGCTGCTTTCTACCGAAGGCGTGACGGTGGATTTTGCCGAAGACGGGATCATCGCCATTGCGCGCATCGCAGCGGACGTCAACCGGTCGGTTGAAAATATCGGCGCGCGGCGGCTCTCGACCGTGCTGGAAAAGCTGCTGGAGGATGTGAGCTTCGACGCCGAAGACCGCAGCGGCCAGACCGTCACCATTGATGGCGCTTATGTGGAGGCGCAGCTGTCTGAAGTGGCGCGCAATGTTGATCTTTCCAAATATGTGCTCTGAGCCTCAGGCCTGATCGCGCGCCCAGCGCTCCATCGCTTCAAGCACGGGGCGCAGGCTTTGGCCGCGCGGGGTGAGCGCATAATCGACGCGCGGCGGGATTTCCTGATGGTCGTGGCGCGAAACGAGCCCGTCCGCCTCCATCTCCTTGAGCGTTTTAGAGAGCGTGCGGTGCGTCACGCCACCCAGCTGGCGTTGAAGGGCGTTGAATCGCATCGGCCCCTGCAACAGCCAGAAGATGATCATCGGACGCCATTTGGCCGAGAGAAAATCGAGCGTCAGTTCGGCAGGGCAGCTTGCGCTGTGCGGCAATGAGAGCGGCATGGATGGTATCCTGAAAGACCGTACTTGCAGACTGAGAGTGTAGGCATATTTACACTTCATCACAAAGGCAATGCCTACGGGGTGGGGCGAATAGGGCACTCCGCTTGAAAGGTTCGATCATGAAGACGCTTATCGAAGTTATCGGCAAAAATGCGGGGCATTGGGTGGGGGATGGCTTCCCCGTCCGTACTCTGTTCAGCTATCAGCAGGGTGTTGAGGCGTTGAGCCCCTTCTTGCTGTTTGATCACGCCGGGCCGCGTAACTTCACGCCAAACACAGGCGCGCCGCGGGGCGTGGGTGCGCATCCGCATCGCGGGTTTGAAACTGTGACCATCGTTTATGAAGGTGAAGTCTCGCACCGCGATTCCGCTGGTGGCGGCGGCACGATTGGCCGGGGTGACGTGCAGTGGATGACGGCTGGCCATGGCATCGTCCATGAAGAGTTTCACTCGGCAGGCTTTTCTCGCAGCGGTGGTCCGTTCCATGTCGTCCAGCTGTGGGTGAATTTGCCGCCCGAACACAAGCTCGCGCCGCCCGCTTATCAAGCTATTACGGCGGATATGATCCCCGAGCGCGCCATTTCCGGTGGCACCGCACGGATCATTGCTGGCGCTTGGGGTGATGAGACGCGCGGTCCTGCCAAATCCTTCTCGCCGATCAACCTGTGGGATGTGCGGCTGGCAGCGGGCGCTGAAACCGTGCTGCCGCTTCCGGCGGGGCATACCAGCATGGTCGCTGTACTCGGTGGGCATGTGACCATCGAAGGTGCGGGCGTTGGCGAGTCCGAAATCGCGCGGCTGACAACGGACGGGGAGGGGATCTCCTTAAGAGCGGATGGCGATGCAACGTTGCTCGTGCTCACTGGTGAGCCTGTCGCAGGGTCGGTGGTGGGCTATGGTCCGTTCGTGATGACGAGCGAGGCCGAAATCCACGAAGCCATCGACGATTACAATGCGGGCCGGTTTGGCGCGATGGCCCCCGCCTGATCAGGCCTTGAGGCCGCGGACGATCATATCGGCTGCGGCCTCGATCGTACGGGTAAGTCCTTCCGGATCGCTCTTCATTCGCGCGTCAACCGCTTCCACCAGCGGGCGCAGGGCCACTAGCGCGCCTGCACCATGGGCCAGCATCGTGAATGGCACGGAGATATGGACGGGCCGGAACTCGCCGCTCGCCTGGCCCTGCGCCACAAGAGTGGCAAAGGGCCAGCTGCGCGCACGGAAAAATGTCTCGACGATATGATCGAGCCGAGCGCCGGGGCGAGCGCCTTCGGTGTTCATCAATTGAACGATGGCGGGGTAGGCGGCGACCGTTTCCAGAAAGCGGATGCAGACGATGCGCAGTCGGTCCTCCAGACTGGTGGCGTGCGATTGCTCCTGCTCGGCGGCGACGAGATGCCGGTGAAGCCGGTCCATTCCATGCTCGACCGCTGCCAGCCAGAGCCCATGTTTGGAACCGAAGCGTGCCGTCAGCAGGCCATGGCTGACGCCGCTTGCCGTCGCAATCTCGCGGATGGACGCGCCTTCATAACCGCGCGCGGCAAAGGCTTCGAGCGCTACGTCCAGACACGCTTCATCAGAAGCCGGGGAGGGGCCTGAAAGTGACGGACGGCCCCGGGGGCGTTTGAGGGCGGAATGGCTCATGAAGAGGCCATAGCACAGTCTCGCATGAAAATAATTAGACAAGTGTATATTTATGTGCAAATCCCCGCTGCGAACGAACAATGCGGGAGAGAGACATGGCCTACACCGATGCAGAACTGATTGAACGCGCCCGCGCGCTGGCCCCCGGTATTGCGGCCCGTGCCGCTGAAACCGAGGCGCTGCGCCGCCCGCATGACGACTCGATCCGAGAGTTTATTGAGGCTGGCATCATCCAGATGTTCGTGCCCAAGCGTTGGGGCGGATCAGAGGCCAGCCTCTCGACGATGATGGAAGTGGTGGAAATCATCAGCGCGGCCTGCCCCTCAACCGGCTGGATCGCGGCTTTCTACATCAGCCATAACATCTATGTCGCCAAATTCCCGGAGGAAACGCAAGAAGAGCTTTACGGCCCAACCGGCTACACCTTGCTGCCTGCGGCGTCTGCACCGGATATGAAGGCGACAAAAGTGGAGGGCGGCTGGATCGTCAGCGGGCGCGCCGCTTGGGGTTCCGGCGTGATGCACGCTGATTGGGTGCTGATGAGCGGCATGGCCGAAGACGGGCCGCGTTCCTTCCTGATGCCCATCGACAAGGTGGAGGTGATCGACGTCTGGAACTATACCGGAATGGCAGGCACTGGCAGCAATGATTATCGCGCAACCGATCTGTTCGTGCCGGATCGCCACGCCATTCGCGGTGCGGATTTTCATGGCGGAGCAACCGATGGATCGCGGCTCCACGCCAATCCGCTCTTCTCGGTGCCGTTCCTCGTCTCTGCCTATTGCACCATCGTTCCGGTGCTGACAGGCACACTGATCGGTGCGCTCAGGGCGTATGAGGATGTCGTGGAGCGCCGCGTCCGCAATTTCAGCGGCATCGTGCTCAAGGATCAGCAGCACGCGCATGTGACGCTGGGGGATTTCCGCATCTCAACGCTCGCCGCCGCCGATCTGGCGCGCGCGCTTTACGGCCGGGCAGGCGCAATCCTCCACAGCCGCCCCTTCACGCTTGAGGACCGGTTGATGCTCAAGGGGCAAGCGGCCTATGTGTCCAAGCATAGCCGCGAGACCGCCAACCGCATCATGGCAGCGGCAGGGGCTTCCAGCTTTCATGTCGAACAGCCGTTGCAACGCTTCTGGCGTGATCTCAACACGGTCTGTTCGCACGCCTTCTGGGATTGGGATATTACGAGCGAACTGACCGGGCGGCACAGGTTGGGCCTGCCGCTCACCTATCCGCTGGTTTAGGAAGACAGGCTTTCCAGAACGGCCTCAACCGCCGCTAGCCGCGCATCCAGGGTGCCTTCAAGCGCGGCCCACGCGATGCCGCTACGGGCCAGCAAATCCTCATAGTAGGCGTGCTGTTCGGCCCGGAACGCTTCGTCCTGCCGGGTTCCGTCCTGAACAAAGGGGATGTCTGGCAAGCAGAGGAATGTGAAGTCGTAGCTGCGCGTCGCCAGCCGCTCCAGTTCCGGGTCAATCTTGCCAAACAACTTGCGGCTGTAAAATGCCGTGGTTGCAGGGGTCGTGTCGCAGATCAGCATATGGCGGCATTGGCTGAGCAACTGGTCTTCGCGGGCGATCTGGGTTTGGGCAATGGTGAGCATATCCGCAAAGCTCAGCGCGCCATCGCGCTCGACCCACAATTCCCGGCCAAATTCCTCAGCCATCGGCTCGCCCGTTCGCGCACCCAGCGCGGCGGCGAGCGTTGATTTGCCGGTGGATTCCGCACCCAGCAATGCCACGCGCAATGGCAGGTCAGCCGCCACGCAGGGGGGCAGGTACTCGCGCCGCAACCGGGCATTGGCGCGCAGAGCTGTGGCGGAAACGGGGATTGCGCTGCGTGCCTTGTCCACGCAGACATGGGCCACGGGATGCCTGAATACCTCAGTCAGAACCTGCGCAAACCCGTCTCCATAGTCTTCGCTTGTGAATACGGCATCGCAGGTCACTCCAAGCGCGTCATGGCTCAGCCATGCAGTAAAGCGGCGGTGCATGTCTTCGGGGTCATCATCGTGCGGGATGCAGACGAAAGGCGTGGGCAGCCCGGCAGCGCGCCGTTCTGTCAGCCAGTCATCATCCACTACCAACCGCACCGCATCTGGAAACAATGTGGCCAGCCAATGCCGTCTGGCCTTGGTGGAGCAGCCCGGATAATCAGGCTTGGCATAGCTCAACAGCACCAGATCCTTACACTGCGCGCGCGCCTGTTCTATCAGGTGAACGTGCCCGTTGTGGAGCGGTGAGAATTTGCCGATGATCAGGCCCCGACGAAACCTCATGCCATGAGGCCCCGCCAGCGTCGCACAGACACCAAAGCGTTGATCCAATATGCGACGTAGAGCGCGCCTGTGATCCACAGCCCCCGGCTGCAATAGAGTGGCACGGCAACGCTATTGACCAGAAGCCAGAAATACCATGTTTCCAGTTTCCGGTTCATCAGAAGGAACTGGGCGGCGATGCTGGCAGAGAGCACGAACGAATCCCAGAATGGCGCATAGGCGTCCGTATAGCGGTGGAGAATGCTGCCATAGGCCGCCGTGGCGATGAGTGCGCCCAGTCCTGCGAGCTTCAGCGTTTGTCGGCTGCTCCGGGTGATCGGCAATGTGGCTGCATCGGCATTATTCTGCCAGCGCATCCATCCCGCCACGCTGGTCGCGATGAAGAAGCCTTGCAGCGCCACATCGGCATAAAGCTGGGTTTTGAAGAAGAGCAGAGCAAACAGCAGTCCGCCCAATATGCCCGTCCACCAGGTCTGGATCGAATTCCGCCCCGCAAGCAGGATCGAGACGGTGGTGACGAGATTTGCAGCGAGTTCGAGCGGACTCATCGCACCCCTGACAGGTCACTGGAATATTGCTGCGCCTTTGCGCTGTCTGGCAAGGTCGTGATTGTGAGCGGAACCGCCCCGAATAGCGTCCTGATCGCCGCTGAGGCCTGATCAGCATAATGCACCGATCCCGCGGACAGTGAGAGCGTGAAGGCTCCGTCTGCCGCCTGATGGAGAGCATATTGGGCGATCGGCAGAGGCTTCAGTGCGTGGGTGACCTCGATATTGTTCCTCCACCCACCAGAGGCATCGCGAAACCACACCGGGGCGCGGCCCACCAGGTCGATCAGCACCGGCTCCCCCTTGATCATGGCGAGACTGGCATGATCGCCCGTGCGGTAGCGCAGCAACGGCAGACAAAAATTGAACCCGCCTGTGACGGTGATCTCGCCGCGCTCGCCAGCGGGCACAGGCTGGCCATGATCATCGAGCAATTCTATCCAGAGCCGATCTTGCACCAGCACATGCCCGCCGCGTGCGGGATCATAGACTCCGATCGGGCCAACTTCGTTCATCGAATACAGATCGAGCACCGGGCAGGAGAAGCGCTCCTCCAGCGCCTGTCTCAGGCCGGTTGAGAGCATCATCGAGACCGACAGCAAGGCGCGCGGGCGGCACGTGACGGGCAGATCGAGAAGGGCTTCGAAGGACAGTGGATCTCCGGCGATGAATTCTGCGGCCAGCGCATCCAAATAGGCGGCGCGGTCTGCCGGATCATTCCAGTCGGCAGGGTGGAGGTTGATCTTCGCCAGCCCGGATTCGTTCATTTGAGGTGTGACGGACAGATAGGTGAAGCAAGGCTGCTGATGGCCGAGCAAAACCACGCCAACCTGCCCCGCGCCATGGCTTGGGACAATTCCGAAACGGGCCAGCGCGCGCTTGTGATAGGGGAGGTAGCGCCCCGCAACCTGTGGGTGGGAGGGCACAAGCAGGCTGTGCCCGGTTGTGCCAGTGGTCTGAAAATTGATCAGCCGCGAGAGATCGATTGAATCCGGAACGAACTGGGCAATGTCGCGCGAGAAATCGGCGCGAGAAACCGGTGGAATGTCGGCAAGGCGGGCCGGGGCCGAACCGAGGCCGCGATAATGAGGCACATCGGCATAGGCATGGGCAATCAAACCGTTCACCCATGCAGGCGGCACGCTTGCTGTGGGCGGCATACCCAAGTTCGCTTCAAAGTCAGCAAGAGCCGCAAGGTCTTCGGCGGTCAGGCGGTTGCCGCTTTGATTGCGAAAACGCGGCGCAGCGGGGTGCTCCCGCATCCAGTCAAGCAACGCGCGGCCTTTTGGGCTGAGCGTTGGGTAACGGATGGCATCGGTCGGCTCCGTCATTCGCGGGTCCATTTATCAGCGGATTCCTGAGCTGCTTTGCGGGCCAAGGCCTCGCGGACTTCCCTTGCGCGCTGTTCGGCCTGACGGCTGGCGGCGATCAGCCTTGCTCGCTCTGTGGCGCTGATGGTTGTGAGCCGGTCCCGTGCCTGTTCAGGGCTTTCGCCTTCGGGACGCAGATCAAACCGCGCAAGCATCGTCCGCGCCAGTTCCTCGCGCCGGTCTGATTCGGTGACGTAGCTTTCAGCAGAGGCCTGCCCGGCCAGTTCGGGCAGAGCCGCCAGCAGAAAATCTGCCAGTTCGGACGGGGAGGGCGGTGCCCTGCGCAGCCATTCATCGGCAAGCAGCCATGAGGCGATGGCTCCAAGTTTGAGGCGGTTGCGCTGCGTTGCAGGCTGATCAGGCATGAAACCGGCGAGCATCTTGAACGGGGGTGTCACCCCCAGCATGTGCAGGACATCACCCAGCACGGCATCCACCGCAACCGTGCCATTACTGCCAAGACGCGGCTCGCCCAGAAAGTCGGACGGTGTTTCAGCGATGCGCCGGGTTATGGCGGGCAAAGACGGGCCGATCTTGTTC
>CALMZE010000150.1 GCA_937870585.1 uncultured Sphingomonadales bacterium | reverse complement strand
TGCTTGCGGGTATGAAGGCGGTGCAAGCGACCAATTTCCGTCAATCAAGGACAGGAGCTGATACGCGGTCGGGGAGTTGGTTGCAGAATCCTGCTTTTGTTCATCGGTGCCTGCTGCGCCGATGCTGTCAAACGCGGCTATACCATGTCGCTTTGCCGCTACCGTGCTGGACAAGTTGGTTGGCCGATACCAGCATCTGCAAATGCTTCTTCACCGTGTTGCGGTTTGCGCCGGTCACATCGACGACCTGGCCGTTGGTGATCCGCCCATGCGCTTTCGCCAGTTCGAGAATCTCAACCGCAAGTTCGGGCAACCGCTCGACCATCAATCGCTCGCGCACGATCTTCGCCTCAAGGCGGGTCTTTTGCTGCCGGAGCGATTGGAGGAAATAGATGATCCACGGCTCCCATGCGGGCGCTTCGCTTCGTATTGTCCCCTGCGTCCGGCGAAGCCCCAGATAATAACCTTCCTTGCTCGCCTCGATCACGCTTTCGAGCGACGAATACGGCACATAGGCATAGCCGCTGCGCAGCAAGAGCAAGGTGGTCAGCACTCGCGACAAGCGGCCATTGCCATCCTGAAACGGATGGATTTCGAGAAAAACGACGATGAAGATCGCAGTGACGAGCAGCGGGTGAAGCTGCTTCTGATCCAGCGCCTCATTCACCCAATCGACCAGCTCGGCCATCAATCGCGGGGTGTCGAACGGCGTCGCCGTCTCGAACACGACGCCGATTTCCTTGCCGTCGGCATCGAAGGCGCTGACATGATTGGTGTTGGTCTTGTAGTTGCCTCGATGCCGCGCATCCTTGCTGCTGTGAACCAGCAAGTCGCGGTGCAGTTGCTTTATGTGATTCTCGGTCGGCGCAATCGCGTCGAACGACGCGAAGACGGTTTCCATCACTTCGGCATATCCCGCCACTTCCTGCTCGTCGCGGGTGTCAAAGTGGCGGATTTCGATGTTAGATAGCAGCCGCTCAACATCGCTGTCCGACAGCTTGCTCCCCTCAATGCGGGTCGAAGAGCCGATGCTTTCAATCGTCGCCACGCGCCGCAGCGCCGACAGGCGATCAGGCGCAAGCGTTCCAAGCGCGCGCCATGCGCCTTTGAATTCGTCGATCTCGGCAATCAGCGAGAGCATTTGCGGGGTGATCGCCAGCGAGGCAGTGTTGATGGGCATATCCATATTCATACCCATAAATATCCATAAGCGCAACCACACCCGCAAACCGACCCATAAATATCCAAAACCCTTCGCTCATCGGCGCGGCGGCCATGAGCCGCCGCGCCGATGGAGGCCGGATGTCAAAGCAATCGGCCTTGGCCCGTCCCAAGGGACGGGCCGCGAAAAGTTACGGAACGGGGCCATGCTCTCATGGTCAAAACATCTCGATTTGATCGCGCATCGGATTCCAGAATCCGATGTCGAGCGGACGCTGTGCGCGGCGGGGCTGCATCGGCAGATTGGCAAGCCAGCCAAGCTGCTCCCCCATGCTGACGGGCGCAACACCCGCCATCATGATCTGGTCTGGGTCGGGCGGCGTGATCTGCGGTAACGTCTTACGGTTGGCCATGCCGTCACCCCTCAATATTCGTCGGCGAGCATGATGGTCAGCACCCGCCGCGTCACGGCGGGGTTCGCCGCATCCTCGCTGCCAAACCGCAAATCGCGGTCGTAATAATCCAGTTTCCAGAACACCCGTTCGCGCTCATCGTCGAGCAATCGCGGGCGCTCGGTCGTCCAGCGACCATCGCCAAGTTGATAGATCGCCCCGAAATCCCGCTCGCCGTGCGGGTCGTTGTCCTCGTCGAAGGCATCGAATGTTTCGATAAGTTCGCGGACGCAAGATTGATCGGACGCAGACAGCGAACGAAAGCCAACGGTGGCAACGGCGGTGCAAGCAACCCCCATTGCGCTACGGGCCAAGTCGTTCAAACGGGCGATGCGCGCCGTCTGCTCGCGCGCGATAGCAACGGCACTCATTGCACCCGCCCCCTGCGCGTTTCGCATATCAGGATCAAAGCCCCGAAATCCTCGCGCTCGCCAAGCCGGTCGGCAATCTTGCGGACACAGGCAATCGGCAAGCCGTTCTCATTGGCAATGCCGCGCAAATAATCGTCGCGGGTCTCGGCCCCGCACTCACGATACATCAACTGCAAATCACACATTTCTGCCCTCCTTTTCAGGCTGAAAGCCGCACTGGCTGCGACATGCGGCTCTGCCTTCCGGCGAGGATGGGAGGGGGAGGGAAAGCTGAATCGTTGCCCTGGCGCGGGCCAGCGGGCGCGAAGCGACCGCCACACGGGGGCGGCTATTCTGCTTGGGGAAACGAGAGGGCAAAGCCCTTGGCGTTCCCGCTGAACAAGGAAACGGGGCCGATCAGGCTCCCGCAACCGCAGCGCGGCATACAAAAGGCACCCTCGCATGGTGCGACGCAGACGGGCGGTGTGGCGGAAAGCGAAGCGGGAACAAGGCTGTTGTCCCAAAGGGTCAGCGCCGCCAGTCCCCGCGAAAGCGCGCCCGTCGCCCGACCGGCAAGGAGAGAAGCGAGAGTGCCAGCGGGTCAGCTCAAAAACACCGCACCCTCAGGAGCGCGCCGCGTGGGGCAGAGTGCGACCTCAGAAAATCCCGCTCATTTTTCCGCGCTCCCGATCCTCACCGGAACGGCCAAGACCTTAGGCTTGGTGCGCGAAGTGCATAGAGCGGGTCGCCGTCAGGCAGCGTCCAATCGTTTTCCCGAAACCAATCACGCCAGCATATCGAGAATATCGAAGACCTTCGGCATATATTTTTGAAATTGCTCGCCATCGGTTGCCTCGCGCAGATCCTGCCTGATGCGGACATGAAATTCAGCTTCCGTTGTCGGCTTTGTTCGCAAAAGTTCTTCAATCATTGATTTGCGCAGCAAACCTCTGGCTGGATCAGCATCGGGGTGGTTGGGCTTGATCTCCCGTTCGCGCAATTCAATCAAAGCTATGCGAGCTTTATCTGCGGTCATTTTGAACTTAGGCTTGGGTGAGGCCAATATGCCATTCGTTGTGTCGGACGTGACGCGCGCGATACCCAAATCGGTGATTAAATGCCGTCCTCTGGAGTGGCTTTTGACCAAGCCTTTGCTGTGAAGGGAATTGCTTCTTGATTGTGAGAGTGCGTTGTTGACCAGCTCCTCCCATTTCTCCTCATTTGGTCGGAAATTAGCCTGGGCCATATCGGCGGGCGGTAAAGGCAAGATTGTCCGCAATTGACGCTTAAGCTCAGCATTCGTCCATTGGCCACGGTTCTTCATCAGATTCAGAATGGCAATCTGGACATCGTTTTCAGTGACGCGCGACAAGCCGGACGTGGCACCGTTCAAAATTGGCCTCGGCGTCGATGCCGTCGCACCAAAGAGATCAAGGCTATCGGCAGGATTCGTTTTCGGCGGTGCAACGCTTGGAATTGATGCCGCATCCGCAGCCACTGTTGGCTTTGCGGTAAAACGAAACACCCTCGTAACAGGGGCTTCCAGTGAAGGTTGGAGGATGACCGGAGCGGGTTCACTCTTGGGAATTTCGTCCGGTAACTCTTCCTGCAATACGGGAGTGTCCTCCTCGTCAAACAGCCCATTGCCTTGCTGATTATCCACGGAAGGTGTGCGCCACCGGCGTTGCTCGGTATGGCGACTTACCCACCCTTCACTAGCACCAACGGGTTCGATCCCGCGTTCACGCAGCAACGCCAGAAGCTCGTTTAACACACCTTCCCGATCACGCACGAAGCGGGAAGCAAAGCAGCGCCAAATCTCCCAACCGGCGCGTTCAAGGATGCGTTGACGCACCATATCATCAGACCACTTGTCGGGGCCGTGATAGCGATCACCGTCACACTCGATTGCGAGCCGACGATCATTTTCTCCTTCTACAACGAGATCAATACGGAAATTCCCAACTGGAACCTGCGTGTCGATGCGGAAGCCTCGCTCTGCCAGCATATCAAACATTTCAGTTTCAAATGGCGATTCACAGCGTTCCCGGCGGTTAGTCGCTGACAGCCCTTCGCTTGGAAAGGGAACACGGAAATGTTCCAGCAACGCGCGTCTCAGCTTATCGCTCTGGCGCAGCCCATCAAGTTCGACTGATCGCACAAGAATCATTCTGTCCCTTGCCCGAGACATTGCGACATTAAACCGCTGCTCATAGGCCGTCCCAGACAGTGGAGAGTCCTGCTTTTCCGCCACCAGCGAGACGAACATAATATCTCGCTCATCACCCTGAAAAGCAGTCGGATCGCCAACGCGAATCTGATGGCGCTCCATCACTTCGGTTCCTACGATTTGCTCAATCTTGGTGTAGATTAGAGCCGCCTGTTCCTGTCCCAGCAAAGTTGTCACCCCGATGGTGCGCTTGCCCATCATGGGATCATCGGCAATTTTCTGAATTTCACTGACAATGCAATCTGCCTCGGGCGGATTGGTTTTCCCTTTCCGATAGCCGTCTTCAACGAGAATATCGACCAGTGGCGGGGCCAGGCGTTCGGGCGCCGGGGGGAAACCCCACCGCCACAGCCCGCGGGGGGGGGAATTTGCCTTCTAGGATTCCATGATTGGGCCGGCCCCCCCCAAAAGATCTGGGGGCGCGAGCGCCCCCCC
>CALMZE010000149.1 GCA_937870585.1 uncultured Sphingomonadales bacterium | reverse complement strand
CCCGCCCCCGCCACCGCCGCCGCGGGGCGGGTCGGGGTCCCCGCCACCACCCGCATCCCGCCGGCCCGCGCCGCCTGGATGCCGACCACCGCGTCCTCAAAGACCACGCAGCGGTCGGGCGGCTGCCCGGCGGAACAGCCACCCTGGCCGCCCCAAGCCCCGCCCTGCCGCTGGATTCGGTGGAGAAGGCCCTCGTCGTGGCCCTCACCGGCCACAACAAGAGCGTCGATGTGGGCCAGATCATCATCGAACGCGGTGGCGGCGCGATGATCTATACCTCTTCGGGTGCCGCCGCAGGCGGTGCTGCGGGGCAGGTCGCCTATCCCATGACGAAGAACGCCATTCACGCGCTCGCCCGCCATGTTGCGAGCCGCTGGGGCAAGCAGGGCGTGCGCGCCAATGTGATCTGCCCCGGTCTGGTGCTGACCGAAGCGGTGAAGCAGCATCTCACCGACGACTATGTGGAAAAGGGCCTGAAGGCGATTCCGCACACGCGCCTCGGCAAGCCCGATGATATTGCCGCCGCCGTCACCTTCCTCGCTTCGGACGATGGCGAATGGGTCAACGGTCAGGTCTGGCATGTGAATGGCGGCACGCTCCAGCGTGACTGATCCAGCAGCAGAGCGTCAGACCAACCCCTGGCTGGTGCTGGCGCTGCTGCTCGCCATCTACATCTTCAACTTCGCAGACCGTTATCTGCTGACCGGGCTGATCGGCCCGATCAAGCAGGAGTTTCGGCTCGGCGACGGCTTTATGGGCCTGCTGATGGGGCCGGCCTTTGTGGTGCTCTACGTGCTCGGCGGGGTGCCGATCGCGCGGCTGGCAGACCGCTCCTCACGCGTGCGGATCATCGCTGCGGGCTGTGTAATGTGGAGCCTCTCCACCATCGCAACAGGGCTCGCGACCGGCCCGGTCAGCCTCGCGTTCGCTCGTGTTGGCGTAGGCATTGGCGAGGCGGCGTTCGTCGCCCCGGCCTATTCGCTGCTCACTGACTATTTCCGGCCTGAACGGCGCGGACTGGTGTTCGCCATCCTTGGCCTCGCCACCTATGCCGGGCAGATTGCCGGGCAGGGCGGCGGCCCTGCGCTGGCCGTAGCCTATGGCTGGCGCGACGCCTTTTTCATCATGGGATCGCCCGGTCTGCTTCTCGCCGCGCTGCTGGTCGCTATTGTCCGCGAGCCGCCGCGAAGTGTGGTGATCGACCGCTCGAACCAGCCGAGCTTCATGACGATGGTGAAAGAACTGAGCGGCTCGCCCTCCTACATCCTGATGATGATTGCCTTTGGGCTTGGCTCGCTTTCGGGCGTGGCGTTCGGCTATTGGGGGCCAGAACTGTTCACGCGCGCTTATGGAGTCGATCCAGTGACGGCCAAGGCTGCCTTCGCGCTCAATTTCGGGCTTTCGGGATTGATCGGGATGCTCGGTTTCGGCTTTTTGTCGGACCGCATGGCACGCAAGGGCATGGCCGGGCCGGTGCGCATGTCTGCGCTTGCCTTGTTCGCTGCAACCAGTTGCGTATTGGCGGCCACTTGGGCACCCAGTCTGGCCATGGCCAAATGGATCGCAATTCCTTCCGGCCTGCTCGGCGGCGGCTGGGCCATCGGCTTTTTCGCCACCCTGCCCATCCTGCTGCCAGACCGGTATCGCGCGGCGGCCACGGCTCTGTTTATCGCGGTTTCAACGCTACTGGGCTATTTCATCGGGCCTTCGCTCGCCGGGGCGATCAGTGGAGCGTTGGGCGATACAGCCGAATCATTGCGTATTGGCCTGTCGGTTGCGATTCCGGCGGGATATGGTGCGGCGCTGCTCGGCTGGATTGCTTCAGGCCGGGTCGCAGCTGATCGCAAGCTCTTGAATCTGAACTGAATTGCGATGCATCTGACGCCTCCACCTTTTGATGCGAGACGTGACAATCTGGCTCGCAACTCAGGTTGCGATCGGCCATTCGAAGACGCTTGGGCGTTTTTCAAGCGAGACTGAGCACCTTTTCAGCCCATTCCTTACGGCAAATCAGCAAATCGGGCATATAGGTATCGGCCTGATTGTAGATGAGCGGTGAGCCATCAACGCGGCTGACATGGAGGCCGTGGGCGGCGGCGACCGCAGCGGGCGCGCAACTGTCCCACTCATACTGCCCGCCGGTGTGAAGGTAGATGTCGGCCTCTCCGCGCACGACCGCCATCGCCTTGGCGCCTGCACTGCCCATGGGGACGAGCTCTGCGCCCAGTGCTTCGGCCACGGCGACGGCTTCAGCGGCAGGGCGGGTGCGACTGACCAGCATCCGGGGCGTTGCCGCCATCGGGGGAAGCGGCTGCGGCTGGTCGGAGCGGAGCACGAGACCAAGGCCCGGCAGTGCCACTGCGCCAAGTGCCGGCACGCCATCAATAGCGAGCGCAACATGCACGGCCCAATCGGTGCGCTCCTCGCCATATTCGCGTGTGCCATCAACCGGATCGATGATCCACACGCGGGATTTGCTCAGCCGCTCCGCGCTGTCCTTCTCCTCTTCTGAGAGCAGGCCATCCTCCGGGCGTTGCTCGCGGATCGCATGGACGAGGAACTGGTTGGCAGTCTGATCCCCCGCCTTGCCCAACGCCTTGAGGCTCAAAAGCCCCGAGGCGCGGACCTCCAGCAAGAGTTTGCCCGCAACATGGGCAAGATGGGCGGCAAGGTCTGCGTCGGTCATTCTAGTCTCTCCTGGCTCGTGCTCCGGACTTGATCCGGAGCCCAATTGTCCGCCTGCAGCGATGCCCGGGCATAGGCTCCGGGTCTGCGCCCGGAGCCCTGGCGTCACTTTAACGGCAAAATGGCGCGGATGATATGGTCGGCGGCCTCTTCGACCGTCATCTCCACCGTGTTCACGCGAATTTCCGGACTGACCGGCGCTTCATAGGGGCTGTCGATCCCGGTGAAGTTCTTGAGCGCGCCGGACCGCGCCTTTTTATACAAGCCCTTCACATCGCGCGCTTCGGCCACTTCCAGCGGGGTGTCGACGAAGATCTCGATGAACTCGCCCTCGGCCATCATGCCGCGCACCATGTCACGCTCGGCACGGAAGGGGCTGATGAAGGCGGTCAAGATAATCAGACCGGCATCGGTCATCAGCTTGGCGACCTCGCCCACGCGGCGGATATTCTCGATGCGGTCCGCCTCGGTAAAGCCCAGATCCTTGTTGAGCCCGTGCCGGACATTGTCGCCATCGAGCAGGAAGGTGTGGCGGTTCATCAGGTTGAGCCGCTTCTCCACCTCATTGGCGATGGTGCTCTTGCCCGAACCCGAAAGCCCGGTGAACCACAGCACACGCGGCGTCTGGTTCTTCAGGCGCGCATGTTCATGGCGATCAATGTCGGTCGCCTGCCAATGGACATTCTGCGCCCGCCGCAGAGAGAAGTGCAGCATTCCGGCACCCACCGTGCGGTTGGTGATCTTGTCGATCAGGATGAAGCCACCGAGCGTCCGGCTCTCCGCATAGGGCTCGAACACAACCGGTTTGTCGGTCGCCAGTTCCGCCACGCCAATGGCGTTGAGTTCCAGCGTCTTCGCCGCCAGATGCTCCATCGTATTGACGTTGACGGTGTATTTGGGTTGCTGGACAGTCGCCGAAACCATTTGTGTGCCAAGCTTGAGCCAGTAAGAGCGGCCTACATGCAGCGCATCATCATCCATCCAGACGATGGTCGCCTCGAACTGGTCAGACACTTCAGGCGGTGCATCAGCCGTCGCAATGACGTTACCGCGCGAGCAATCCACTTCATCGGCAAAGCAGATCGTGACCGACTGGCCTGCCACGGCTTCTTCAAGCTCGCCATCCAGCGTCACGACCTTGGTGACGGTCGAGGTCTTGCCTGAAGGCAGCACGCGGATCGCATCGCCGGGCCTGACGCTGCCCGTCGAGATCAGCCCGGAGAAGCCCCGGAAATCGAGATTGGGGCGATTGACCCATTGCACAGGCAGGCGGAACGGCTTGGCCTGATCGGTGGTGTTATCCAGCTCTACGGTTTCAAGATGCTCGATCAGGGGTTTGCCAGTGAACCACGGCGTGTTCGTGCTGTTGGTTGTGATATTGTCGCCCTTGAAGCCGGAGATCGGCATGGCGGTGAAGCTCTTGATCCCGATTTCGGCTGCGAATGCCGCATAGTCCGCGACGATGGCGTCATACTTCGCCTGATCATAATCGATCAGGTCCATCTTGTTGACGGCTAGCACGATGTTCTTGATGCCAATGAGGTTGCACAGATAGGAGTGCCGCCGCGTCTGGACGAGAACGCCCTTGCGCGCGTCGATCAGGATGACGGCGAGGTCCGCTGTCGACGCGCCGGTGAACATGTTGCGCGTATATTGCTCATGACCCGGGCAATCCGCGACGATGAACTTGCGCTTTTCCGTCGCGAAGAAGCGGTAAGCGACGTCGATGGTGATGCCCTGTTCACGCTCGGCGGCAAGGCCGTCTACGAGCAGCGCAAAGTCGATCTCGCCTCCTTGCGTGCCGACGCGCTTCGAATCGGCTGTCAGCGCCTCCAGTTGATCCTCGAAGATCATCTTGCTGTCATAGAGCAAGCGGCCAATCAGCGTCGATTTGCCGTCATCCACCGAGCCGCAGGTGATGAAGCGCAACAGGCTCTTATGCTGGTGCGTCTCCAGATAGGCGTCGATATCTTCGGCGATCAGGGCGTCTGTTTTGTAGATGGGGTCGGTCATTGCATCACCATGTTTTCAACCAGCACCGTTCGCCCTGAGCTTGTCGAAGGGCTGTCCTTTTCTGGACGCGGTGCGGACGAAGGAAAGACAGGGCTTCGACAGGCTCAGCCCGAACGATGTAGTGGAAGGTTAGAAATACCCTTCCTGCTTCTTCTTCTCCATGCTGGCATCACCGCCATCCTTGTCAATTACGCGGCCTTGCCGTTCGGACGTGGTGGTGAGCAGCATCTCCTGAATGACTTCAGGCAGTGTCTTCGCCTCGCTCTCGACCGCACCGGTCAGCGGATAGCAGCCGAGCGTGCGGAAGCGGATCGAGCGTTCGACCGGCACTTCGCCCTCTTTCAGCGGGAAGCGATCATCATCGACCATCAGCAACAGCCCGTCGCGCTCCACCGTGGGGCGCTTGGCGCTGAAATAGAGCGGGACGATCGGGATGTCGTTCAGATGGATGTACTGCCAGATGTCGAGCTCGGTCCAATTCGAGATCGGGAAGACGCGGATGCTCTCGCCCTTGGCCTTGCGGGCATTATAGAGGTTCCACAGTTCGGGCCGCTGGTTCTTGGGATCCCAGCCATGGCTCGCCGTGCGGAAGGAGAAGATGCGTTCCTTGGCACGGCTCTTTTCCTCATCGCGCCGCGCGCCGCCGAATGCGGCGTCAAAGCCGTAGAGATCGAGCGCCTGCTTCAATCCTTCGGTCTTCCACATGTCGGTATGCAGAGGGCCATGATCGAACGGGTTGATCCCGCGCTCTTGCGCTTCGGGGTTGTGATAGACGAGCAACTCCATGCCGCTTTCCTGCGCCATGCGATCCCGCAGGGCATACATGTCCTGAAACTTCCATGTCGTATCGACATGCAGCAGCGGAAAGGGCGGCGGGCTCGGGTAAAACGCCTTGCGCGCCAGATGCAGCATCACCGCTGAATCCTTGCCCACCGAATAAAGCATCACAGGCTTTTCAGCCTCCGCAACCACCTCTCGCATGATGTGGATGCTCTCAGCCTCCAGGCGTTCCAGATGCGTCAATGTGCGGGTCATCATGATCCTCCCGATTTCAGTCACCACCCCTTATGCTGCGTGACAGACGCAAAAACCTCCCATATGGGAGCAAATGCCATGAGCCTTTCATTTTCCGATCAGAGCGATCTGATTCTGCCCTTGTTCGAAGGGATTTTCGAAACGCCACTCTGGGGCCGGTTTCTACACGGGCTCCAGCGGCGGACCGGCGCGCAGCGTGTGTGCCTGCTGTTCGACAGCACGGGCAGCGCAACATCGCCCTCCCTGCTGCGGCAGGTCGCGCGGGACAGTGATGCCGTGCGTGAAAGCGATGATCGGCTGGCGTTGGAGGTTCTGTCGCTGACCGCCTTGCGCCCCAACCGCATCTATGCGCTCGATGAGCGTCTGGACTTTGACGATGCGACGCACCGGGCCACACAGGATGACGCATTGGCCAAAGCGGGCGTGGGCGATGGCCGGTTCATGCGCGTGACAGCCCGTTCGGGCGTGACGATGCTGATCGCTGTGCTCCATGCCCGGCGTGTGTTCGAAGCGGCGGACAGCGCCATGCTGACGGCGCTCGCCCCCGCTATTGCTGCTGCGCTAGACCTGCAGGACAGGGTCGCGCGCGTGCAGCTGCGCGCGCGCGTGGCTGAGAATGGACTGGCGCTACTGGGCATTGGGCAGGCCGTACTTGACGCAAACGGCGGCCTGATTGTCAGCGATGCCCAAGCCGCCGCCATTGCTCCGGCCCTGTTCGGCACAGACGCGCAGCGGCGGCCCGCTGATGATTTGCTGCGTCAGTCCAGCGCCGTATTGGCGGGTGCAGACCCCTCCGAGCGCCGCCTTGTCCGGGCCGATTTAGCAGGCCAGCATTTTGCCCTGCTCAGGCCTATGCCGCACGGGGCCACGCCTGATTTTCACCGTGCGGCAGCCGTCGCTGCCGTCCGCATCGCGCGGTCCGCAGACGCCAAGCTGGCCGCGCGCGCGCTTCAGGCCGGAACTGAACTGTCCGCCAAGGAGGCCGAACTCGCTATTGCGATCAGCCGGGGCCAATCTGTTGCGGATGCGGCGCGCGCGCTCAATCTCACGCTGGAAACGGCCCGCAATTACACCAAGCGCATCTATTCGAAACTCGCGCTAAGCGGTCAGGCCGATCTCGTCCGCTATGTGATGGCAAGCCTTGCCGCCTTGGCCTGAGTTTATCGGCGTTTATAGGCAATCCGGTCTGACTGATAGGAGCCGAGCCAGAGTGTGCGCCCCATGAAAAGCGCCTGAGAAACGCCGTTGAACCCCGACACGCGCTCTCCCTGCGCCAGCACGCGGAACGTGCGGCGACGCGGATCGAGCGCTGCGACGCGCCACCCGCGCGGGCATTGCATTGTGTCGGCCACGCCGTTGATGATCTGGCGCGGGCCACCACAGGCGGGCTCATCGCTGTTCATGCCTGCTGCAATCAGGCGCTTGCCATTCCAGTGAATATTGTCGGGCATGAAGCCGGGCGCGGGCACGATGGCCTCTGGTCCGGTTTGACTGCCTCGCTTGAACAGCGCCACCGCCCGCAACCCGAACGCCACCGTGTAAAAGCCGCGATCATCCTGCGCGGTTTCCAGACCATTATTGCCGGGCAGTTCGGTGCCGGGGATCAGCGTGAAGCGCGCGGCTCCCGGCGCGCGTTCGAAGATGCCACCGGTCTTTGCACCGCGTTCGAAATCGGTGATGATGGTGCCGGGCCGGGTGAGGACGCTCACCAGCACTGTGCCATCGCGATAGCTCGCCACGGCATTGCCAATATGGCCTTTGGGCATCAGCAGACAGCCCTTCCAGTGGAGCGTTGGTGCGGCCTTGGCATTGCCGTGCCGCACAGCGAACACCTCCACACTCTCCCGCCCGCCATGATTGACAACGAGCAGCGTTGCCGTGCTGCGTCCGGTGCGCCTCAGGCTCAGCCCGCGCGCATTGAACAGCGCCGGATCGGGTGGCGTGCTACAATCAGGATATCGTACCCGGTCTGGCGTGATCTGATCCGGGCGGGCCATGAACCAGCGTTCAAAGCGCTTGTGGCGGGTATCGACCAGCTTGAGGCCAGAACCGGGGCTGAACCCGCTCGCCACCAGATAGGCCGTGCCGGGGATCTGCTTCAGGTCTTCGGGCTTGATCGCGCCACACAGGAACGACAGGCTCTGCGCAGGCGCGCAGTCTTCAGACGCGAAGGCTGGAGCGGCGGAGCTCATCAGCAGCGCAGCAAACAGCACTGCGCGGGCGCGCCGCTCAGGCAGCGCGGGCGACCCCGAAGGCATCAAAGCTGGCGAGCATCCGCGCTCTGTTAGCACTCAGACCCGTGAAGATATCGAAGGCGTCGGCCGCCTGAAACACGGCCATGCCCTTGCCATCGAGCACCCTCAGGCCGCGCGCGCGCGCCTCTTTCAGCAATGCGGTTTCAAGCGGGAAATAAACGATATCCGCCACCCACAAGCCATCACGAAGCCAATCGGGATCGAACGGCGTGCCGGGATGCGCGGCCATGCCCACAGGCGTAGCATTCACCACGCCATCGGCATCCCGCAGCGTCGCCTCCTCCGGCGCACATGTCGCGATGGATGCCGCAGGAAAGGCCTTGGCCAGCCGGTCAGCCAGCACCGTGCGGCGCTGCTCATGCGATTCAACGAGAGTCAAATGCGGCACGCCGAGCGAAAGCAAGGCCGTGGCGGTCGCCGAACCGGCCCCGCCTGCGCCAAACTGGACAACATGCTCCATTCGTGCGCCTGCCAGCCCGGAACGAACGCTGGCCGCAAAGCCCGTCACATCGGTATTATGCCCGATGCGCTGACCACCGGCAAAGCGCACCGTGTTGACCGCTCCTACGCTCGCGGCGGACTCTGCCAGAGCGTCGAGGTGTGGGATGATCATCTGCTTGAAAGGATGCGTGACGTTCAGCCCGGCAAAGCCTTGCTGCTGCAACGCATCAAGCTGCTGCGCCAGCTCTGCATCAGCCCATCCCCGGGCTGTGAAGTCAAACAAGGTGTAGGACAGGGCTACACCCTGCGCTTGCGCTTCCTGTTCATGAATCCAGGGCGAGCGCGACGCGAGAATCTCGCGCCCGAGCAGGCCGGTGCGGATGGAATCCGCACCGGCCTTCCCAGTCATGCCTTCATGCAATTCAGGCACGCCCTTCCCCCTTATCGCGCGACCCAGGGTTGATCAGAACCCGACCTTCACGCCCATATAGAAGGAGCGGCCGATCAGATCATAGAGAGCAGGGTCGGTCGAGATTTGCGAGCTTGCGACAAAGGGCAGGCTCTTGTCGAACAGGTTGTTGATCCCTGCCCGGAATTCGAGCTTGTCCGTCACCTTCAGGCTGCCGAACAGATCGAACAGGTTATAGGCCTTCACACCCACCTGCACATTGTTCGGCGTCAGGACGAAGCTCGTATCCTTGAGCGCCCCCTGATAGCGCCAGCGCAGACCCAGACCCACCTTGTCAGACCGCAGGCCGAAGGTGGTCAGCGCCTTCCACTTGGGCGTGGCGCGCGGCGGAACGCTGTTGGGCTGGCCACCGCCATTGCTGATGCCGGTATAATCGAGGAAATTGGCACCCGGCAGCAGCTGCACCTTGTAGTTGTTCAGCCAGCCAATCGCGGAATCGACATAGAGCTTGCTCGATTCACCGAGGAAGCGTGCGGGCACGCCCCAGTGCATCTGCACTTCCACGCCATCGGTTTCGACCGCACCCAGATTGAGATAGGGCGTGGCCACTGTGGTGATCTGGCCGGTCGCATCGCGCTTGATCAGCTGACAATATTCATTGGTCGCGCTGTAGCTCGGGTTGCTGCCATCCAGATTATAGCATTTGTTGAGCACCGAAAGGCCCGGGATCGGCGAAATCACGTTGCGGATCTTGATGTTGTAATAATCGACCGAGACGTTGAAATCACCAAACAGGCCACCGCTTGCGGGCGAACTGAACACCATGCCCAGATTGAACGTGTTGGCGCGTTCCGGCGTCAGCGTACCATTGCCGGAGAGCGTCTGGCCGGTTGCTGTTGTGGGGAACTGATAGCTGGCAATGGCCGCATTCGGCACACCCTGCGCCACGCACAGGGCCGCCACTTGCGTGCCGCCTGACCCGGTGCGCGCCGTGGAGCGCACGTCGCACGGATCGCCCAGCGCAGACGGCGGCGTGCCGATTACAAGCTGCGTGCCCTGCGCCGGAGAGAAGAGTTCGCCGATGTTGGGGGCACGCACCGCGCGTTGCCAGCTGCCGCGGAACAGCAGCGCATCAATGGGACGCCAGCGTGCGTCAAATTCGAAGCTCTTGACCGAACCCGTGGTCGAATAATCAGAGATACGACCGGCCGCACCCACTGCGAATTCCTTGATGAACGCCTTGTCGGCAATCAGCGGAATATCGATCTGCGCTGCGATTTCCTTCACCGAAATGCCGGTCTTGGCGAGCGGCAGAGTGTTGACCACGCCTTCGATATTGCCACCCGGCGCAAAGCCGCTGGTCGCCAGCAGGTCGCTGTCGGGCGCGAATGAATAGGTGTTCTTGCGATAGCTGGCGAGCAAAGCCAGCTGTGCCGGGCCTGCACCCAGATCGAACAGCTCACCATTGACCTGTCCCTGAACCTGAGTCTGGCCCAGCTTTTCGATGCTGGTCGCGTCCTTGGTGATATAGGCCACACACTCGGGCGAAAGCGCCCGCGCATTGACATCGCCAAAGGGATTGAACCCGCCTGCGCACAGCGATTTGCCACCATCAGCCGCGTTCAGCAGCTTCTGCACCTGAGATTTGAGCACCGCCTGATGCATCACCTGCGTGTGCTTGGACTGATCGTAGGAGGCGAACAGATCGAACGACCAAGCATCGCTGATGTCGCCCTTGAAGCCGAGCAGATATTGCTGGACGACGTAATTTTCGTCCCAATTCTTGTCCGGCACGCCCACATACCGGCCATTCCAGTTGAAATTGGCAAGCGGGTTCGTGGCGCGCGAGGCAAGGATCGTCTTGAGATCCGCCGGAATGAAGGGGTTGGTCACCGGGATCGAGGTGATCGTCGGGAACTGCGTCAGGCTGCCGCCGCTTTCGGTGTTCACCGTCAGATCAACATAGAGGAACTGGCCATAAGCGGTGATGCCCGGCGTCAATTCATAATCGCCCTTGATGAAGGCCGTCTTGCGATCCAGCGCGTTGAGCACCTGCAACTGCTGGCCCACCGGCATACGGACGTTGCCACCGATAATGGCATAACCGTTCGACCCGTTGGCACCCTTATAATTGACAGCACCGGTCTGCACGAACAGCGAGCCATCATTGTTGAAGCCCAGATTGAGCGTGGGGTTGCGCGTGCCGGTGATGCCATAAGTTGAAAAGACATTCTGGATCACGGTCGCGTTCGGCAAGTTGGTCGCGCTCGGCACGAACGTTCCGGTGCCGATGAAGGAGGACGGCACCTTGTCGTTGAAGAAGGACCGCGCGGAGCCCTGCATCGGATCCTGCTTGGTGTAGCTGAACGCTGCGACAAGGCTGCCGCGATCTTCGGCAAACTTGGTGCCAAAGGCGAGCGAGGCGTTGAACTTGCCCGCATCACCGCGTTCGGAAATGTTGTACTGCGCGTCGAGCTTCACGCCTTCAAAGGCGCGCACCGTCTTGAAGTTGACCACGCCCGACATCGCGTCCGACCCGTACACAGCAGACGCACCACCGGTGATGACGTCCACGCCGCCGATGATTGATTCCGGGATGATATTGGTATCCACATTGCCGTTCACGTCCGAAATCGGCAGGCGCTTGCCATCGAGCAGGATGAGGTTGCGGTTCGGGCCGAGGCCATGAAGGCTGATCGTGGCGCGACCACCCGAACCCTGCCCGCCGGTTGCGGCGTTGCCCGAGGTGGTGAAGCTTGGCACCTGATTGAGCGCATCATTCAGGTTGACCGTGCCGGCTTCCTTGATCGACTCTGCGCCGACCGTGACGATCGGGCTGACGGCCGTGTTGTTCGGGCGGCGGATCAGCGAGCCGGTGACGACGATTTCATCAACAGACGCGTCGCCATCATCGGGCGCATCCTGCGCCTGCGCGGCACTGGCCAGCATGAGGAACGGAACGATCGAAGCGGACACAGCCAGCCGCCGAGCAGTGAATTTCATGACAATCCTCCCCTTAGGACAAGGTTACGACTCATAACCATCTGGTTCGCCCATTGATGTACGAACTGGTTCATGTCAAGTTCATTTGAACGGTGCGGTTCTTACAGTGCGCCCGGGAAGGGCGCAGTTCAGCCCTCTGAGCGAAACCGCCCGATGACAAAGGCGGCCAGAGCGCAGATCAGCAGCGGCACGCAATAGGCGGCAAACAGCGCCCAGAGCGGGGCCTTGGCCGCCATCAGCAGCCCACCCATCCACGGGCCGACCACAGCACCCCCGCGCCCGATGCCCATCGCAATGCCGATGCCGGTGGCCCGGCAGCGCGAGGGATAGACCGAAGCAGCGAGCGGCCAGACACCATTATAGCCGCCCTGCAACGTCACGCCGATCAGGAAGGCCAGCACAAGCGCAAGGCCGAGCGTAAGCGGGATGGTGGCAAAGATCATCATCAGCACGGCAGCCGAAACCAGCAGCGCCGGGATCAACCGGCCGAGCGGCAGCCGCACCGTCATCCAGCTCATCGCCATGGTGCCGGTGAACGCGCCGAAATTGTAGATCGCCCCTGCATAGATGCTGTTGGTTTCCGAAAGCCCTGCCTGAATCGACAATTTGGTGATCCAGCTGAGGATGAAATAGAGCACCATCAGCCCGAAAAAGATCGCCGCCCACAGCCACAATGTGCGGTGGCGCAATCCGGGCACGAACAGCTCTGCCGGGCGGACCTTGGGCACATCCTGCGCGGCAACGGCATCATGATCGGGCAGGATGAACCAAGCGATGGGCAGCATGACGACCGTGAGCCATCCGGCCCAGAGCAACAGTTCCTGCCAATGAACATGCTTGAGCAGTGCCGCCACGGCAAAGCCCGTGAACACGGCGGCCAGCGGAAATCCTGCCTGCACAATGCCCACCGCCATGTTCTGATCACGCTCCGGCGCGGATTCAGAAGCCAGAGCGGCCATTGCCGCCAGCACCGTCCCAATGCCCACGCCGACCACGACACGCGCACTCACCAGCGCGCCGAGACCGTCTACATGGCCACACGCAACCATCCCCGCAGACATCAGCACAAGCGCCATCATGATGATCCGCTTTCGCCCATAACGGTCTGCCAGTGGCGCGATGAACAGCGCGCCCAACCCCATGCCGAGCAGACCCGCACTGAACACGCTGCCCATCATGGCATCGGGCACATGCCAGTCATCCTGCAGGGCCTGGCGCACGAATGTCATGATATTGACGTCCATGCCGTCCACCATGTTGATCAGGAAGCAAAGTGCGACGATCAGCACGCCCTGCCGCGTCCAGTGCGCGGGCGCATTCGCCCCGCCGGTCATGGGTTGTGCCATCGCTCTATTCCTCCCCTTATGCGCCCGCCTGTCAATCGCGCGGACGGCTTCCTGTTGCGGGCCGCGAAACGGGCGCAGACGCCAGCGCATCGAGCGTCTTGTAATGCGGCCAGTCGATCACGCCGCGATCAAATCCCAACCGCATCACGCGCGGGCGCTTGGGATCGAACGCTGGCCAATCGGGCGCTGGCACCCCTGTGCGCGCGAAGGCGAGCAGCATGGAAGACATCTGCTCTTCCAGCGCGCGATCTCCGGCATCCCAAACCCGCGTGGTGCGAAACAGGTTGAGGCTATCGAGCGTGCGGAACCAGTAGGGCACGTCCCCCGTATGATAGGCCCCGGCCGTCGCCGGATCATGGTCCGCAAAACGAATGCCCTCTGCATAGGGCTGACGACGGGTGAACTGCCAGACATAGGCAGGCGCCTTGCCGTTTGCGGCCTGCGCGCGTGCCCAGCCTGCCATCTGGCGGCCCAGAGTGGCATCGCGCTGCACATCGGCCACCGCCCGCGCCACATCGCCATCCTCCTTGACCGGATAGGCCTTGAGGATCTGCGGCGCGGCTTCAGGGAAGGTCTTGGCAATCGCTGCCTGCCAGTCCGCCACACTCTTGACCGGGCCAAGGCTCATGAAACTCTCATCGCGCGTATGGCCGATCATCACTGGCACATCGCTTTGCGCGCGGCGGGCGAACACATCCTGCGCGGTGCCGGTCAGCACCTGCCCGTCGATCACGATGGGCTCGCGCGGCACGCCCTGCGCCACGCTCAGGATGCGATCGGCCGGCAGATCGCGCATGGCCTCGATCCCGCTCACCCCCAGCGCCTTTTGCAGATCGACATCCTGCGCTTCGGCCTGAGCGAGAGGGATGGGGCGGAGCAGTTCACCAAACGGGCTTCCGCTCATCCCCACAACCTTGTGGAACAATCCCTTGGCGCGCGGGCTTTGCTGGAGCAGCGCGACCGACATGGAGCCAGCCGACTGGCCGACAATGGTTACATTAGCGGGATCGCCGCCAAAGGCCGCGATGTTGCGCTTGACCCATTCGAGGCCCGCAATCTGATCCATCAGGCCATAATTGCCAGAGGCGCCACTGCCTTCCTGTGTGAGATCGGGATGCGCCAGAAAGCCAAGCGGCCCGACGCGATAGGCGAGGTTGACGCGTACCACGCCCTTGGCCGCCAACGCCTCTCCATCATAATTGGCCATATTGGCGGAGCCGACATTGAACGCCCCGCCGTAAATCCACACGATCACCGGCAGCGCCTTGCCCTGCGCGCTCTGCGGTGCCCAGACGTTCAGATAGAGACAGTCCTCGCTTATCGCCTCATTGCCGAAATAATGGTTCATCGTGCGACTGCGCAGCGGCTGCAGGCACATCGGCGCGGGGCGATCCGCATGAAAACTGCCCTGCCACGGCGTCACCGGCTGAGGCGCTTTCCAGCGCAACGCCCGCACGGGCGGGGCCGCAAAGGGAATGCCCTTCCACACCTCCACTCCGGAAGGCGCGGTCACACCCTCCACAACGCCGCTCTCGATCCGGCGAAGCTGAGCCTGCGCCGGGTGCGCCATCATCAGCCCTGACAGGG
The DNA here is from genome assembly GCA_937870585.1 of uncultured Sphingomonadales bacterium. Classification (GTDB taxonomy): domain Bacteria; phylum Pseudomonadota; class Alphaproteobacteria; order Sphingomonadales; family Sphingomonadaceae; genus Aquisediminimonas. The sequence goes on along the minus strand of CALMZE010000149.1, from coordinate 13,565 downwards.
CAGCGATGAGGGCCAAGGCGCGGTTCATTTCCCGGCCTTCAATGTCTTGTGGAAGAAGTCGAACGTCGCATTGGTGGCCTTGAGCGTCGCAGCCTTCGTGTCAGCGGGCGTCTTGCCGATGAAGCTGTGATCGACGCCGGGGACATAAATGGCCTCGACCGGCACGCCCGCCGCCTTCAGCGCGGCTTCGGCGATATGCGATTGATGCACTTCGACCACCTTGTCTTCATCACCATGGATCAGCAGCGTCGGGGGATCGGTGCGGTCGATAAAGGTCACCGGGCTGACGCGGGCAACCAGCGCCGGATCGCACTCCAGCGGCTTGCAACGCAGCAGCATATTTTCCGGCGCATTGGGATCGGTGCTGTTGGAAGCGCGCTTGAGCAATGGTGCGAAATCGAACACGCCATACCAGGTCACAATCGCCTGCGCGCATTCGCTGCCGGCCGGTGCGGGCTTGGGATCGAACGAGGAGTCGCCACAGCTATAGGCGGTCAGCGCGGTCAGATGCCCGCCTGCCGAGCCGCCCCAGATGCCTGTGCGGCTCGCATCGATGCCATAGGTGGCGGCATTGCCCTTGAGGAAGCGGAGCGCTGCGCGCGCATCCTGCAACTGGGCGGGGAAGGGCGCTTCGGCGGACAGGCGATATTCAAGGCTCGCCACAACAAAGCCCTCGCTCGCCAGCTTGGCCAGCACGGCAGGGAAATTGGCCAGCGCGCCTGAATGCCGCGTGTGGCCCGCCACCCAGCCGCCGCCATGAATGTAGAGGATCAGCGGCTTTGGCCCACCCTTCTTGGGCGGCATATAGATATCAACCACCATCGGGCGGTAGCCGGGCAACGTCGAATAGGTGACATCCGCGAGGCTCGTTACACCGGCGGGCCATTTGGTCACACGGTCGGGATAAACATCGGTCAGTGCAGGCCGTTCCGCCACGGCAAAGCTGCGATCCGCCGCCATGCTGCCTATCGGCGCACTCCCCAGAGCGAAAAGGCCTGTCATCATGGCGATCCGAAGCGGCTTCATTGTGACTCTCCTATTATGCTAACCGTTTCGTACATTATGAGCGCGAACGCGCCGCTGCGTCAATGCGCTTCAGTTCATCACCCAGGCGAGGATGATATCCACCACCTGCGCGCGCCGCCGCGCCTGCGTGTCCGCCGCGCCCATATCCACCCCGAAATTGCTGGCGAAGGTGTAGCGGTTGGAGACATTGTAGAAGCAGAGCGCGCTGATCGACATGTGCAGATCAACCGGATCAACCGGGCGGAACTGGCCCGCCGCCACGCCCTTGTCGATAATTGCCTTCAAGGACGCGATGACGCTACGGTTCCGATCCTTCAGCCCTTCAATATGGCCAATATGCGCGCCGTGATGGATATTCTCATTCATCACCAGCCGCACGAATTCCGGGTGCTGGACATGATAGTCAAAGCTGTGTTCGATCTGCGCGCGCAGCGCCTGATCGGCGGGCAACGATTCGAAATCAGCCTCGGCCTCGCGCGCGCGAATGCTGCTGTAGGAGCGTTCGAGCACTGCGCGATACAGCTCATCCTTGCCGCCGAAATAATAATAGATCATCCGCTTGGACGAATTGGTCTTCTCCGCAATCTCGTCAATGCGAGCGCCGGCCAACCCCTTGTCCGCAAATTCGCGCGCGGCCACTTCCAGAATGTTGCTGCGGGTTTCGTCCGGATCATTGGGTCTGGATTCGGCGGCGGTGCGGGCTTTGGCCAACGAGCGGCTCCTGTCTGGAAAGGATGCGCAACCAGCGTTGCACAAAAATGGTGTAACGACGCGCGCGGCGGGTTTCAATCGGCGCGATCATCCTTGAAGCGTGCTTGTGCGGCGAGCCGGATGACTGCGTTGGACGCGCCATAAGCGCCATAGCCCCGCCGTTCGACGACTTCGAAAAAGACCCGCTTGGCAAAAGCGCGGCTGTAGAACTGGAAATATTCGGCCTCTCCGTCCCGGTCATACAGGATGTTGAGCGCGGCCATCCGCTCGACCAGATCAGCCGCAAGCCCAAAGCGCGCTTCCAGATCATCGTAATAGTTGCGCGAGATGGCGAGCACCGCCAGCCCGTTCGCTTGCGCCGCTTCGGCGGCCGCGAACACATCTGCCGTTTCAAAGGCGATATGCTGAACGCCCGCGCCCATATAATTCTGGATGAAACGCGCTGACAGGGTCTGCGCTGCCTGCGATCCGTTGAGCGTCAGCCTCAGGCTCTTGTCCGGCGATTCGACGGCCTGACTCTGAATCAGCCCCAGCGTGTCAGCAATTTCGAGTTGCGGCGTCTTCGCCACATCGAACAGCGCGACATAATACAGCAACCAGGACAGGAATTCCTCATAGTGCATCGTCTGCGCGATATGATCGACGCGGGTGAGGCCCAGCGGCGCACCCGGCTCTGCGCTCAGCGCCTCGGGAAATTCGTGCGCCCACAGATCGGCTTCCGCGCCATCGGCAATGAAGTGGATCAGGCTGCCCCCCACACCGCGCACGCCCGGCAGCGGCAGTTCATCGGGGCCAACCGCCTGTTCAAATCGCTGGATGCCCAGAGCCTCCGCGCGCGCCAAAGCGCCCGCCACATCGTTCACACGCAAGCCGATGGCGCAGACCGATGCGCCATGAACAAGGTCAAAACTGCTAGCAAACCCTTCCGGCTCGCAATTGACGACAATGGAGATGCCGCCCTGCGTCCAGCGCGTCACATCCTTGCGGCGGTGGCGCGCGGTGGCAGCAAAGCCCAGTGCCGCAAGCATGGTGCCGAGCGCATCCGCTTCATCATGGCTGGCCGCAAATTCGATAAAGGCCACGCCGCTCGCCGCAACAGGCGCGGACATGGCAGGAGCCAGCGCCGCGCGCGGGCGACGCGCAACCTGATCGTGCATCAGTTGCAGCGAGCGGAATCCATCCACGGCCACGCCCGACGCGGACCCGGCGCGGAAGCGATCGTTGAAAATCTCAAGGCTCCACCAGCCCTGATAGCCGATGCGGTGAATCGCCTCTGCCCATTCGGCGAGCGCAAAATCGCCTTGCCCCGGCATACAGCGGAAATGGCGGCTCCAGCTGAGATAATCCATGTCGAGCAAAGGTGCATCCGCCACCTGCACGAAGAACAGCTTCTCCGCCTTGATGTCTCCAATCGAAGTGGAGGGAACGCGGCGGCTGAGCGAATGGAAGCTGTCAAGGATCAGCCCGATATGGGGATGATCAACGTCGCGCACCAGCGCCCAGGCATCGCGATGATCATGGATATGACGCCCCCAGGCCAGCGCCTCATAGCCGATCCGCATCTGCCGTTTGGCGGCGCGCTCACCCAGTTCATGCAGATCATCGAGCATCCGCGCGCGATCATCGAGCGCTTGGGGAGAACAGTTCGAACAGAGCAGCACCAGATCAGTGCCGAGGTCTGCCATCACGTCAAATTTGCGCTCCATCCGGTCGAACGCCCGCTGGCGCTGACCATCGGGCATTCCTTCAAGATCGCGGAAGGGCTGGAACAATGTGCATTCAAGGCCGAGGTCGCGCACCAGCTGGCCCACCTCGCGGGGACTGCCGGGGAAGGAGAGCAGGTCATTCTCGAAAATCTCCACACCGCCAAAACCGGCATCGGCCACAGCGCGCAGCTTGGATTCGAGCGTCCCGCTGATCGAGACAGTTGCGATCGAGCTTTTCATATATGAATGTATGAACCAGTTCGTTCATATCGGCAAGCCCGGTCCTTTTGGCCTGTGGCGCGCGGCTCTCAGAAAAGATGCCAGTTGCATTCAGATTGTCTCAAACTCACGCTGCATTTGCGCGACGCAAGACGTCGCTGAGGGGAGCTCTAAGGCGCCTAAACCCCCGTTAGCCGATGCCCCGTCCGGTCGCGCTTGGTGGCAAGGTAGCGTGCGTTGTGAGGGTTGTGCGGAAGCTGGTGGGCGACGTGTTCCAGAACTGTGATGCCGGCCGCTTCCAGACCCGCCACCTTTTCAGGATTGTTTGTGAGCAGCCGCACTGCGCTTTGCCCCAGCAGGCGGAGCATTTGGGCGGCCACGCCGAAATCGCGGGCATCAACCGCAAAGCCGAGGCGGACATTGGCGTCGACCGTGTCAAAGCCCTGATCCTGCAACTGATAGGCGCGCAGCTTGTTGATCAGGCCGATGCCGCGCCCTTCCTGCCGGAGATAGAGGAGGATGCCCCAGCCGCTCTCTGCAATCTTGGCAAGCGCGGCATCGAGCTGTGGCCCGCAATCACATTTCAGGCTGCCGAGCACATCGCCGGTCAGGCATTCGCTGTGGAGCCGTACCAACGGCGCGGTTCCATCGGGCGTGCCGATGACAAGCGCGACATGTTCGCCCGCTTGCTCAGGCGAGCGGAAGGCAGCAATCTCCGCCTTTTCCGCCACCGCCACGGGCAGGCGCGCGCGGGCGACGAGATTGAGGCGTTTGGCATCCTCATGCGCGGCAATGGCAGCGCGCGACACCTGCGCGGCCCCTGTATCGCCGTCTATCACGAAGAAGGCGGGAAGGAGTCCTGCTATGCGCGCGAGCTCCAGTGCGGCGGCGGCGCTGTCTTCTGCGCCCACGGGCACGCTGCGATACGGGCCTTTGAGCGGATTGGCGAGGTCGAGCGCAGGATCAGCCAGCGCGCGCGCGGCGGGCAGATCAAGCCAGCGTTCGGCCGCAATCCGCACCGGCTTTCCAGGTGTGGCGGCGTCAATCTGGTTGGCGAGTTTCAGCGTGGCGGCGCGCGCGGCAGACATCAGCACATCGGATGCGCCGCCGAACGCGGTCAGTCGGGCTTCATCCGCAGTTTCGATGGCGAGCAGCGTGATGGCGCCATCAATGCTGACGGGCCAGCCCCGGCGCAACGCATCCACGGCGCGCGCGGCGTCTTTAGGGTCGAACAGTTTGGACGTGGGGGTGGGACTCATCATTTCGCTCTAGACGCGGGTAAGGGGCTGCCGCAAGCGCGATGGACAGGCCGCAGTCTGAGCGATAGGCTCCACCTCATGAGACGTGGAGTGGAATATGCATGACTGAAAGGGCCGCGCCGTCTTCCCTGTGGACGCGCCTGATGCGCCATCCGGGCTTCCTGCTGTTGCCGGGCTTTGGCATCGTGGCGCTGGCCCCTTTGATAAGCGGCACGATCTCCGGCTTTTTGCGCGCGGCGTGGGGACGCTCCGATGCGCTCTCGCTCTTATCTGCCGTGCTCGTCGCGGCACTCAGCGTTTTGGCCTATTGGGTGTTCGTGCGGTTTGTTGAGAAACGGCCTTTCACCGATTTTACCCTGCCCGGCGCGGCGCGCGAATGGGGGTTCGGCGCGTTGGTGGGCTTTGGATTGATGACAGCCGTTGTGGGTGTGATCGCGGCTGGGGGCGGCTATGCTGTCGAAGGCACGCATCCGGTCAAAGTGCTGGTGCCGGTGTTCGCCATGGCACTGGGGTCTGGCGTGGTGGAGGAAGTAATGGTGCGCGGAGTCATTTTCCGCCTGCTGGAAGCCTGGCTGGGCAGTTGGGCGGCCATCGCCCTTTCTGCTGCATTTTTTGGCCTTGCCCATATTGCCAATCCCAATGCGAGTCTCTGGGCCGCGATAGCGATTGCACTGGAAGCCGGCATTCTGCTGGGCGCGGTCTATATGGTGACGCGGCGGCTTTGGGCGGCAATTGGCCTCCATATGGCGTGGAATTTCACCCAGACCGGACTTTACGGCGTGGCCGTTTCCGGTTTGAGCATGGATGGACTGATCGATGCGCGCATCTCCGGGCCGGAGTGGCTGACCGGCGGGGCGTTCGGGGCGGAAGCCTCTGTCCCGGCCACCCTGCTTTGCACGATGGTGGGGCTGTGGTTCTTGTGGCGCGCATACAAGACCGGGCAGGTGCTTCCTCCGCGTCGCATTGCGTTGCGAGAGGCGGTCGAGGGCTAAACGTCTCGCGTTTGCCCGCCTGCCGTCTGCAATGTCGGTCGGGGCAGGTTGAGCGCGTCCACGCCCTTTGCCCCCACCAGATCCAGCGCTTCCAGTATTTCGGTCCGCGCAGCCCCCTGTGTTGCACCCGCCATGACACTTAGACAAGTTGCAACAAGCCGGGGCGTCAGTTCCTCAGCCGGAATATCGCCCTGGCACCAACCATTGATGATGGCATATTCCAGCCGCACCACATCATCGGCCAGCTTGGCCGGGTCGATCCAGGGCTGGAGTTCACCGCGTCGGTGCAGCGATTCGATCCAGATCAGGTTGGGGGCCACACCCATATCATGCAGGGTGGAGCGGATGTCTTCATCGGCATCATGGCTGAAATAGATCGCCATGATCGCGGCGATATAATGCGGCATTTTCCGGTCGCGCTCGCTGACAGAGACGAGGCGTTCCAGATTGTGCCGCATCGTGCCTTCCGGGCTGGTATAGACGATGCGCTTGAGGAAGCGGTTGAACTGGCTGCCAATCGCCACGGCAATCATCCGCTCGCGCGTTTGAAAGGCGTTGTAGAGCGTCCGCTTGGCAACATTGGCACGTTTGCCAACATCATCCATCGAAAAGCCGGAAATGCCCACTTCGGCCACCAGCTCAAACGTCACGTCAAGAATCCGCTTCCGGCGCGCCTGAATGGCGGGGCTGGAATAGGTCAAAGGGCGTTCAAGATGGGCTACGGGCAAGCGGTCTATCCCGGTTGGCAAAGGCACTGCGGGAAATCTACCAAAATTGCGTCGGATTGCAAGTTTCGTACATTCATGGCCAGTCGATAGGCCTTCCAACAGGAAAATTGGCATTTGACATGATGAATTTTCTGCATGAGAGTGCAGGATTATGGAGAGACTGCCCGAACATGTTCCGCCCGAACTGGTGACAAGCTTCAGCCTGTACAGTTCGCCCGAAATGGTGCCCACACCGATGGGTGATCCGCAAGCCGCTGCCGCCAAGGCGCTGCTGGCTGGCCCGCCGATCGTCTATACGCCGCTCGCGACGCGAGACGGGGTGGGTGCCTGGGTTGTGACGCGTGCTGAAGATCAGCGTCGCGTGCTTCAGGATGGCGTGACCTTTTCGAGCTTCCGCAACACATTCTCGGCCGCCATCGGCGAATCCTGGCCGCTCATCCCGCTGGAGATTGACCCGCCGGACCATTCGGCGTGGCGTTCCTTGCTCAATCCGCTGCTGTCTCCGCGCCGCGTTGTCGCGCTTGAGGGGCAGGTGCGTGCGCGGGCCGTTGAACTGATCGAAGGCATCAAGGCGCGCGGCACGGACTGCGATGTCATGACCGATTTCGCTTTCCCCTTTGCGGTCAATATCTTCCTCCAGTTCCTCGGCATTCCCGATGACCGGCTGATGGAGTTTGTCGGCTGGGCGAACGACATGCTGCATTCCACGCCCGAAGCGCGGACGGCGGCTGCGCACAAGGTGCTGGGGTTTCTTGATGATCTGGCCGAATTGCGCCGCCGCGAGCCTGCGGATGATTTCATGACGTTCGTGCTCAATGCCGATATTTTCGGGCGCAAGATGACGCCGCATGAAGTCCGCGCGATGAGCATCCTGCTGTTCATCGGCGGGCTCGACACGGTGGCAGCAGCGATTGGCTTCGATCTCTATCACCTCGCCCGTTTCCCCGAAGATCAGAAGGACCTGCGCGAAAATCCGCAAAAGATCCTGCTCGCGGCTGAAGAGTTCTTGCGCGCCTATGCCACCATCACGCCGCTGCGCACTGTCACGGCGGATGTGGAAGTGAATGGCGTGCTGATGAAGAAGGGCGATATTGTGTCTTGCCCCTCCATGGTTGCCAATCGCGATCCGATGGAATTTCCCAACCCGGACAAGATCGATCTGCAACGCGAGGATAATCGCCATACCGCCTTTGCCTATGGCCCGCATCGCTGCCTCGGATCGCATCTGGCGCGGCGTGAAATCGTTGTCGGGCTTGAAGAGTTTCTCGCGCGCATTCCCGATTTCCGCATCAAGCCCGGCACGACGCCCATGTCCTTTGGCGGCTATGTGTTCGGTGTTGAAAACCTCATTCTGGATTGGGCCGCATGAAAATCATCGTTCACCGCGAACGCTGCCAAGGCCATGCCCGCTGCTGGGCGCTGGCTCCTGACATCTATGATCTGGACGATGAAGGCTTTGTCGTCCCCGGCGATATCGATGTGAAGCCGCAGGATGAGGATCGCGCGTGGCGCGCTGCCAAGTCGTGCCCGGAACGCGCGCTGACGGTCGAGAAGTAAGCCGCGCGATTTCGGTTTGCGCGGGCGCGGGCGGCGGGTTACCGTGCGGCCATGACATTGCATGGACCGACCTCGCACAGCTTCATCTCCCAGCGGCTCCGCCTGCATTATGCGGATTGGGGCAATCCCGATGCGCCGCCGCTGCTGCTCGTCCATGGCGGGCGCGATCATGGCCGCAGCTGGGACTGGGTGGCACAGGAGCTCCGCAATGACTGGCACGTCATCGCGCTTGATCAACGCGGCCATGGCGATAGCGCTTGGGCGCATGACGGCAATTATCGCGCGATGGACATGGTCTATGATTTGTCTCAGCTGATCAACCTGCTCGAACTCGCGCCGGTCACCATCGTCTCACACTCGATGGGCGGCAATGTCTGCCTGCGTTACACCGGCCTGTTTCCGGAAAAGGTGCGCAAGCTTGTCGCCATTGAAGGGCTGGGGCCGTCCCCCAAGGCGATGGCAGAGATGGACGCCAAGCCCTATCTGGACCGTATCCGCGAATGGATGTCTGCCAAGCGTGCCGCGGCGGCCCGCCTGCCCAAACGCTATGCCTCAATCGAAGAGGCCTATGCGCGCATGAAGGCCGAAAACAGCTATCTGACCGACGAACAGGCGCGGCATCTGACTATCCACGGCGTCAACCGCAATGAGGATGGCACTTTCACCTGGAAGTTTGATCCGCATCTCAATTTCTGGCCGCCATTCGACATTGCGCGTGAAGAGACGCAGAAATTATGGGCGGCGATCACCTGCCCGACATTGCTGATGTATGGCGCGAACAGCTGGGCCTCCAATCCGGAAAAGGACGGGCGTATTGCGCATTTTGGCAGCAATGCCCGCGTGATCGAGTTTGAGAATGCGGGGCATTGGCTGCACCATGATCAGTTTGATCGCTTCGTCGCCGAACTGAAGGCCTTTCTTTAACGTGCAACAACGCAATGCGTGTGGAGAATCGGTGCGCGTTTTCGCATTGATGGAGTGAATTGATCCTCATTTGCGTATTGTGCGGCATGGATCGCGCTCTTACCGTGCTCCCGGAAGAGGAGAATCAGCATGGATCGACTGAAGGGGAAAGTGGCGCTCGTCACCGGCGGCGCGCGGGGCATTGGTGAAGGCATTGTCCGCCGTTTCGTGGCCGAAGGCGCGCAGGTGATGATCACCGATGTGCTCGATGCCGAAGGGCAGGCGCTGGCCGACGAACTCGGTGCGCAGGCCGCGTTCCACCGTCAGGATGTCACTTCGCGCGAGGGTTGGACCGAGACGGTTGCGGCAACAGAAGCGAAGTTCGGTACGCTCGACACGCTCGTCAACAATGCGGGCATCCTCTATTTCTCGGCGTTCGAGAATTACACCGATGAACAGATTCGTCGCCTGATCGACGTCAATCTGATGGGCGTGATTCTGGGCTGTCAGGCTGTCATTCCAGCCATAGAGCGGGCCGGCGGCGGTGCGATTGTCAATATGAGTTCAGCAGACGGCATTGCCGGGGCCAATGCCGTTTCGGTCTATGGTGCGACCAAATGGGCGGTACGCGGGCTGACCAAATCGCTCGCACTCGAACTGGGACCGCGCAAGATCCGGGTCAATTCGATCCATCCCGGCGGTATTTACACGCCGCTCGCCAATCCGATGAACGTCTCCAAGGACGTGTATGACAAGGGTTATTGGGTCTATCCCGCGCAATTTGCGGGCGAGCCGAGCGATATCGCCGCTGCCGCCGCTTATCTGGCGTCCGAAGATGCCCGCTATTGCATGGGCACTGAATTGTCGGTCGATGGCGGGATGAATGCGGGCCATTATTATATGGGCCTGCCCGGCGCGCCGACGCCGCCTGCGGCATGAGTGGGCGCGTTGCAGGCCGTCGCGCGCTGGTCACTGGCGCGGCAGACGGGATCGGTCTCGCCATTGCGCAGCTGTTTGCACGCGAAGGTGCGGCAGTTGTGCTCGCCGATTTCAACGCGGAGAAGGCCGAGGCTGAAGCGGCGGCCCTGCGCGCTGATGGGCACGAAGCGCAGGCCGTTGCGGTTGACGTGACCGAGCGAGAGAGCGTCCTCGCCATGATGGCAGCGGCAGGCACGGTCGATATTCTCGTCAACAATGCCTGGGCGGGGAATGGCCCTGCGCGAATCGAGGCAAAGGATGATGACCTGTTTGATCGCGCGCTGCGCATGGGCGTGTGGACGTGCAAATGGTCGATGGAGGCTGCGCTCCCGCACATGAAGGCGCAAGGCTGGGGCCGCGTGATCAACATGGCGTCCTTGAACGGCGTCAACGCGCATATGGGCACTGCGGAATATAACGCCTCCAAGGAAGCACTGCGCGCCTATACCCGCACCGCAGCGCGCGAATGGGCACGACATGGCATTTGCTGCAACATCATCTGCCCGGCGGCGAAATCAGCCTCCTCGCGCCGCATGGAAGAGCGCCAGCCCGAGATGATGGCGATGATCGAAGCTGCGAACCCGATGGGGCGACTGGGCGATCCGCTGAGCGACGTCGCCCCGGTGGCGCTGTTTTTGGCGAGCGATGATTGCCGCTACATGACCGGTAACACGCTGTTCGTGGATGGAGGCGGGCACATTAACGGCGTCGCCTGGGCCCCTGATCTGGGGGAATGAGCCGCTACCCGGCCAACACTCCGCCGCCCTTCGACAGGCTCAGGACGGCGGGTGGTGTTAACTCTTCAATGCACCCTCCTCAACGCCTCCAACTCGGCCCGCGCCTTGGCGGCCTGATCGAGATAGACGGTGGCTTCCTGCAACGGCATATCCTTTTCGGCCATCCGCGCGAGGTAGACGTCGATGGTGAGTTGCAAGGCTTTGGGGTCTCCCGGCGCACCATAATAGGCCCAGTCGGCCAGTCGGGCCGCCAACTTGGTATCTGAGGTCAGCAGTTCCCGCGCCCGCAGGTCAACGGTATCCAGTCCGCCAGCCAGCCGTAGCGCTTCCTTTGCTTCCGCTTCGAACGGCATGGCCGCAAAATGGCTGGGAATATCATCCCACCAGCCGGTCCAGCGCAGCGCAACCATGCGCGCCAGATCTTCCGGGCGGTTATATTGCGGATCGAGTTCGGGTGCCTTGGCGAAACGTTCGGGCCAGTCGAGGCTTGCCGCAATCGCATCGCGCCGCTCGCCTGCATTGAGCCGCGCAACCACCTGATTGGAGACATGGTCGAACGCATCGGCGTTGAGCGTCAGGGTGCGGGCAATTTCGCTTTCATTGTCGATCGCCGCACTGTGCATCGGAAGCAGATGCGCGGGCTTCGTCGCCACCATGTCCCGAAACGCAGCCGCCCATTCGTCAATGTGGCGCAGAATGCGCTTTCCGTTCCCGGCATTGGGCAGAAAGCCCTGATAATAGTCCGCCGTGAAGATCGCGCGGCGGGAGGGGAGCCCCATCCAGATCTGCTCTTCGGTTTCGCCCGGTGCATGGCGCAATTCGAAGGTCTCGCCGTCGATCTTGAGTGACAGTTCATCGCGGAACAGGATGTCGGGCTTGGGCAGTCGATCAATGCTGGTGGGCTGGAGTTCGAGCGGCTGGTTGTTCTTGCGCCCGATAATGCCGCCCAGCCGCACTTCCTTCGCCGCCATGGCGGGGAAGAGGTCGCTCGTCACCGTCTTAGCCTTGGGCCATTTCGCCTTGAGCGCGGGCCAGCCAAAGGCATGGTCGACATGGATATGACTAACGATGATGTGCGTCAGCGGCTTGGGGCTGAGCGTCGGGATCACGTCGGCAAGCACCGGGCCGATGGCGGCGTAGCCGGTGTCAAACAGCACCAGGCCGTGCCTGGTCTCGATGAGCGCGGCATTCACGTAAGGAAAGCGGATCAGCCACATGCCGGTGCCATGCCGCTCCACCACCATCGCTTCGCGCGCGGCCTTGATATGGGCGGGCGACGTGGAGAGCATCGAGTTGGCAATGACCTTTGACCCCGCGCCGCCAAAGCCATCGTTGCGGAAGACGTTCTTGAGCACATCGGGATGCTCACGCGCGATCAGGATTTTGCCAGCGCGAATCTGTTTGTCAGCTTCGGACAAGGGGAAGCCCGGATCGGCTTGGGCTGTGGAACAGAGGAGGGCGCTGATCAGGGCAAGGGCTAGGCGCATGGTGGGCTCCTCGGTTCAAATTCACCGCTCGACACGAGTGGTGTAATTGTTGGTTTCAACCAAGAAAAAGGGCGGCAGACCCAAGCCTGCCGCCCCTTCTTTTGTAACGGGTTCAACCCGCCTTGCGGATCGGCGTCACATTCTCGCCTTCGGGTGCTGCATCGGGCGAGACGTAATAGCGGCTGTAAAATTTGCGGAACTGCGCAATCGGGCCGTCACCTTCGCAGATGATCGGCTTGTCTTCATATTTCTGGCGGTCCCACACCACCTTGTCCTGATCATATTGCTTGCAGATGTCGCGGATGATCGCCTTGGCAACGCCTGCGCGTTCGCCTGCCGCCTGCGCCTTGGGCTGGATGAAGCAGAAGCGTGTGTGGCAATGGTCCAACTCAACCGGCGTGATGCAGGCGACGAGGATGGTTTCCGAAATGCCGGTGAAGCGCGTCCAGCTCTGGCCCGGCCCCATCGTGTCATAGCTGATCGTGCCATCAACTTCGCCCCAGGGCGTGCCCATCTTGGCCGAAACATCGGCACCACGGCCCCAATCGCCCCAGCGCAGATCGCCGAGCGGCACATTGGCCGTGCCATGGATATATTTGAAGTGCGCCACATCAACGCCGTTTTCGGCCATGTTCTGAAGCGAACCGTAGACATTCCATTCGTAAATGTCGAAATCGGTCCAGTCCGGATCCGAACATTCGGGGATGTGCACCACGTCAAACAACGGGGCGACATCCTGCGGGTGATACCACATCCACACCCAGCGATTGGCTTCGGTGACGTGCCAGGTGCGGGTGCATTTGCGCTTCACCTGCGGCGGAATCGACTTGGAATAAGGAATGTCCTTCACAGTCCCTTCCTCGCCATCATAGCGCCACGCATGGAACGGGCATTCCAGCAGATTGCCATGCACTTTGCCGCCGACGCCCATATGCGCACCGAGATGCTTGCAATAGGCATCGATCATGCGGACCTTGCCATCCTCGCCGCGCCAGATGGCGAGGTCTTTGGAGAAATAGCGCAGCGGCTTCACTTCACCGACTTCAAGATCCTTTGAAAGGACTACGGGATACCAGCCGAATGGAAAGCCGATATCGAGATTGCGTTCGGCAATTGAGGCGCGGCCCGTGACATCGGCCACGCGCCAGTCGATCAGATCCTGACCGCGCAATTTTTCGAGGATTTGCCAAACAGCAACCGGGGCGGTGCGGGCATCGCCAGCGGCGCGTGTTTCTGCGTCAGACATGTTCAGTCTCCTTGTC
>CALMZE010000148.1 GCA_937870585.1 uncultured Sphingomonadales bacterium | reverse complement strand
GGCAGGCGGCGTTCGCGTTCGAGCTGTTTTTCGGCGCCCCTCCGCCCGAGGATTGTGACGAGGAATTGAGGGAAAGGCTGCTGGCATGATCCGCATCGGTCTCACCGGCTCGATCGGCATGGGTAAATCGGCGGTCTCGAAGATGTTCCGCACATTGGGTGTACCGGTGTTCGATGCCGATGCCGAAGTGCACAAGTTGCAGGCGGCCGGCGGCGCGCTCGTCCCCGCGATTGAAGCGCGCTTTCCCGGATCGACGGGTCCCGGCGGCGTCAACCGGCAGATTCTGGGCCAGATGGTGCTCGGCAAGCCGGACGAGTTGCGCGCGCTTGAACGCATCATCCACCCGGCGGTCTATCGCTCGCGCCAGCGCTTTCTCGCGCGCAACCGGGCGCGGGCCATGGTGGTGCTCGATATTCCCCTGCTGTTTGAAAAGGCACGGGGACGTTCGCTGGCGCGCACCGTGGATGTTTCCGTCACGGTTTCCGCGCCCGCCTGGATGCAGAAGAAGCGGGTGCTCGCCCGGCCCGGCGCTTCATCGACGCGGCTCAAGCAAATCCGTCGCTTGCAGGTGCCCGATCATGTCAAACGGCGGCTTGCCGATCATGTGATCGAGACGGGCTGCCTCAAATCAGAGACATTCGCCGCCGTGCGTGCGCTTGTCGCTTGCCTGTCCGCCAAAAAGAGCCGATAGATTCGTTCATAATGCGCGAGGTTGTTTTTGATACCGAGACCACGGGTCTCAGCGCCGCACAGGGTGACAGGCTGGTGGAAATCGGCTGCGTTGAACTGGTTAATCGCGTCGAAACCGGGCGCACCTTCCATTGCTATTTCAATCCCGAACGCGAGATGAATCCGGACGCGCAGGCCATTCACGGCCTGTCTGACGCGTTCCTGGCCGACAAGCCGTTGTTTGAGGACAGGGTGGAGGATCTGCTCGACTTTCTCGATGACAGCCCACTGGTCGCGCACAACGCTACCTTCGATTTCTCCTTCCTCAATCATGAACTCGGCGCGTGCGGGCGGCTCCATCTGCCGATGAGCCGGATGATCGATACGCTCGCTCTGTCGCGCCAGAAACATCCCGGGGCCAAACATAGTCTCGATGCGCTCTGCACGCGCTACGGCATTGATCGCAGCCACCGCGTCCTGCACGGCGCACTGCTTGATGCGCAGCTGCTCGCGCAGGTTTATGTGGAGCTGACCGGAGGCCGCCAGATCGGTCTTGGGTTGGGTGAAGCCGCGCCGCTCCAGCCTGTCGATGCCCTGCAAAGCCTCACCCGCAATCCTGCCAATCCCGGTGCCCGGGCCTTGCGCCCGGCCCGCCACCATGCCGCCAGCCCGGAGGAACTGGAGCGCCACGCCGCTTTCGTTGCCACGCTCAAAGACCCGCTTTGGACAGACACTGCGGGGAATGAGAATGTTGACGCTGGCACCATCCCGGCCTAAAGGCCCCGCCGATTTGGACGATGGCGGTTCCACGCAGCCTTTGACTGCTTGAACCCCGGACTCCGCGACACCATGTCAATCCGGCAGGGCAGGTGGTCGTGATGGACCGCATTGAATTCAGCCCACCGGACAAGGAGAATAAGAGTCATGGACATCCGCATCGCCGGACATCAGGTCGATACCGGAAACGCGCTTCGCGAACATGTTGAAACGCGGCTGAAGGCCATGGCCGACAAATATTTCTCCAAGGCGCTTTCCGCTCAGGTCACGTTCGGACGTGGCCCGCGCGATCATGGCTTTTCTTGCGATATCGTGGCGCATGTGATGCAGGGCGTGGTGCTCAAGGGCTCGGCCTTTGCCAATGAAGCGCACCCCTCCTTTGATGCCGCTGCTGAAAAGATCGACAAGCAGCTGCGCCGCTATGTTCGCCGCCTGCACGACCATCAGGGTCGCGCCGAACGGGAGCTGGAAGCCGCTTATACGGTGTTCGAACCGGTCGCCGAAGAGGTGGACGAGATTGACGCCGGTGACGCGCCCGTCATCGTTGCAGAAACGCGCGTCGACGTGCCGGAAACCAGCGTGTCGGACGCCGTGATGATGCTCGATCTGCGCAACACCAACGCGCTGCTGTTCCTCAATGGCTCCACCGGGGCCTACAATATGGTTTATCGCCGCAACGACGGCACGATCGGCTGGGTCGAACCGCAGCGCGCCTGAGGAGGGCGCACGCGGGCGTTACGGCCCCGGGAAGAAAGACGGGTTTATGAATCATCTCGTTGATTTGTTGGCCGATGGCGCGGTTGCGGCCGGCCTGACGGTTCCGGGCCGCAAGGGCCTGTTTGCCCAGCTCGGCCAGATGGCAGAGCGCGAATATGGGCTGGACGGTGCCGCCGTCATCGAACGGCTGACCGAGCGCGAGCGCCTTGGCTCCACCGGCTTTGGCGCAGGTGTTGCCATTCCGCATGGCAAGGTGGACGGGCTGGCGCATGTCGTTGGCCTGTTCGTCCAGTTGCAGCAGCCGGTTGATTTTGATGCGATCGATGATCTGCCCGTCGATCTGGTCTTCTGCCTGCTCTCGCCGCCCGATTCCGGCGCGGAACATCTGAAGGCGCTGGCGCTGGTCAGCCGCTGGATGCGGGATTCGGCGTTTGTTGCCAAGCTGCGCGGCGCGGCTTCCTCTGATGCCGTGCTCGCGCTCTTCGCTGCGGCCCAGACTCGTGACGCTGCCTGACAACGCCAGCGAAACCGCCCATTTCAGGGCGTTGGAAGCGCTTTACGCGTCGGCTCCGGTCAATCGCCATTATCAATCGAAGATGGAGATTGAAGGCCCCGGCGTCTGCCGTATCGAGTTTGTGGTGGGCGACGATCATTATCATGCCGCCGGTGCGGTGCATGGCTCGGCCTATTTCAAGATGCTCGACGATGCGGCCTTTTATGCGGCCAACACGCTCGTCACCGATCGTTTCCTGCTGACGACGGCATTCAACCTGTTCTTCACGCGGCCGCTGAAGGCTGGTCCGGTGATCGCCGAAGGCCGCTGGATCAGCGGACGCAAGCGCGTTTATGTGGCCGAAGCGCGGCTGATCGATGCGAGCGGTGAGGAAGCGGCGCGCGGGGCGGGCACCTTCATGCGTTCAGCCATCCCCCTGAGCACGCTCGACGGATATCGTCAGGCCAGCGCATGACGCCGCGCCTGACCGGCTCTATGCTGGCAGGCAGCCTGATCCGGGTGTGCGAAGCGGCGGGCGGCCATGCCATGGTGCTGGCCAAGGGCGATGAAACCGCCGGGTCTCTGCTCATCAGCCTCTATCATAAAGGGCGCGTTTCCGGGCTTTTCGAACAGCTGCTCGACACACAGGGCCGCTATCGCTGGACGCGGACCGGACCCCAAGATGATGAGGATCAGGCCGCGTTCGACCACTATATCGGCAAACGGCGCGCCAATGATCCCGATCTGTGGGTGGTTGAACTGGATATCGCGGATGGGGAACGGCTCATCGCGCAATGGGGCGGTGATGGTTGACATTGCTGCGTTGCACCATATTGGGCCACTCGTGGTTAAAGCGTAGCCGCACTGTCGCCCGGCGTTTTAGGGCATAGGGGTGCGAACGCAGACGGGGGGCAGCGACGGACGCCGGGTTTTTGGGGCATCTGCATCGCGCGTTCACCGCACAGATAAAGTCGATCATGCGATCAGTTCTCAAAACTGCGATGGCCGCAGTTCTTTCCGTTGCCATTCTGGCCCCTGTGATGGGCCTGGTCGGGGCCAGTCCGGTCACCGCCAATGATGTTTCCGATGTGTCCGACCCGCTTGTTCCGCAAGCCGTGATGACCGCCGCTCTCGCTGAAGAGCGTGCCGCTCCGGACAATCTTTATATTCCCGCCCTTCCGGTTCGTGCTGACACGATGGCGCCTTCGCGCGGCAATGGGGCATCCGCCTCGCTCGCGCAGCTTGTTGCCGAACATGGGGATGGTGAAACCAGCAGCCGCGAACAGGAATGTCTGGCGGGCGCAATCTATTTCGAATCCAAGAGCGAATCGCTCGAAGGCCAGCTGGCCGTGGCCGATGTCATCATCAACCGCGCCCGGTCGGGCCGCTTCCCTGCGTCGCTGTGCGGCGTGGTGTTCCAGCGCAGCCAATTCTCCTTCGTGCGCAGCGGCGGTTTCCCGCCGATTGCCCGGTCGAGCCAGGATTGGCGCGAAGCCGTGGGTGTTTCCGAAGTCGCGATGCGCGATCTGAAGGATAGCGGCATCGGCAATGCGTTGTTCTTCCATGCCCGCTATGTGTCGCCGGGCTGGCGGCTTCAGCGCGTGGCCGCTGTCGGCAATCACATTTTCTACCGCTGAGTCGTCCGTCGGGCGATTGAGTCTGGCCATCAGTTCGCTTTCCGTTCTATGGGTGCGCCATGGATGCGGAAAGCGAAAAGCTGGTGGCGGATGATGTGGCGCGCGGGGTCACGCGCCTGTTCCTGCGTCATGACTGGATGGCTGTGCCCGAAGTGCCTTTGGGCAATGCCCGGCGCGCAGACCTGATGGCGCTCTGCGCCAAGGGCAGCATCACTATTGTCGAGATCAAGGTCTCACGCGCCGATCTGCTGGGTGATGCAAAATGGCCTGAGTATCTGGATTATTGTGACCGCTATTTCTGGGCGGTGCCGCAGGGTTTTGATCTGTCGCTGTTCGAGCGTGAGGCGCTGATGCCTGCGCGCACCGGGCTGATCGTGGCAGACCGCTATGATGCCGCCATCATCCGCCACCCCGAAGACCGCCCGCTCGCCGCCGCGCGGCGTAAGGCCGAAACGCTCAGACTCGCCCGGCGCGCGGCGCGGCGCTTGATTCTCGGCAAAGAGGCAGAGGAGGAGGGGTAGATTCAAATCAATTCAGGATAGCTCATCCTGTGCTCCGGCGCAGGCCGGAGCCTTGTGGCGCTGCAAAACCATCCTTGCCAAGCCTAGGCAACGCTCCGGCCTTCGCCGGAGCACGCAAGCTCTCAGAGCTTCGGCCCCATCGAAGCAGCAGCCTTGGGCTTGGCGCGCGGTTCCTCGATAATCTTCAAAATAGTCGTGCCGCGCGTATCATTGCGGGCATAATCGCGCGCGGACTGGCCAGACAGCGTGTCGCGCTTGTCTGGATTGGCCCCATTGTCGAGCAACAGCCGCACCATCGCCTGATCGCGCAATTGCACGGCAGCGATCAGCGGCGTTTCTCCGCTGGGATTCGTGCCATCCACGGCGGCCTTGGCGCGCAGCAGGGCCGTGGCGGCTTCCGCAAAGCGCATCCGCGCAGCGACGATCAGCGGCGTGTTGCCATCCTTGTCGCGCTGTTCGGTCTTGGCTCCGCGCGCCAGAAGGAAGTTGATCCATTGCAGATCGCGGCCCTTCACCACGATATGGAGAGCGGTTTCGCCGGTCACGATGTCGCGCGTGTCGATGATGACATTGCCCGGTTCGGAAAGATATTTGGTCGCCTTGGTCCCGTCGCGATCCCGCACGGCTTTCAGAAAATTATAGCTGTCTGAAAATTGTGCCGAAGCCGGAGTCGCCAGAAACGCCAAACTCCAGAAAAATGCGATCAGCCCTTTGCGCAGCATGTGCCCATCCCCGTTGGTGCCCCTTGCCCGGCCCGGAGGCGCAGGTGAGTCGAAATCAGTCCTTGCGCTGCGGACAATCGCAAAGCAAGGCTGGCTCTATGCTGAACAGGACTCTTCTGGCCGCCTTGACGGCGCTTAACCTCGTTCTTGCCGGGTGTGGAGGCGGCGCCCCTGAAAAACCACCGCTGGCAGGTGCTGCCATCGGCGGGGCCTTCACCCTGACGAGCGATACGGGCAAGCCAGTCAAGGACAGCGATTTTGCCGGGCAATACCGGTTGATCTATTTCGGCTATACCTTCTGCCCGGATGTGTGCCCGGTCGACATGCAGGCGCTGATGACGGGCTTTGCCGCGCTCGAAAAGCAGAATGCTGCCACCGCCGCCAAGGTCCAGCCGCTCTTCATCACGGTTGATCCAACACGCGATACGCCCGGAGCGCTCCACCAGTTCGTGTCTGCCTTCCATCCCCGACTGATCGGCCTCACGGGCGATCCTGCGGAAATTGCGCGCGTGGTGAAGGCCTATGGTGCTTATGCGCAACTGGGTGAGAAGCAGGCCGATGGCGGCTATCTGGTGGATCACACCCGCAACGCCATGCTGTTTGGCCCGGATGGACAGCCGATTGCAGTCATTCCCCATGACAAGGGGCCACAGGCGGTTGCCGCCGAACTGGCGCGCTGGGTGAAATGAACCGGCCCTATTGGGAAGAGCTCCGGCTCGACCAGATGGATCGCGCGCAATGGGAGGCGCTGTGCGACGGCTGCGGCCTGTGCTGCGTCCACAAGCTGGAGGATGAGGAAACCGGCGAGTTCCTCCCCACCAATGTCGCGTGCCGGATGCTCGACCGGCGTTCCGGCCAGTGCAGCGATTATCGCAACCGCCGCGCGCATGTGCCCGATTGCATGAGGCTGACACCCGCCAAACTGGCAGAGATTGACTGGCTGCCAGAGACCTGCGCCTATGTGCGGGTTGAGGCTGGAATGTTGCTGCCCGAATGGCATCATCTGATTTGCGGAGACCGTGAGGCGGTGCATCGCGCAGGCGTTTCGGTGCGGGGTTGGACGGTTTCGGAAGATGATGTCGAACATCTGGAAGATCATGTCATCGAGCCGCGCGGCTGAACCGGTCTTCCGTTCGGGCGATCGCTCTATCCCGTTGAAAGTGGTGCGCTCGGCCCGGGCCGCGCGGATGAGCCTGCGCCTTGCGGAAGGCGGGGCGGTTGTGCGCCTCACTCTGCCGCGCCGTGCGCCGCTTGCGCCCGCCCTGCTCTGGGTCGAATCGAAACGCGGCTGGGTTGAAGGGCAACTGGCCGGCCTTCCCGCGCCGCAACCGGTGGAACCGGGCATGAGCTTCCTGCTCGCCGGACAGAGTGTCCGGCTCGATTGGGCCGAGGCCCGCCCGCGCCGCATCCGGCACGAGGGCGATCAGCTGATCGTGGGCGGCCCGCGCGAGGGACTGGAGGGGCGCGTGCTGCGCTGGCTGCGCGCAGAGGCGAAACGACGTCTGGCTGAGGAAACTGCACGGTTCGCGGCGTTAGCAGGCGTCTCCGTTCGGGCAGTGGGGGTGGGGGATCCCGTCTCGCGCTGGGGCAGTTGCGCGGTTGATGGCACCATCCGCTATAGCTGGCGGCTGATTCTGGCCCCCTATGATGTGATGGAAGCGACCGTCGCACATGAAGTCGCGCACCGCGTTCATATGAACCATGGCCGCGCCTTCCACGTTTTGGTTCAGGATCTGCTCGGTCGCAATCCGGCCGTGGAACGGCGCTGGCTCTCCGCACATGGTAAAGGCCTGCACGCGTTCGGTAAATCTGCTGCCGAGCACCGTTAATGGGGCGGAGGCCGCGCCCACAGTGATCAGATTCGATCCGGATGCCCAACTCCATCACGCGTTCTGGCCGAATGTGACAAAGCTCGGCCGGGTCTGATGCCTTGTGGTGAGAAGGGGCTGCGAACCATTTTCGCCAGTGCACGTCGACGATGAAGTCAGCGCGGCATCTCGATGGATCGCTTGCTTCGAATATATAGTGAAAAGCCCGTGATTCAGCCATATTTTCTTCATGGCTCAGAAATTTCATACGTGGCTTGCCTGTTGATCAGATAGGAACATATAATGAACGAATGCGAATCGCACCTGCCTTGATGAATCACGTAGACATAGCGCAGAGCCGTGTCTGGCCATGCGGCCTTGCCAAGATTGACGCGACGCTCAGTGGCGGCTTTGCCTATGGCCGGGTGCATGAAGTGTGGGCGGCGAGTGTTGAGGACGGTGCCGCCATGACAGGGTTCGGTCTTGCGCTTGCCAATGGCATGGCAGAGGAGCGTCCTTTGCTCTGGCTGCGGTCGCGGCGGGCCGTGGGGGTGAACGGCATTGTTCAGGGCCATGGCTGGGCCGAGCTGGGCCTCAATCCGGCGCAGATGTTGATCGGTGTTTTGCCTGACACTCTGGCGCTGCTGAAGGCCGCCGTGGATGCATTGCGCAGTGCGGCCTTGGGGGCTGTCATCATCGAGAGCCGGGGTGCGATGCGCGAGCTGGATCTGACCGCCAGCCGCCGCCTTGCGCTCGCCGCTGAAAAATCTGGCGTGCCGCTGTTTCTGTTGCGCTTTGATGCCGAACCCGCCCCCAGTGCGGCGCAAACGCGCTGGCAGGTGGCCGCCGCCCCCTCGCGCGCGCTGCCGGGGAATGCGCCGGGATGGCCTGTTTTTGATGTCGAGTTGCTGCGCCAGAAAGCGGGGCCATCCGGCCTTGGCTGGCGATTGGAGTGGGATCGTGATGCACGCCAGTTCCGGGATGCGGCGCAGGATGGCGCTGTGGTTCCCGTTCCTTTCCGCAGACCGGCTGCGGATGCAGGAGCCGGATCACGCCAGAACGCCCGACGCGCCGCCTGACGCCCCCTTGGTCTTTGCCGGCAAGCAGCGCGGCGCGCTGGTGCTGCGCGCGGTGGATGCGCGCGCTCAAGCCCTAGGGCTGGCTCCCG
Source organism: uncultured Sphingomonadales bacterium (assembly GCA_937870585.1). Classification (GTDB taxonomy): domain Bacteria; phylum Pseudomonadota; class Alphaproteobacteria; order Sphingomonadales; family Sphingomonadaceae; genus Aquisediminimonas. The sequence goes on along the minus strand of CALMZE010000148.1, from coordinate 19,771 downwards.
GCCTGACGCTGGCTGACGCGCGCGCACGCCTGCCCGACCTGCTGGTGGCGGAGATGGATGAGGCGGCAGACCGGCACTGGCTTGATCAGATCGCCCGCCATGCTCTGTGCTGGACGCCTTTGGTCTCCACCCTGCCGCCCGATGGTCTGGTGATGGACATTACCGGCTGCGAGCATCTGTTCGGCGGAGAGGCCGGGCTGACGGCGCAGGTGGAAGAGGCCATGGCCAGCATCGCCATGACGGTGCGAATGGCCTGCGCGACGACAGCGGAGGGCGCAATGGCCCTTGCCCGTTTTGCGCCCTTGCCGGTGAGCGATGAACGCCTCGCCCTGCGCGGCCTGCCCGTTGTCGCGCTGGGGCTGGCGGATGAGGCGACGCTCGCGCTGCGGCGGGCGGGGTTGAAGACGGTGGGTGCGGTTGCCACGCGGCCTTCTGCGGCCCTTGCCGCGCGCTTCGGCATGGGCGCGGTCACGGCGCTGCACCGCTTGCTCGGCGAAGAAGACACCCCGCTCGATCCGCTCGCTATGCCCGATCCGCTTCATTTTGAACGCCGCTTCGCTGAACCTGTGGGCCATCAGGATGCTGTCGCCGCCTGCTTTGCCGATCTGCTGCAAGAAGCGGCGCGCGCGCTGGAGGAGCGCGGGCTAGGCGGGCGGCGTTTCACGCTGACTTTATTCCGCAGTGATGGCGCACGACACCGGCTGGCCATCGAAACCGGACTGCCGACGCGCGATGCCGCGCTTGTGCTGCGCCTGTTTGATGAACGCATTGCCGCGCTGTCCGATCCACTTGATCCCGGCTTTGGCTATGATCGCATCACGCTGTTCCTGCCTGTTACGGAGGCGCTGGCGGCAAGCCAGCCGCAACTGGATGGCAGCGCGCAGAGCGAGACGGCTCTGGCCGAACTGATCGACCGGCTCGCCACGCGTCTCGGCCATGGCGCGATCCGGCGGCTGGTGCCGCACGACAGCCATATTCCGGAACAGGCGCAACTCGCCCTGCCTGCCACTGAGCTGCGCGCGCCTGTCCGCTGGCCGGAGCCAACAGCAGGAGAGCCCCCTCAGCGCCCGCTCTTCCTGTTTGATCCGCCACAGCCGGTGGAGGTGATCGCCGAAGTGCCCGATGGCCCGCCGCACCGCTTCCGCTGGAAGCGCAAGCTGCATGAGGTGCGACTGTATGAAGGGCCGGAGCGGATCGCGTCCGAATGGTGGCGGCGTAAGGGCGGCGAGCATCCCGGCCAGGGCGGGCTGACGCGCGATTATTACCGCATCGAGGATGTGCGCGGGCGACGCTACTGGATTTTCCGCCACGGTCTGTATGAGGAAAAGCCTGATCCCAACTGGTATCTGCATGGCCTGTTTGCGTGATGCCCGGTTTTGCCGATCCCGTTTGCGCCACCAATTACAGCTTCCTGCGTGGGGCCTCTCACCCGGCGGAGATGGTGTGGCGCGCGCGGCATCTGGGGCTGGCGGGGCTGGGCATTGCCGACAGGAACAGCGTGGCGGGCGTCGTCCGCGCGCATGTTGCGTGGAAAGATATGGGCGGGCTGGAGAGCGGCTTCCGCCTGATCGTCGGGGCGCGGCTGGTCTTTGCCGATGGTACGCCCGATGTGATCGCCTATCCCGCCACGCGCCACGGATGGGGGCGGCTGACGCGATTGCTGACGCTAGGCAACCGGCGCGCGGTCAAGGGTGATTGCACGCTTCATCTGGAGGATCTGATCGCCCATGCCGCAGATCTTCTGCTGATCGTCACAGGCCGCAACAAGGCGGTACTGGAGCGGCTGGCGCAGGCCCGCCCCGGTGCGGTCTGGCTCGCTGCGACCATGCACCGCACGGGCAGCGACGCGCGGCGGCTGGCAGGCGTGCAGGCGCTTGCGGCGGAGACCGGCGTGCCCCTGATCGCCACCAACGACGCGCTCTATGCCCGGACGGATGCGCGCGCCCTACATGACGTCCTCACCTGCATCCGCGAAGGCGTGACGATCCACAGCGCAGGCAAGCGGCTGCGCGCCAATGCCGAACGGCACCTCAAATCCGCCGATGAAATGGCGCGCCTGTTCCGCGCCTGCCCGGAGGCTATCGCAGCGACCGCTGATTTCTTTGCGCGCATATCCTTCACGCTCGACGATCTGCGTTACGAGTATCCGCATGAGCCCGTGCCCGAAGGCTGGGAGCCGCAAGGCTGGCTGGAGCATATGGTGTGGGAAGAGGCGCAGCGCCGTCATCCAGACGGCGTGCCCGCGAAGATGCGTGGCGTCATCGAAGAAGAATTCCGCCTGATCCGCGCCAAGCAATATGCCCCCTATTTCCTGACGGTGCATGACATTGTCCGCCACGCCCGCAGTCTGGACAAGCCGATCCTGTGTCAGGGGCGCGGTTCGGCGGCCAATTCGGTGGTCTGCTATCTGCTCGGCATCACCTCGGTTGATCCGGTGGCGAACAAGCTGCTCTTTTCCCGATTCCTTTCCGAAGAGCGCGACGAGCCGCCCGACATCGATGTGGATTTCGAGCATGAGCGCCGCGAGGAGGTGATGCAGTATATCTACACTCGCTATGGCCGCGAGCGTGCCGGGATTGCTGCCACTGTCATCCACTATCGACCGCGCAGTACCATCCGCGAAGTCGGCAAGGCGCTGGGGCTGACCGAGGATGTGACGGCGCGGCTGACCAGCACCATCTGGGGCAGTTGGGGCAGCGACGTGCCTGAGAGCCGCGTGGAAGAAGCAGGCTTCGATCTCGCCAATCCGGAGGTGGCGCGATTGAAGGCACTGGTCGATCAGCTGCTGACCTTCCCCCGCCACCTCTCGCAACATGTCGGCGGCTTCGTGCTGACCGAAGGGCGGCTCGACGAACTCGTCCCCATCCACAATGCTGCGATGCCGGACCGCACCTTCATCGAATGGGACAAGGATGACATTGACGCGCTGGGGCTGATGAAGGTCGATGTGCTGGCGCTGGGGATGCTGACCTGCATCCGCAAGGCATTTGATGCGCTGCGTGATCTTGGGCTCGGCGTCTATGATCTCCAGTCCATCCCGCCCGAAGACCCTGCCGTCTATGCCATGCTCCAGCGTGGAGACAGCATCGGCACCTTTCAGGTGGAAAGCCGCGCGCAGATCAACATGCTGCCGCGCATGAAGCCCAAATGCCTGTATGACCTCGTCATCCAGGTGGCGATCGTGCGGCCCGGCCCGATCCAGGGCGGGATGGTCCACCCCTATTTGCGGCGGCGCAATGGCGAGGAAGCGGTGATCTTTCCGTCGCCCGCCCCGCCACACGACGCGCATGAACTGCACGAGGTGCTGGGCAAGACGCTGGGCGTACCGCTGTTTCAGGAGCAGGCGATGAAGCTCGCCATCGTTGCTGCAGGCTTCACGCCTGCACAGGCCGATGGCCTCCGCCGCGCCATGGCGACCTTTCGCAATCATGGCACCATCCACCATTATCAGGAATTGCTGATCGGAGGCATGACCGCGCGCGGTTATGATCAGGATTTTGCCGAACGCTGCTTTGAACAGATCAGGGGCTTTGGCGAATATGGCTTTCCGGAAAGCCATGCGCAGGCGTTTGGCTGGCTGGCCTATGTCTCGTCATGGCTCAAATGCCACCATCCGGCGATCTTCACCTGCGCGCTGCTCAACAGCCAGCCGATGGGCTTCTACGCGCCTGCGCAACTCGTCCGTGACGCGCAGGAGCATGGCGTGGCCGTGCGACCCGTGGATGTGAATGCGAGCGGGTGGGACAATGGGGTGGACCGTATCTATTCCTCCCCATCGACTTGCGATGGGGAGGGGGACCATCCGCAGGATGGTGGAGGGGCCATTGTGCAACAGACCCCTCCGTCAGTTGCTGCGCAACTGCCACCTCCCCATCGCCAGTCGATGGGGAGGAATGCGCTCGCCCTTCGCCTAGGCTTTCGCCAGATTGATGGCTTTCGGGCGGTTTGGGGCGAATCGATTGAGGCCGCGCGCATGTCTGGCCCGTTCGCTTCGGCCGAAGACCTCGCCCGCCGTGCCGCCCTTCCCCCGGCAGCCCTGCGCAAGCTGGCCGATGCCGATGCGTTCGGCTCGCTGGGGCAGGGACGGCGCACGGCCCTGTGGGAGGTGCGGCGCACGCCAGCCGATCAGCTTCCTCTCTTTGCCGCGATGGAGGCTCCTGAGTTGGGCGCAGAACCCGATCCCGCGCTCCCCTTCATGCCGCTCTCTGAAGAGGTGGTGGCGGATTATCAGACGGTGCGGCTCTCGCTCAAAGGCCATCCCATGGCCTTCCTGCGTGATGCGTTCGCGCGCGAAGGCGTGCTGTCCTGCGCAGAGGCCAACGCCCTTCCCGATGGCCGCCGCGCCAAGGTGGCTGGCGTTGTGCTGATCCGCCAGCGCCCCGGCAAGGGCAATGCCGTGTTCATCACCATCGAGGATGAAAGCGGCATCGTGAACGCGCTGCTCTGGGCACGCGACATGGAGCGGCAACGCCGCGCGGTAATGGGTGCGCGGCTGATGCTGATCGAAGGCGAAATCCAGCGGAGCGATGAAGGCGTTGTCCATCTGATGGCAAAGCGGATTATCGACCGGACGGATAGGCTCGCCAGGCTGTCGGAAACCGACGCCTGCCAGCCTTCGCTGGCTCACGCCGACACCGTCAACAGACCTGCGCCCCCGCAACCCCGGAAACATCCCCGCAATGTTCGCATCCTGCCCAAATCGCGGGATTTTCATTGATGCAGAACGAACCGCACCCGCAAACTGTTGCCTATGAAGTGCCTTCACGCTCAGACCTGATCCAGACAGGTCTTGAAGCTAACGCCCTTCTGCCTTGGCCTTGCGCGCTTCGCGGCGGATATAATGCTGGATCTCGGCCACCTGCTCGCGGCTGAACTCGGCATAACGCGGCATCCCGCGTGAGATGAGCGCGCCATCCTGCAACACAGCGCGGAGCGATTCATAATCCATCGGGATTGGGGCCGCGCGCAGATCGGGTGCCGCGCCGCCGGACTTGAGCGCGCCGCCATGGCAGACGCCGCAGCGCGCGCCATAGGTCTTCTCGCCCGCTACCGCCTTGGCTTCATCAATCACGAATTTGGGATCATCCATGATGGCAGGCATGGACCGGTCCGCAGGCGGCAGCGTGCCCTTGCCGCCGAGCACAAAGGTCAGCACGCGGCGTTTCTGCTGGCGATAGGCCCATTCATAGCCGGTGCCCGACATGCCCGATTGCCGCCAGCCGGTCATCACCGTCACATATTGCTTGCCGCCCGCCATATAGCTGATCGGCTGCGCCAAGATGCCGTTCTGCGCGTTGAACGCCCAGAGCTTCTTGCCACTATCCCCTGCATAAGCGACGAGCTCGCCAGTGATATTGCCCTGAAAGACCAGATTGCCGCCGGTCGCCATGATGCCGCCTGCCTTCGCACCGATCAGCGGCACTTTCCATGCGGGCTTCTGCGTCACCGGATTCCATGCCAGCAGATAATTCTTGAACGGCGGCAGCTTCATGTCTGCCGGAGGCACGCCGGTGCCATTGGCGATCATCTGGCCCTTGGGGAAAGTCCAGTCCTTCAAATTGGGCGCATCGACATAGATTTTGGACTGCTCAATCGCCGGGATATAGGCGAACCCGCTCTTGGGGCTGAACGCCATGGCCTCCGCCGCGTGCGCGCCGGTGGGATTGGGGGAGACGAGCACAGGCTTGCCGCCGGGATAGCGGCTTTCCGGACTCTCGACCGGACGGCCCGTCTTCAGGTCGATCTTGCTTGCCCAGGTCACGCCATCGACGAATTTTTCGGCAGAGATCAGCTTGCCAGTCTCGCGGTCGATCACATAATAAAAGCCGTTCTTGGGTGCGGTCATCAGCACCGGACGCTTCTTGCCGTCGATCACCAGATCGGTCTGCGTAATGTCCATCGCCGCGTTATAATCCCACGTCTCGCCGGGATTGATCTGGTAATGCCAGACATATTCGCCGGTGTCCGCGTCCAGTGCGACGATCGAGCAGACGAACAGATTGTCACCCCCGCCGGGAGAACGGATCTTCTGGTTCCACGGCGCGCCATTGCCGGTGCCGATGTAAAAGCGGTTGAACTGCGGATCATAGGACATGGCGTGCCATACGGTGCCGCCGCCACCATGCGTCCACCACTCGCCCGTCCAGGTCTTGGCGGCCATCTCCATGGCCTTGTTCTCAAAGCCGTCCGCCGGATTGCCGGGCACAGTGAAGAAGCGCCAGAGCTGCTTGCCGCTCTCTCCATCATAGGCCGTCACATAGCCGCGCACCGGCGCGAAATCGGCGCCGCCATGGCCAATCAGCACCTTGCCATTCGCCACCCAGGGCGGGCCAGAGATGTAGCGGCCATCCTTGGGATCAACCGTCATCGTTTCCCACAGCAGCTTGCCCGTCTTGGCGTCGACCGCGATCAGGCGGCCATCGATGGTGCCTGCATAAATCTTGCCATTGTCATAAGCGATGCCGCGAATGCCCCAGGCGGAGCGCATCTTTTCGCCGCCCTTTTCCCATGGCTTGGGATCATATTGCCACAGCAGCTTGCCCGTTGCGGCGTCCATCGCGTGCAGCACCGTATAGCCTGCGCCGAAATAAAGCACGCCATCCACCGCCACCGGTGCGCTGAACGCGTTGGGCGTGGCCTCCACATCGAACGACCAAGCCAGACCCAATTGACTAACAGTGCCCGCGTTAATCTCTGTTAGCGGGCTGTAATGCGCGTCGGTCCAGTCCCCGCCATAGCCTGGCCAGTCACGCCCGCCATGATTGTCAGCATGGCGGCGCACAGGCTGCGACGAGCAGGAGGCGAGCGCGAGAATCAGCGCAGCGGCAAGGGCGGATTTTCTCATTTGGAGGCGGTTTCGCGCGCACGCTGACGGATATAGTGACGCAGGCCTTCCAGTTCCTCATCGCTGAACTGGGTGTAGCTCGGCATCCCGCGCGGCATCAGCGATCCGCCGCGCACAATGGACGTGAACGCATCAGCGTCAAGCGGAATGCCCGACTGACGCAGATCGGGCGCGGCTCCGCCAGCCGCCATGCCAGCCCCGTGGCATATCACGCAGGTGCCGCCATAAATGCGCGCACCAATCGCAGACTTGGCAGGATCGACCACAAAGGCCGGATCGTCCGCATTGGCGAGCTTTTCATAGGTGAAGGGCGGCAGCTTCTTGGTGCCATCCAGCACGAAAGTCAGCACGCGGCGCTGCTGCTGGCGATAATCCCAATTGGGATTATTGGCAAAGCTGGAGCGGAAGCCCGTTATCACGCTCACATATTGCTTGCCCTTCAGGCTGTAGGTGATGGCATTGCCCATGATGCCGTTCTGCGCTTCGAACGACCAGAGCTGCTTGCCGGTATCCGCTGCAAAGGCGACGAACTGGCCAGTATTCAGCCCCTGAAACACAAGATTGCCCGCCGTTGTGATGGTGCCGCCATTGATCATCCCATTTTGCGGCACTTCCCACACCTTTTGCTGGCGCGCGGCATCCCAGGCAAGCAGGCTGGAGGTGGTCGGTTTGGCGACAATGCCCGGCGGCGGCGCGCCCAGCCCGTTATTCACGAACATGCCGGGGATTGGCTTCCAGTCCTTCACATTGGCCGGATCGGTCATCACCCGTTCCTGATGCAGCACAGGAATATAGACGAGCCCGTTTGAGCGGTTGAACGACATGGATTGCACGCCATGCGCGCCCGTGGGTGCGGGCGTCATCAGGAAGGGCTTGCCATCGGGGAAGCGCGCATCGGGGTTTTCAACCGGGCGACCCGTTTTCAGATCAATCTTCTCCGCCCAGTTCACATCGGTGAACTTCTCGGCAGAGAGCAGCTTTCCGTCTTCGCGGTCAATCACATAGAAAAAGCCGTTCTTGGGCGCGTGCAGCAGCACCGGGCGTGACTTGCCGTTGATGGTCATCTCGGTCAGCTGGATGTCCATCGCATTGTTGAAATCCCAGGTGTTTTCGGGGTTCACCTGATAATGCCATTTATACTCGCCCGACTTGCGGTCGATGGCGACGATGGACGAAAGATAGAGATTGTCGCCGCCGCCGGGCGAACGGATCTTCTGGTTCCACGGAAAGCCGTTGCCGGTGCCGATCAGGACGGTATCGAACTTTTCGTCATAGGCCATGGCGTTATAGACAGCGCCGCCGCCGCCCAGCTTCCACCATTCGCCGGTCCAGGTCTTGGCAGCCTTCTCCATCGCCTTGTTTTCAAAGCCGTCCGCAGGATTGCCGGGCACGACGAACCAGCGCCACGCCTGCTTGCCGGTCTTGATGTCATAGGCGGTCACATAGCCGCGCGACGGGCCATAGTCCGATCCACCGAAACCGATCACCACCTTGTCTCCCGCCACCCATGGTGCGCCGGTGATGTACATCTGGTCGTTGGGATCGAGCGTTTGTGCCTGCCAGACGAGCTTGCCCTTCTTGGCGTCCACGGCAAACAGGCGCCCGTCGCGTCCGCCCGCAAACACCTTGCCATCGGCATAGGCGATGCCACGTATGCCCCAGCCCGCGCGCATCTTGTGTCCGGCGGTCTTGTGGATTTCGGGATCATAGCTCCATTTGAGCTTGCCCGTGCGGGCGTCGACCGCATGGATCACGCTGCTGCCCACGCCGAAATAGAGCGTGCCGCCCACCATCAATGGAGCCGTGAAGCTGTCATAGGTATCGACATCAAGCGACCAGGCCAGACCAAGACGATTGACGTTGACGCTGTTGATCTGCGTCAGCGCGCTATAGTGCGCCTCGCTGCTGTCTCCGCCGAAATGGCTCCAGTCGGTATCAGGGATTGCACCCTTCTTACCCGCTGCGTTGAGGCCCGTTCCCGAACCGATCAGCGCCGCAAGCGTGATTGCCCCTGCCAGTTTCCAAGCCTTGCCGCGCATTTTTCTCTCCTTGAACTCGTAATTCTGCATAACTATGCATTTTCATTCGGCGTCGTCAATCCGTCCATCGCGCGGCGCAGCGGGGCGAGCCCCAGCCGCATGGTGAGGAAGCCGATGGCAAAACTGACGATGATCACCCAGAACATCGCATCACCGATCCGCTTGGGATCGTCATAAAGGAAGGTGGACAATGCGCCGACCACCGCCGGACCAACGCCTAAGCCCACCATGGTGAAGACAAACTGGAACATGGCGATCAGCGTCGCGCGGATCGAATTGGGCGCCACCAGTGCGACAATCCCGGCGACATAGACGATGAAGGGCACCGTCACGAACTGCACCACGCAATACATGGCCAGGAATGGCCAGGGGCTGTCGATCAGGAACATCCCGATGGCAGCAGGAGACACGATGAGCATCAGCCAGCTGTAAAAGCGCATATGCGCGTCTTTCATCCCGCGCGCGAACAGCTTGTCGACAATGGCGCCATTGACCACCAGCGAGGCCGCCGAGATGAGGTTCAGGATGGCGACGACCGGGCCATATTGCGCGGGCTGCCAGCCGAAATGGCGCGACATGAATGTCGGTACCCAGCTGGTGAGCGTATAGCCGACGCTTGCCAGACAGGAGAAGCTGACCATCATGATGATGACGAGCGGGGCATTGGCCCTCAGGAAGCGGCGCAATTCGCCCTTCTTGTCTGCCGTGTCGGTGGCGATGAAGCTGCGGCGCGCGGGTTCCGGGAAGGTGAAAGCGAGGAAAGCGAGGACGAGACCGGGCAGGCCGACCATCACCATCACACGCTGCCACGGCTCCAGCCCGCCCATCAGCGGCAGGCCCGCCGCTGCAGCCGTTGCGGCAAAGGCGATCAGCGGCCCGCCCAGCGCAAATGAGGCGGCAGAGCCCGTCTTCCCGCCCATCTGGAAGCTGGCATTGGCGCGGGTGAGTTGCTCGCGCGGCATGGCGTCGGCAATCAGCGAGTAAGCGCAGGGCACAATCACCGTCTCGCCAATGCCCACCAGCACGCGGAAGGCGAGCAACTCGCCATAGCTGTGCGCATGGCCAGAGAGCCATGTGGCAATCGACCACATCATCACGCCCACAAACAGGATGATGCGGCGCGGAAAGCGGTCCACCAGCCAGCCGGTCGGGATGCCGAACAGCGATGTGGCGACGGCGAAGCTCGTCGTCATCACCAGCCCGATTTCATAATCGTTCAAGGACAGGCTGGCCTTGATGGGATCGACCATCATGGAGAGGATCAGCCGGTCTACCCACGAAAAGACGTAGAGCAGAAACAGGACGAAGATCATCCACCAGCCGCGCGGGGCTGCGCGGCCTGCCAAGGTGACGTCCCCGCTCACCCGATCCACATCAGCGCGCGTTCAAACAGATTGACCGTATGCGCGTGCAGCCGGTCTCCGGTTTCCTTGGGGGCCTTGCCCGCGCAGGCCCGCGCATAAGTGCCTTCAAGGATGCAGCCGAGCTTGTAACAAGCAAGCACGCCGTACCAGAAGGCGTGTGACAGATCGCGGTCAGACAGTGTGGCGTAATGCGCGACCAGTTCGTCCGTGGTCGGGAATCCGATCCAGGGCTGGATGTCGAGCGAAACCGGCTGAATGCCCGGCACCCGCCAAGTGGCGAGCAGCCAGCCGAGATCGAGCAGGGGATCGCCAATGGTCGAGAGTTCCCAATCGACAATCGCGGCGAGTTCGCCGCTCTCATGCTTGAACATCACATTGGCGAGGTGGAAATCGCCATGGATGATGCCGGGCGTGAACTGGCCGGGGCGGTTGGCTTCCAGCCATGTTGCGACCTTCTCCACACCGGGAATGCCCGCTGCGCCCGGCCATCCGGCAAAGGCCGAATAGCTGTCCAGCTGCGCCTTCCAGCGCGCGACCTGCCGGGCAAGGAAATTGTCGGGCTTGCCAAAACCATCGAGCCCGACCGCCTTGTAGTCAACGGCACCCAGCGCGGCAGCCGCCTCAACCATGGCGAGGCCCATGCGGTGTTGCACTTCGGGCGTCGTCGCATGGAGTTCGGGCATCCCGTTGGCAGCATTGAAGCCATCAATCGGCTCCATCAGATAGAAGACCGCGCCCAGCACGCTTTCATCAGTGCAGACCGCGATGAAGCCGGGGTGCGGCACGGCGCTGCCGGCGAGCGCTGAAAGCACGCGCGCCTCACGCCGCATCGTCTCGTTCGAATTGTCGCGCAGATGGGGCGGCGGGCGTCGCAGCACATAGGTTCGGCCCGCCCGGGTGAAGCGCAGCAGGATATTCTGTGTGCCCCCGGCCAATTGCGTGGCGTTTTCAATCGAGCCAGAGCCCAGCCCGGCACTGTCCATCCAGCGCGCCAGCGCCTCCAGATTGATTCCGCTTTCCACGCCGCGCCTCTCCTGAATTTAAATCAAATGGATAATGCGCTTGACGCGCACCCTTGGCAATGGGAAAATCATCCCGTGGCGAGGCTTGAAACAAAACTGCCCAATGAGGCAAGTGCGCAAATCAAAAGCGCCGCACGCCGTCTTTTTGCAGAAAAAGGCGTGGATGGCGTGACGGTGCGCGAGATTGCGGCAGCGGCGGGCCAGAAGAATCACGGCGCGGTTGGCTATCATTTTGGATCGAAGGAAGAGCTGGTCCGCGCGCTGATTCGGGATGGGGCCATCGTCATCGATGAACGCCGCAATGCGTGGCTAGACACTGCCGAAGCCAAGGGCGGCCCTCAATCGGTGCGCGAGGTGGCAGACATATTGGTGCGCGCGGCCACCGGGCTGGCGGCAGACGGCGAGACCGAAGACAGCTATATCCGCTTCATCACCATGCTCGGCATGTCGCATCGCGAGATGTTTCTTGATGCACTCGAAGGGCGCTGGAATTCGGGTTATCAGCGCGGCCTTGCCCATTTGCGCCGTTTGATGCCGCCAATGGATACCGCCTTGCAGAACCAGCGGCTGATCTTCATGGGGGCAACCGTGTCTGCGGTGCTCTCGATGCGCGAAGCGGCGCTCAACGATACACAGAAACCCCATCCTATGTGGCAGACTGGTGATACGGTCAGCCATTTCATCGACTGTTTGACAGCCATGCTGGAGGCAAATTCATGATCGCGATTATCGGAGGAACAGGCGCTTTGGGTGGCGCGCTCGCCAAGCGTCTCGCGCAAAAGGGCGCGCCCATCATCATCGGCTCACGTGATCCGGCCAAGGCCGAAGCGGCAGCCGCCGAAATCAACGCCGCACTCGGCCAAACGCTCGCCAAAGGCGCTGGCCTTGCCGAAGCCGCTGCGCAGGCCACAGAATTGTGCTTCGTCGCCGTGCCCTTTGCAGCACAGGCCGATACACTGGCCGCGATCAAGGCCAATGCGCAGGGCAAGATCGTGATCGACGCAACCGTCCCGCTCCGCCCTCCGCGTGTCGGTCGCGTGCAATTGCCCGAAAGCGGATCGGCAGTGGTCGATGGTGCCGCGATTCTGGGAGAGGGCGTGCGCGTCGTCTCTGCGCTCCAGAATATCGGCGCGGAAAAGCTCGCCACGGCAGAGGTGATCGACGCCGATGTGCTGGTGTGCGGTGATGATAGCGACGCCGTGGATCAGGTCTGCGCCTTTCTGGGAGACATTGGCCTGACGTGCTGGAATGCAGGGCCGCTCGCCAATTCGGCGGCAGCCGAGGCGATGACTTCGATCCTCATCCAGATCAACCGGCGCTACAAGATGATTCAGGGTGGCTTCCGCATCACCGGAAAGCGCAAAGAGGCATAGATGGGTCCTATCGTTGCCCTGTGTGGAGGCGTTGGAGGTGCGCGACTGGCCCATGGGCTGGCGCAGTGCCTCGCGCCCGATGATCTGACGATCATCGTCAACACGGGCGACGATTTCGAGCATCTTGGCCTCGCCATCTCGCCCGATCTCGATACGGTGCTCTACACGCTGGCGGGTGTAGCCAATCGCGAACAGGGCTGGGGCCGCGCGGGCGAAACGCTCGGCGTGATGAGCGAGCTCAAGGCGCTGGCCGGGCCGGACTGGTTCCTGCTGGGCGACAAGGACATTGCGCTCCATCTGATCCGCACACAGGCGTTGCAGGCGGGCGAGACGCTGAGCGCGGTCATGGCGCGGCTGGCAGCGGCTCTGGGTGTCGGCCCCGCTCTGGTGCCGATGAGCGATCAGCCCGTGCGGACCATATTGGAGACGGCGGAGGGGACGCTCGCCTTTCAGGATTATTTTGTCGCGCGCCGCTGTGCACCCGTGGTGAAGGCGATCCGCTTTGAGGGCGCAGCAGACGCCCGGCCTGCCCCTGCTGCAGAAGCTGCACTGCAACGTCCCGATCTGGCGGCGATCATCCTTTGCCCCTCCAACCCATGGCTCAGCATGGACCCGATCCTGTCTGTGCCGGGAATGCGCGATCTGATCCGCAGCGCCGCCGTGCCGGTGCTGGCGGTCTCGCCGATCATCGGCGGGCAGGCCGTCAAAGGCCCGACCGCGAAGATCATGAGCGAACTGGGTCTTGCGTGCACCAATGACGCCATTGCCGCGCACTATGCCGGGTTGATCGACCATCTGGTCATCGACCGTGCAGACACCTGTTCTGCCCCCGGCCTGACGATCCACACGGCCGACATCTTGATGCGCGACGAAGCAGATCGCGCGCGGCTGGCGGGCGAAATTCTGGACATTTTGATGGGCAGCACCCCTGCCCCACAAGGAGACTGACGATGGGACCATTGGCCGGACTGACCGTGCTCGACGCAACATGGGGCTCGCCCGGCAGCATTGCGACGATGCTGCTTGCCGATAATGGCGCGGACGTGATCAAGATCGAGCGCCCGGAAGCCGACGCGCCGGAGATCGATCTGCTCCGCCTGGCGTGGCAACGCGGCAAAAAGAGCGTCGAACTCGACCTGACCAACGCGGCAGACCGCGATGTGTTGATCAACCTTATGGCGCAAGCGGATATTTTCCTCGAATCGTTCGGACCCGGCAAGGCGGAGGCTCTGGGGCTCGGCTATGACGATCTGAAGGATCGCTTCCCGCGCCTTATTTATGGCTCCATCACCGGTTTCGGCCATGATACGCCGTGGCGTGACGAGCCGGGCTATGATGCCATCGTGACGGCCAAACTCGGCATGATGGCGGAACAGGCGAGCGTCGGGCGCGAAGGACCGATCTTCCTTGGCCACCCCAACACGGCCTATGGCACGGGCTTCATCACCGCGATCAGCCTGCTCGCCGCCGTGCGTGCCCGCCACCAGACCGGGTTGGGCCAGCGCGTCGACACCTCAATGCTCGATGGCGTGCTCGCGCAGAGCCCGATGAACCATTGGTATCACCCCGAAGGCGTCTCCTATGTGGAGGTGCAGAACGGCAAGCGCGTCGGCTATGGATATAAGCGACTGATCACCGGCGCGTTCCTGTGCGAAGATGGCGAATATATTCAGGTCCATACCGGCGGGCAGGGCGGCTTCAAGAATGTGATGGAGGTGTTCGGCTTTGGCGACATCTGTCAGGACACTGGCGGCAAGGCGGATATGTCTGTGCCGCTCAATGACGAAGAATATGCCATCGCCCGCGACTATATTCCCGAAGCCTTTCAGCATCGCCCGCGTGCTGAATGGCTGGCCGAATTCAAGGCGCTCGATGTGGCGTGCATCCCCGTGCTGCGGCAGGGCGAAGTGCTGGCGGATGCGCAGATCGAATTCGCCAAGATGGCGATCGAGGTGCAGCATCCCACACTTGGCACGCTGAAACAGGCCGCCCCCCCGGTGCGTTTCCGCAAGGCCCCCATCGACACGCCGCGCCCGGCCCCCCTGCGAGGGCAGGATAATGACGCGATCCGCGCACGCGCCACGCAGGCAGCGCCTGCCGCTCCGGCGGCCACCGGCAAGCCGATCCGCCACGCGTTGGAGGGCATTCGCGTCGTCGATCTCAGCTCCTTCTTCGCCACCGGCTATGGCGCGAAGATGCTCTCTGATCTGGGCGCGGATGTCATTCTGGTCGAGCCGCCCAAGGGCGAACAGATGCGCCCGCTGCCCAATCCGTTCGAGGCCGCGCAGCGCGGCAAGCGCAACATTGTGCTCGATCTCAAGACGCCCGAAGGTCAGGCCATCGTCCATGATCTGGTGCGCACAGCAGATGTGGTGATGCACAATCAGCGCCCAGGCAAGGCGGAAAAGGTCGGCATTGGCTATGACCAGCTGAGCGCGATCAACCCTAACCTTGTCTATTGCTATCTGCCCGGCTTCGGTTCGGCAGGGCCGCGCGCGTTCGACAAGAGCTTTGCGCCGCTGCAATCGGGCTTTACCGGCTTGCTGTTTGAAGGCGGCGGCGCAGGCAACCGCCCGGCCCGCACCATCGAGGGCAATGAAGACTATTATAACGGCCTGCTGGGCGCGACAGCCGCGCTCTCCGGCCTTGCGCACCGTGACCGGACGGGCGAGGGGCAATATATCGAATGCCCGCAATTGCACTCCAGCATGTTCGTCTCCTCGCACCAGTTTCTGGGCGAAGGGAAGAAGTCGCTCACCGCGCTGCTGCTCGATCATGATCAGGCCGGATGGGGGCCGCTCTACCGGCTTTATCAAACGTCTGATGACTGGATCGTGATTGCTGCTGTCGGCAACCGCGCCTTTGCCCGCGCGGCAGACGCGCTCAAGCTCGACGCTGCGCTGGTGGCCGACTGTGCGACCGAGGCGGGGCGTAAGGCGAATGCCGCAGCGCTTCAGGAGGCCGTGGCAAACACGCTCTCCGGCATGACATCGCAAGCCGCCTATGATCTGCTGCGCGGCGCGCAGGTGGCGTGTGAAATTCCCGCCAAATTGCCTGTCGTCCCCTCGCTCTTCCACGAACAATGGGCGATCGATAGTGGCCGCGTGTTTGAACAACCGGAAACGATGCACGGCCCGATCCGTGAAATCGGCCATTATTTCCGCCTGTCCGGAACGCCCGCGCAAAAGAAGGGGCCTGCCCCGCGCTTGGGCCAATATACGCGGCCCATTCTGGAAGAACTGGGCTATGACGCATCGAAGATCGACGCGCTGATCGCCAAGAAAGTGGTCATCGCGGAATAGGACGTAAGAAGGCCCACCCCCAACCCCTCCCGCTTGCGGGAGGGGAGCGAGACTTGACCTCCTGCAAGGAGGCTTAGTCGCAGCGGGGTGGGAAGATCTGTGCATAAAGGGAGAGAAACATGGCCTCATTATTTGACCTGACCGGCAAGGTCGCGCTCGTCACGGGCGGGAATAACGGCATTGGGCTCGGCATGGCGGAAGGGCTGGCGCAACAGGGCGCAACGGTCGTCATCTGGGGCACCAAGGCAGACCGGAATGAGGCCGCTGCGCAGAAGCTCCGTGCCCATGGCGGGCAGGTGCGCTCTGCCGTGGTCGATGTGTCGGATGAAGAGGCGGTGAAGGCGGGCGTTCAGGCGATCCTCTCCGAATTCGGGCGGCTCGACAATGCGGTGGCCAATGCGGGCATTTCGATCCCGCGCGGCAGCATCTTTGAAACCAGCATTGAGGATTTCCGCCGCATCGAAGACATCAACATCCACGGCGTGCTCTACACGTTGCGCGAAGCCGCGCGGCACATGATCGAACGCGGCAAGGCGGGCGACGAAGGCGGCTCGCTCGTCGCCATCTCGTCCACCTCCGCCATCCATGGCGCCGCGCGCAACGCGCATTATGGCATGACGAAGGGCGGCGTCGTGGCGATGGTCCGCGCGCTGGCGGTGGAATTTGCGCCGCACAAGATCAGCGTCAACGCCATCTTGCCGGGCTGGACCCGCTCAGGTCTAACCGAGAAATTGCAGGACTGGGACAAGTTCAACAGCGCTGTGATTGGCCGCGTGCCGATGCGCGGCTGGATGGACGGATCAGACTTTGCCGCCATCGCTGCCTATCTCGCCAGCCCGGCCTCCCGCTTCCACACCGGCGATTCGATCGTGATTGACGGCGGTTACACGATCTATTGATCGGATATTTCAAACCGCATTGAGAATAACCCACTACCGTTCGTGCTGAGCCTGTCGAAGCACTGCACTTCCTTCCAGGAGAGGAAAAGGCAGTCCTTCGACACGCTCAGGACGAGCGGTTCTGAGGAAAAGCTTGACCCTTACCCCCGCGCCAGTCGCAAGACCGTTGGGCTGCGGAAGTTGGAGGAGGGCACCCATTTCAGCGTTTCATCCATCCGCGTGAACTCAGGCATGGCGGCGAGCAGTTCCTCAAACGCGATCTGCGTGGCGAGCCGCGCGATCATCGCGCCCAGGCAGGAATGCACACCGCCGCCAAAGCCAAGATGCCCCTTGGGCCGCCGCGCCAGATCATAGCTGTCGGCATTTTCAAACTTGCGGTCATCGCGATTGGCTGACCCATAAGCCAGCATCACGAAATCGCCCGCCTTCATCTGGCTGCCATGCAATTCGACATCAACATTAAGGCAGCGTTTGAACCGCTGGGCCGATGTGTTGAAGCGCAGTGATTCCTCCATTGCATCGGGGATCAGCGAGGGATCGGCCACCAGCGCGCGGCGCACATTGGGCATATCAGCAAGATTGAGCGCAAACATGCCGAAAAAGCCGGACATGGATTCGATGCCCGCCATCAGCAGTGTCGTCACCGTCAGCTGCACCTCCTTGTCGAGCAGCTTTTCGCCATCGATTTCGGACGTGATGAAGTTGGAGAGCAGATCGTCACCCGGATTCTTCTTGCGCTCCTGCACCAGATTTTCGGCATAATTCGCCATCCACTGGAAGGCGGCAAGATGCTTCTCGGTCTTCTGGCGGGTAACGGGATCGGTCTGCACCATCAGCACCGCATTGTCGCGCACCTCGTCCGCGCCTTCCTTGGGGAGCGCGAATAGATAGGAAAGCAGATCAAGCGTGACCTTGGAACCATAATCATTGACGAAATCAAAGCTATCGCGGCCTTCAAGTGCGGCCAAATGCGCCTTGCACACCGCGCGCGCGGGCTCAACGATATGATCGAGCGCGCGCTTGGTGACGGCCTTCTGGATCAATGCGCGGAGCCGGTCATGCCGGGGCGGATCGCTGCTGCCGAGCGTTGATCCGGCGCGCCCGGGAAATTCGTCGATCAGATTGCCCTTGGCCGAAGAATAGGTGCGCCAGTCACCCAGCGCCTTCAACACATCGTCATAGCGAGAGAGCACCCACATGCCCGCTTCTTCACTGTAGAAGCAGGGAAATTCTTCCCGCAGAACCGTGTAGGCGGGAAAAGGATCGGCATCATTGGCCGGGGAATAGGGGTCAAATCGGAACATCGCGCTCTCCTCGATGGACGCATAGCAAGCTGCGCTTTTGCATCAATTCGGGTGCGGTTCCATGCCGATCTGGTGCAGATGATTGCACTTTTCGAACAATCGAGTCAGGGTGTGAAGATGCCTCGCACAGACTTTGCCCGCTACACGCTCTATGGCGAAAGCCCGTCCGCCGTGCCTGCCGAGTTTCTGCATATCGAAGATATCCCTTCCCGCGCGCGGCTTTATGACTGGGTGATTGCGCCGCACATCCACAAGGGGATTTTGCAACTGCTGCTGATCATGGATGGCAGCGCGCGCGTCACGATTGACGGAGATCATCTGGACGCCCCAGCCCCCGCGCTCGCACTTGTTCCTGCTGGCAGCGTCCACGCTTTCCGCTTTGCCGAAGATACGCGCGGCTGGGTGGTCTCGCTCGCGATGGACCTGCTCAGCGATCCCCGCCTCGCGCCCTTTGTGGACCGTCTGCATCTGACGACGCCCACTGGCACGATTCTCGATCTGGCGGCTCTGCCCCGCGATGCGGAGCGGCTCGACTGGCTGTTTGCCGATATGAACGGGCGTCTGGCCGAAGCCCCGGCGCTGGTTCCTGATATTGCGGTTTCGATGCTCGCCGTGTGCCTTGCCATCGCAGAGGGCGCAGGCGCGGGCGGGCGGATGACCCCCGAAGCGCGCGGCGGCGGCGCCCAACTGGTGCGTGCCTTTCTGGCGCTGGTTGAGCGCCACTATACCCGCCACTGGTCCGTGAGTGCCTATGCCGCAGCACTCGCCACAACGCCTGCCACGCTCACCCGCGCCTGCCGCAAGCAGACCGGCGTCGCGCCCGCCGCGCTGGTGCAAGACCGGCTTCTGCTCGAAGCGCGGCGTTACCTGCGCCACACTGGAGCCTCCTCCCGCCAGATCGCCGAGCGGCTGGGCTTTGTCGATCCGGCCTATTTCGCGCGCTTCTTCAAGGCGCGTACAGGCCAAACGGCGGGCGCGTGGCGCGCGAAGGTCGACTGATTTGGGTGTTGTCATGCTCTCCGTTGCGCCTTATGCGTAGATGAACAGAGTTTTCATTACGCAAATTTCGGGAGAGGCCAGTGCGCGGATTGAACGGGAAAGTGGGCATCGTCGCAGGCGGCGGACGCGGCATCGGGGCGGCCACCGCCCGGCGGCTGGGTGAAGAAGGCGTACAGGTCGTCATCGGCGATCTGATGGGAGACTGGGCGCGCGAAGTCGCCGAAGACATTAAGGCAAAGGGCGGCAAGGCCGTAGGCGTCGATCTGGATGGCACCAACGCCGATTCGCAGGCGGCCATCGTGGCCGCAGCGGTCGAAAATTTCGGCGGGCTGGATTTCTATCACTCCAATCTGGCGGGCGGCACCGAAGGCGATATTGACGCGCTCAACTGCCCGGTCGAAGTGCTGGACAAGAGCTTTGCCATCAACACCAAGAGCCATTTTCTGGCCACACAGGCCGCACTGCCCAAGATCATTGAGCGCGGCGGTGGCGCGATGATCTACACCTCCTCAGGTGCAGCCGCCGGTGGCGCGGCATGGCAAGTCGCCTATCCGATGACCAAGAACGCGATCCACGCGCTCGCCCGCCATGTTGCGAGCCGCTGGGGCAAGCAGGGCGGGCGCGC
>CALMZE010000147.1 GCA_937870585.1 uncultured Sphingomonadales bacterium | reverse complement strand
GACCCCCGCAGTCACGGCGGGGCCCGCGGTCGCCACGGCAGCGCGGGCCAGGATCACGGTCGCCGCGCGGACGAGCGCCCGGTTCACGCGGTTCGCGCGGCGGGCGCGTGTCTTCCAGCTCTTCGCCGGTTTCCTGATCGACGACGCGCATCGAGAGGCGGACCTTGCCACGGCTGTCGATTTCGAGAACCTTGACCTTCACGTCCTGCCCTTCGGACACGACATCGGTCGGCTTCTCAACGCGCTCATTCTTCATTTCGGAGACGTGGACGAGACCGTCCTTGCCGCCCATGAAGTTCACGAACGCACCGAAATCAACGATGTTCACAACCTTGCCGTCGTAGATCTTGCCGACTTCGGCTTCTTCCACGATACCCGAAATCCACTTGCGTGCGGCTTCGATCTGGCTGAGGTCAGACGAGCTGATCTTGATCAGGCCTTCATCATCGATGTCGACCTTGGCGCCGGTGGTGGCCACGATCTCGCGGATCACCTTGCCGCCCGTGCCGATGATGTCACGGATCTTGGACTTGTCGATCTGCATCGTTTCGATGCGCGGTGCGTGTGCGGAGAGTTCCTGACGGGTCTCGCCCAGCGCCTTGGCCATTTCGCCAAGGATATGCGCACGGCCTTCCTTCGCCTGATTGAGGGCCTTTTCGAAGATTTCCTTCGTGATGCCCGCAATCTTGATGTCCATCTGCATCGTGGTGATGCCTTCAGACGTGCCGGCCACCTTGAAATCCATGTCGCCCAGATGATCTTCATCACCCAGAATGTCGGACAGGATGGCAAAATCGCTGCCTTCGAGGATCAGGCCCATGGCAATGCCGGAGACGGGGCGCTTGATCGGCACACCGGCGTCCATCATGGCCAGCGAACCGCCACAGACCGACGCCATCGAGGACGAGCCGTTCGACTCGGTGATGTCGCTGGTGAGGCGGATCGTGTAAGGGAATTCGTCCTTGGTCGGCAGCACAGGGTGCAGCGCGCGCCAGGCGAGCTTGCCATGGCCCACTTCACGACGCCCCGGCGCACCGAAGCGGCCCACTTCACCCACCGAATAAGGGGGGAAGTTGTAGTGGAGCATGAAGTTTTCATAGCGCAGGCCACCCAGACCGTCGATCATCTGCTCTGCGTCCTTGGTGCCCAAGGTGCAGGTGGCGATCGTCTGCGTCTCACCACGCGTGAACAGGGCAGAGCCATGCGCGCGGGGCAGGAAGTGCGTTTCCGCCACAATGGGGCGGATCTGCGTGGTGGTGCGGCCGTCGATGCGCGTGCCATCCTTCAGGATCGCGCCACGAACAATTTCGGCTTCCAGCTTTTTGGTGAGCTTGATTCCGGCCATCACGTCCTGCGGAGACAGGCCGTCTTCAGCGAACTGCGCCTTGGCCTTGTCCCGCGCGGCGTTCAGCGCGTTCGAACGGGCAGACTTGTCAGTCAGCTTGTAAGCAGCAGCAATGTCGCCACCGATCAGCTTCTTGAGCTTGTCCTTGATCGCTGCGTTGTCGTCGCCGGTGCTGAGTTCCCAAGGTTCCTTGGCAGCCTGTTCGGCGAGCTTGACGATGGCCTTGATGACCTCGCGGCAAGCGTCATGCGCGAACAGCACGGCACCGAGCATGACTTCTTCCGAAAGCTCATTGGCTTCGGATTCAACCATCATCACGGCGTCATACGTCGCAGCGACGACCAGATCGAGATCGCCAGCGGCAACCTGCTCATCGGTCGGGTTCAGGATGTACTCGCCATCGACATAGCCGACGCGCGCGGCGCCGATCGGACCCATGAAGGGCACGCCGGAAATGGTGAGAGCGGCAGAAGCGGCCACCATGGCCAGAATGTCGGGCTCGTTATGGCCGTCATACGAAAGCACCTGCGCGATGGCGTTGATTTCGTTGTAGAAGCCTTCGGGGAAGAGCGGACGGATCGGGCGGTCGATCAGGCGGGAAACCAGCGTTTCCTTCTCGGTCGCGCCACGTTCGCGCTTGAAGAAGCCGCCGGGGATGCGGCCAGCTGCCGAATATTTTTCCTGATAGTGCACGGTGAGCGGGAAGAAATCCTGCCCGTCCTTCACCGACTTTGCAGCCGTGACGGCGCACAGCACCACGGTTTCGCCGAGCGTCGCCATAACAGCGCCGTCAGCCTGACGGGCAACCTTGCCCGTTTCGAGCGTGAGGGTTTCGCCGCCCCACTCGATGGATACAGTTTTCGTGTTGAACATGTGTTTTCCTTCAACCCCGCTGCCGGATGCAGTCGGGGGCCTTCATAGTTTGGGGCCGGTCTTGGCACCCATGTTTTCACCTGAACCGTTCGGGCTGAGCTTGTCGAAGCCCTGCCTTGTTCCCCTTCCTCCAGAAAGAAGGGCAGTCCTTCGACGAGCTCAGGACGAACGGTGCGGATGAAACCGCTTGGCGAGGCCATCACCGGATTGTGATGGTTCGCTTTTCTGGATCCCCGCCTGCGCGGGGATGATGCAAAAGCAAAACCGGCTCCCTTTTGGGGAGCCGGGCTTTTACATCACTTGCGAAGGCCGAGCTTCGCAATGAGAGCCGTGTAGCGGCTTGCATCGATCTTCTTGAGATAATCGAGCAGGCTGCGACGCGTGTTGACCAGCATCAGGAGGCCGCGACGCGAATGATTGTCCTTGGCGTGGCTCTTGAAGTGTTCGGTCAGGTTGGCGATGCGTTCCGTGAGGATGGCGACCTGAACTTCGGGGGAGCCGGTGTCACCTTCGTGACGGGCATTGTCCTTGATCAGTTCAGCCTTGCGCTCAGCAGTAATCGACATTTCATTTCCTTCGACATCGTGTGTTTACAGGTTGAAGCCGCGTTCCACCTTGATGGTGCCATCAGAACACTCGACCAGTGCAACGGGAGTTTCATCCAGCGTGGCAAGGGTGAGGCCGTCCGGTGCGGCGATCCCGGTCAAGACGCGCCCTTGCTTGAGCGCCCCTGCCTGTTCCGGGGAGAGAGCGAGCGCCGGGATGTCGACCAGCGCCGTTCTCAACGGCAGAGTAATGTCCTCTAGCGCGCGGGCCTTAGACTTTTCGAACAGAATGTCCAGCGAAATCGCGTGATCAAGGGTGAACGGCCCGGCCTTGACGCGGTGGAGCATGGTCACATGGCCAACCGTGCCGAGCGCGGTCGCGATGTCGCGCGCGAGCGAGCGGATATAGGTGCCTTTGGAGACATGGGCGGTGAGGGTGATCGCGTCGAGCGGCGTCGCCCCCGCAAAGGCGGGGGCCGGTTTGAGGATATGTTGCATAGCGTCAAAGCGGCCCCCGCCTTCGCGGGGGCGACGTGTTGTGAGCGCATGAACCACCACATCCCGGCTCTTGAGCACCACCTCTTCGCCGGCGCGCGCCAAATCATAGGCCCGCTGCCCATCCACCTTGAGTGCCGAATAGACTGGCGGCACCTGCGCGATGGGGCCGGTGAAGCGCGGCAGTACTGCTTCGAGTTGTTCAAGCGTGGGCCGGGCATCGCTTTCCGCCACCACCACACCTTCCAGATCGAGCGTGTCCGTCTCCGTGCCAAAGGTCACAGTGAATTCATAAATCTTGTCACTGTCGAGCATCCGCCCGGCGAGCTTGGTCGCTTCGCCGAGTGCAATCGGCAGCACCCCGGTCGCCAGCGGGTCGAGCGTGCCGCCATGGCCGATCTTGGCCTTGGCATAGCCGCCTTCGCGCAGCGCGCGTTTGACGGCACCCACGGCCTGAGTTGAGCCCAGCCCATGGGGTTTGTCGAGGATGATCCAGCCGTTGAGCATAGACTTGTCAGACAAGGTGGCTGACCAGTGTGATCATGTGTTCGAACAACCAGCGCACAGGCGGGCCCACGAGCTTGCCCAGCACGTTGAACTCCGGCCCGAACTGGGGAAGGATGAAGATCAGGCCAATCATGAATAGCAGGCCGTAGCGATCCAGATTTTGGAAGCTCTGCCGCCAGCCGTCGGGCAGGAAACCGGCGAGCACTGCGGAGCCGTCAAACGGGGGCAGGGGGATCATGTTGAACACGGCCAGAAACAGGTTGATGGCGATGAAGTTGGACAGGTTGCCAATGATCAGGCTGGCCAAGGTTCCGCCGTCTTCTGCGCCAAAGGACCGCGCGGCCAGTGCAACGCCAAATGCCCCGATCAGTGCCATCACAATGTTGGACGCAGGCCCGGCCGCTGACACCAGCACCGATCCCCAGCGCGGGTTGCGCAGCCGGGCGGGATTGAAGGGCACGGGCTTGGCCCAGCCGAAGATTGGCGCGCTGGAAAGAGCCAGCATCAGCGGCAAAATAATCGTGCCGAACGGATCGACATGGCGGATCGGGTTGAGGCTCAGCCGCCCCAAGTCCTTCGCGGTTGGATCGCCCAGAAGGTAAGCCATGCGGCCATGCGCGACTTCATGAAATACGATGGCGAAGGTGAGCGGTACCAGCCAGGTGGCAATCTCGAAGAGAATGTTCATGACTGCAACGCCTTCCACTCATCAGCCAGGATCGAGAAGATGACAGTATCGCGCACGCGCCCCGTCCAGGTGATGCGTTCGGCGCGGAGTATACCTTCCTGCGTGCAGCCAAGTTTCAGAACGGCGGCCTGCGAGCGACCATTGACCTGATCGACCTTGAAGACGATCCGGCGATAGCCCTGCGCCACCGCATGGTCGATCATCAGCTTTTTCAGGCGGGTGTTGAAGCCGCTGCCGCGCAGGTGGGGCACGATAAAGCTGTTGCCGATCTCGACTGACTGAAAGGCAGGATTGTCATCAATCCACGCCGTCATCCCGACCACCACGCCGGCCTGCATCACGGTATAGCAGCATCGCTGCGGCGGCCCGGCCAACATCCGTTCAAACTGCGGATCAAAGGCGTTGCCCGCATAAGAGAAAGGGTAGATTTGCCAGATATCGCGATCCTCAGCACATGCGATGCGCAAACCCTCGCGATGGGTTTCGCTGAGCGGCTCCAGCACCAAGACGCCGTCAGACAGCGGCACATATAATTCACCCACGCACCAGCTCCATGAAATGCTTGCGACACAGGGCCAGATAGGATTCGTTTCCGCCAATGCCAATCTGTGCGCCTTCGCGGACGGGCTGGCCGCTTTCATCAACGCGCATGTTCATCGTCGATTTGCGCCCGCAATGGCACACGGCCTTGATCTCGATGAGCGCGTCAGCCAGCCCCAGCAGTGCAGCACTTCCGGGGAAGAGTTGCGCCTGAAAGTCGGTGCGCAGGCCATAGCAAAGCACAGGAATGCTCCGCTCATCTGCCACGCGCGCCAGCTGGAGCACTTGATTGCGGCTGAGGAATTGCGCTTCATCCACAAGCAAGCAAGAGAGGGGGGAGGCGGCGTGTTCGGCATCAATTGCGGCGAGCAAATCCGTTTCCGGAGTGAACAATTGTGCATCTGCCCGCAGGCCAATCCGCGAGGTCACAGCGCCTGCGTGGAAACGGTCGTCCAGCGCGGCCGTCCACACCATGGTGCGCATTCCGCGCTCACGATAGTTGAAATCGGCCTGCAACAGCGTGGTCGATTTGCCCGCGTTCATGCTGGCATAATAGAAATAGAGCTTGGCCATCAGCGCCTGCTAGACGATCCGTCCCGAATGCGAAAGCGCTGCGCCATACATGGTGGAGCAAGGCAAAGAATGATAAGCGTTCGCAAATGCCCGGCGCATAAGCTGGAGCGGAGGAGATTTAATGGCCATGAAACGCGTCTGGATGGCGGCCTTGTTGTTTGCGGCTCCGGTCCAAGCCAAATTACCCGAAGGGTCTTATGCGTTGGAAGCCGCGCGCAGCCGCGTCTCGGCCTCAGTGGCGTTCATGGGTGTGTCGCAAAAGAAGGTCGCCTTTCCAACGCTGACCGGCAGCGTGCAATATCGGCCTAATGATGCGAACGGTTTTGATCTGCGCGTCGCTGTGGATGCCACACAGCTGGATGCGGGCGACATGTCTGACAATGAGATGCTCAAAGGTCAGGATTTCTTTGACACCAACCGGTATCGTGAAGTTGTGTTTCATGGCACGCGCTTGCGCATTACAGGCCCGAAATCCGCCATTGTGGACGGCCAATTGAATGTGCGCGGTGTCAGTCGGCCCTTGTCTCTAAGGGTCAGTTTCCCACAACCGCTTGAAACCATGTCGCGCGAAGGGCGTCTGGATCTGACCGCATCGGCGCGCTTCAAACGCTCAGCCTATGGCATGAAGGCATGGCCTGTGGTGGTGGGAGACAAGGTCAATCTGATGATTAGCGCGCGGTTCGACCGGCGCTGATCAGGCCTCTCCCAGATCCTGCGCCACCTTGGGATCGCGCAGCAGCTTGTCGATATGAGAACCTTCGTCAAAGCTCTCATCGGCCAGGAACTTGAGCTTGGCTGCATATTTCTGCCGTACCTTGGAGGCGACGGTCTTTTGCAGATAGGCGGTGTTGGTGCGCAGCGCCTTGAGCACTGCCTCTTCATCCTGACCCAGCAGCGGCTTCACGAATACGGTCGCGTGGCGCAAATCGGGCGACATGCGCACTTCGGTGATCGAAACCAGATGGCTCGCCAACACCGCATCATGCACATCGCCGCGTTGCAGGATTTCAGAGAGCACATGGCGCACCTGTTCACCCACGCGCAGCGTGCGGACGGAGGGGGCATCAGCGGTCTTCATAGGTCTACCTCTCCCCTACGGGCGAAAGTCTCGGGTTCAAACCCGAGCGGCCTAAACACGTGCCCAGCCCCTCTCCCGGCCTCTCCCCCCAAAGGAGGAGAGGAGGTTGCGATTAAAGCGTCCGTTCGCGCTCTTCCACCTCGAAGGTTTCGAGCATGTCGCCCTTCTTGATGTCGGTCGTGGCTTCCAGCGTGACGCCGCATTCCAGACCAGCGCGGACTTCGGGGACATCGTCCTTGAAGCGGCGGAGGTTGGAAATCGAGCCATTGTAAATGATGACATCGTCGCGGGTGATGCGGGCGCGCAAAGCCTTGCGGATATAGCCCTCCAGAACCAGCAGACCGGCGGCCTTGCCATGCTTGCCAGCGGGGAAGACTTCCTTGATTTCGGCGCGGCCAACGACCGTTTCGAAATATTCGGGGCCAAGTTCGCCCGCCATACCGGCGCGAATGTCATCGAGCAGATCATAGATCACGTCATAATATTTGAGCGCGACATGGTTCTTTTCGGCAATTTCGCGCGCCTTGGCATTGGCACGGACGTTGAAGCCGATGATCGGCGCACCCGATGCCTTGGCGAGCGTGACATCGCTTTCAGTGATGCCGCCGACGCCCGAATGCAGGATGCGCACGCGGATATCATCATTGCCGATCTTGGCGAGCGAGGAGCAGATGGCTTCCACCGAACCCTGCACGTCACCCTTCACGACCAGCGGATATTCCACCGCCTGCTTCTCCTTCAGCGCGGAGAACATCGATTCCAGAGAAGCCGGGCCGGAACCCGTACGCTTCTTGGTTGCCACGTCTGAGCGATAGGATGCCACTTCACGGGCGCGGGCTTCGCTTTCAACCACGGTCAGCGTGTCGCCTGCGGATGGCACGCCGCCCAGACCGAGCACTTCGACCGGCATGGAGGGGCCTGCCTCCTTCATCTGGCGGCCCTTATCGTCCATCATCGCACGCACGCGACCGCTTTCGCTGCCGACCACGAAAATGTCGCCCGTGCGCAGCACGCCGCGCTGAACGAGGATGGTCGCAACCGGCCCTTTGCCCTTGTCCAGCCGCGCTTCAATGACCTTGCCTTCAGCCGCACGATCCGGATTGGCGGAGAGTTCGGAGAGTTCGGCCTGCAACTGGATCTTCTCGATCAGTTCATCAAGCCCTGTGCCAGCCTTGGCTGACACTTCAACTTCCTGCACTTCGCCCGACAAGGATTCGACGATCACATCATATTGAAGCAGTTGTTCGCGCACCTTTTGCGGGTCTGCCTCATGCTTGTCGCACTTGGTGATGGCAACGATCATGGGAACGCCGGCGGCCTTCACATGGTTAATCGCTTCCACCGTCTGCGGCTTGGGGCCATCGTCTGCGGCCACCACGATGATGACAATGTCAGTCACATTGGCACCGCGTGCGCGCATTTCGGTAAAGGCTTCGTGGCCCGGCGTGTCGAGGAAGGTGATCTTGCTCTTGTCCTTCATCGTCAGTTGATAGGCGCCGATATGCTGGGTGATGCCACCGGCTTCACCCGCAACTACATCGGTGCCACGCAGCGCGTCGAGAAGGCTGGTCTTGCCGTGATCGACATGGCCCATGATGGCTACGACCGGCGGACGGCTCTTGAGTGTTTCGGGCGCATCAACATCGTCGTCATGCGCAATATCAACGTCTGAATCAGACACGCGCACAATGTTGTGGCCGAATTCGGTCACCAGCAGTTCGGCGGTATCTTGATCGATCGTTTCGTTGATGGTGACGGGCATTCCCATCTTGAACAGCGCCTTGACCAGCGCAGAGCCGCGTTCGGCCATGCGGTTGGCGAGTTCCTGCACGGTGATGGCTTCGGGCACCGCCACGTCACGCACCTGCTTGACCGAAGGCCCACCCGCCATATGGGCGCGCTTGTCCTTCTCACGCGCACGGCGCAGCGCCGCGAGCGAACGCGTGCGGGCATTGTCATCATCGCCCAGAGCGCGGGTGACGGTAAGCTTGCCAGACTGGCGACGATCATCGCCGGGGCGACCGCTGCGGTTGGGGCGCGCCGGTTCTGGCTTGCGCGGTGCGACGGGCGCAGCAGCGGGGCGCTTAGGTGCAAAGGGGTCCTGCCGGTCTTCGGCCGCCGTTGTTGGCGCAGGGGCTGGAGCGGGAGCGGCTTCTGCGACCGGTTCAGGCTCGGGAGCCTTGGCTGCTTCTTCTGCAGCACGCGCGGCTTCTTCTTCGGCGCGGCGATTCTCTTCGGCGCGACGCTTCTCGTCTTCGCTGGCCTGAAGTCGGGCCTGTTCCTCTCGCTTGCGGGCTTCCTCCAGTGCGGAAAGGCGGGCTTCTTCGGCTTCACGCAGCAGCTTGGCCTGCATTTCCTGACGGGAAAGCGGAGCCTCATTGGGCTTCGGCGCAGGCGGCGGCGGGGGAGGCGGCGGCGGCGGTGCCGCAACAACCGGTTCGGGCGCGGCAGGCGTCTGCACCGCCTCGGCCTCGCCCGGCTTGCCCAGAATGCGACGGCGCTTCACTTCCACAACGACAGTATTCTGCCGTCCATGGCTGAAGCTCTGCTTCACCTGGCCCGTCTCTACGGTGCGCTTGATGCCCAGCGGCGCGCGCATGCCCAGTTTCGGTTTTTCCGTATCGCTCATTGCCCTAACCCGTCTTCCTGCAAAAATTCATGCGCGGCGTCCCCGTGAACCTTGGCGGCTGATTCCGCAAGGGCAGGGACCCAGTTGATTCCAATAAAGCGCTGCCAACGGCCCACGCTTTCGTCGATCCGGTGTGCGGCCCGCCGGTCCGTGATGGCAATGTGGACGCAGTTTTCGCGCCCCAAGGCCAAGGCCAGCGCGTGCCGGTCTGCCGAGAGCTTGACGCCTTCCAGCCCCGAACCTTCCAGATCGAGCCCGACGCGCCAGGCCTGTGCCAGTTTGCGGCAGCCATCATCACTGGCATCCGCCGCGTGGAGCAGCAGTTCAACACGCCCTCGCCGGGCCGCTTCATCGATCCGGTCTGAACCGGTGAGCAGCGTGCCGCCGCGCGCTTCCAGCCCCAGCCGGTCGAGCGCGTTGCGTGCGAGCGCGTCCTCGATCCGCTGAGCAAGATCGTCCGGATGGTCCACAGGGCCTTTGAAGGCCCGCGCCAGCGCACCTTTCAATTTGCCCTTGGCAATGGCTGCCTCAAGCGCTGCGCGTGTCACGCTGATCCAGGCCCCGCGACCGGGGGCCTTGGCGCGCACATCGGGCAGCACGACGCCATCCGGCCCAAGAGCGAGCCGGATCAGGCTGCCACGCGACCCGCGCTCACCTGTGATTATGCAACGACGTTCAGGAGTATCGCCGGTCTCATTGTGAGGGTTCCGCATCAGCGACTCCCTCATCTTCGAACCAATGGGCACGGGCGGCCATGATGACCTCATTGCCCTGCTCTTCGCTCAGATTGAATTCGGCCAGAACGCCGCCCTTATTCTCGGGCTTGTCTGCGCCATCGCGGCGACGCGGCTCGACCCGCTTCTTCTGGATCAGTTCGTCGGTCGCCAGATCAGCGAGGTCGTCGAGCGTCTTGATGCCAGCCTTGCCGAGCACGACGAGCATCGCTTCGGTCAGATGCGGCAGCTCTGCGAGCGTATCTTCGACGCCCAGACCGCGGCGTTCCTCACGCGCAGCCTCTTCACGGCGATCCAGCGCTTCGGAGGCGCGGCTCTGGAGTTCGCCCGCGATTTCGTCATCCAGTCCTTCGATGGAGGCGATTTCATCGAGATCGACATAGGCGACTTCTTCCATCGTGGTGAAGCCTTCGGCCACGAGCAGCTGGGCGAGCGTTTCGTCCACATCGAGTTCGTTCATGAACATTTCGGAGCGTTCGACGAATTCCCGCTGGCGCTTTTCGCTCGCATCGGTTTCGGTCATGATGTCGATGGCGCGGCCCGTCAGCTGGCTGGCGAGGCGGACATTCTGACCGCGACGGCCAATGGCGAGCGAGAGCTGGTCATCGGGCACCACCACTTCGATGCGGCCTTCCTCTTCGTCGATCACGACGCGGCTGACCGTGGCGGGCTGAAGCGCATTGACCACGAAGGTCGCAGTGTCTTCGCTCCACGGGATGATGTCGATCTTTTCGCCCTGCATTTCCTGCACGACGGCCTGAACGCGGCTGCCCTTCATCCCCACACAGGCGCCGACCGGATCGATGCTGCTGTCACGGCTGATCACGCCAATCTTGGCGCGGCTGCCGGGATCGCGCGCGGCGGCCATGATGGTGATGATGCCATCATAGATTTCCGGCACTTCCTGCGTGAAGAGCTTCTTCATGAATTCCGGATGCGCGCGGCTGAGGAAAATCTGCGGACCGCGATTTTCACGCACGACCTTGAGAATGACCGAACGGACGCGATCACCGACGCGCACCACTTCGCGCGGGATCTGCGCATCGCGGCGGATGACGCCTTCGGCGCGGCCCAGATCAACGACGACATGGCCAAATTCGACGCGCTTCACGACGCCGGTGATGATTTCACCGACGCGATCCTTGAACTCGTCAAACTGGCGCTCGCGCTCAGCATCGCGGACCTTCTGGAAGATCACCTGCTTGGCGGCCTGCGCAGCAATGCGGCCAAATTCAATCGGGGGCAGGGGGTCGACGATGAAATCGCCCACAGCGGCACCCGCCTGCAGCTTCTGCGCGTCGGAAACGCTGACCTGCTTGAAATAGTCGTCCACTTCTTCGACGACTTCGACAACGCGCCACAGCCGCATATCACCGGTCTGGGGGTCGATCTTGGCGCGGATGTCGTTTTCGGCGCCATAACGCGCCTTGGCGGCGCGCTGGATAGCGTCTTCCATCGCTTCAAGGACGATGCCCTTGTCGATCAGCTTTTCGCGCGCGACCGCGTCGGCAATGGCGAGCAATTCGGTCTTGTTAGCGGAAATGGGTGTGGACATGGGATTCAACTCTCCAGTGAAATCGTGTCTGCGCCCTCGCTGGACAGCGGAGCGGTGGCTTTGATCAAGGCATCGGTCAGCAGCAATTTGGCGCTGGCAATGTTGGCAAATTCAATGCGGAGCGTTTCGCCCCACTTGAGCAGAGTGACGACGATCAAGCCATCTTCCAGTCCATCCAGCCGCGCATCAAACCGCTTGCGGCCGCTGACGGCTTCCTCAAGGTTCAGACGCGCTTCAAATCCGGTCCAATCGGCAAAGTCGTTCAGGCGGGTGAGCGGGCGGTCAATGCCGGGGGAAGAGACTTCGAGGCGATAGGCGGCTTCGATCGGGTCTGCCTCATCCAGCACATCGGAAATGCGGCGCGAGAGTTCGGCGCAATCTTCGATGGTCAGCTGGCGCGTGTCGGGGCGTTCGGCCATCACTTGGAGTGTAGGATCAGACGTGCCGCCAAACATCGCCACGCGCACCAGAGAAAGCCCCATCGCGGTGGCGAGGGGTTCGATCAATCCGGTAATCAGGGCGATATCCGCCATGCAAACTCCTGTTAGCAAACCATGCGCTTTGGCCGCCGGACCCTTGCGGTTCCGACCCCAACGTCTTGACGATGTCGAGAAAGCAAGGGCCCTTTAGAACAATGCGCGTGAATTGGCAAGCGGTGTGTGTGGTTGGCGATTTTGCCTGGCGTGCGATTGAGTGCGTTGGCTCAACAAGTCCTCCCCATCGTCCTGCGATGGGGAGGGGGACCGCAAAGCGGTGGAGGGGCCGTCAGCCGCAACGCACGGCCCCTCCGTCATCGCTGCGCGATGCCACCTCCCCAACGCGAGACGTTGGGGAGGATGTATGCAACTTACTCTCCGTCCGCTGCCACAAGGATGAACGGAGCCCATGCTGCGGGGTGTGCCCAGTGCGGTTGCCAGCCGGGCATGGCGGAGCCATCGGCGCGTTTGCCTGTGCGGATTGCAGTCATCGCCTGTCGCAGCGACTCTGCACGGCTGAGCTTGCCGGTTCGGCGCAGGCGCAACGTCTCCACAGTCAGCGCTGAAGTGACTTCATCGGACACGCGCCAATGGCTGGCGAGGAGCGCCTTCGCGCCAGCATGAAGGAACGCACGGGCCAGACCAGACAGACTCTGCGCGCCCGGCGTGCCATCTGCTGCTGCCGTATTGCAGGCTGAAAGGATCACCCATTCAGCCGTCAGTTTGAGTTGGGCGGCTTCGCTTGCGGTCAGCAGTCCGTCATCGTTCGCGCTGGCCGTTGCGGGCGGCGTGAACACGAGCGCGGGTTCCGCATTGCCATCCAGTTCACGCGGCAGCAGGCCGTGCGTGGCAATGGCCAGCACGCGCGCGCCGCTTAGCGTTGGGTCCGCGCGAAACGCGGTTTCGGTGGCGGCTGCTCCCAGCCGGACAGTGCCGGGTTTTGCGGAAAGCACGCCCGCCATCGCCTTGAGTTCGGTTTCGGTGCCAGGCAGCGGATCAAGCGCGCGCAGGGCATCCGGACCCGTTCCACGCAGCGCCATAATGCCACTGCGCATCACGCGCCGCCTTGGCACGCTCGAAACGCCCCGGCTGGTGCCTGCTGTGCCGCCCAGAGCGGGGGCTCCATAACCGAGGAATGCCGTCCCTCCCGCAACGGAAGTCTGGCCGGGCAGGGGGCGCACCGCCTTCAGCGCTGAGACCGCAGGCAGCGTGATGAAGCTGTATTTGTCGCCCAGCCATTTGGTCTTGATCAGGCTCTTGGCGTCGGTCGAGTCTGGCGGCCCGTTTTCATCAAATTCCGTTACGAGCAGCGGGAAGGGGATGCCGCTCAGATCGCCCGATGCTGATAGAAACACGGTCTTTGCGGTGCCGATGACCGGTTCAAGCGGCGCGATTAGATTGGCATAGAGTGCATGAGCGGCCTGCCGGTCAAACCGGGGGAAATAGGCGTCGATGCCCTGACGCTCGCTCTCACTTTCGGCGCTCGCATCCAGATCGCCTTCGGTGGTGCAACTGGCTTCATCTACGCGACAGCGCACGCGCCGTACCAGCGCTCGCACTTGCCCGACCGCCTCTTCAGAGCGGAACAACTTTACATGCTCAGCTGTAACGCCAAACGCATAAATCGCATCCCCGCGCGGGACGATCAGCAGCAGCGCTTCATCGGGCTTGAGGCGCTTCTGCACATCGCTGATCCCCAACGCGGTGGGGGAGACCATCGCTTCATAATCGGGAAATTGTGTGCGGATGGCAGCATCGGCCTTGGCCAGCGCATCTGAGGCCGCAGCGAGATTCTGCCGGGCGCGGTCGATATGCGCGGCCTCTCCGCTCGCCATGGCGCGGGCAAGTTCGGCATTGAGCGCGCGGGCGCGGGCGACAAGATCCTGCCGTTCGCCAACCAGCATGCCGAGCGGTCCGGAGCCACCCAGAGTGCGGGCGGCAGCTTCTGCCATGGCTTGGCCCGCTACCGACTGTTCCAGATCCTGTGCGGCCATGAACGCTTCGGAAGCTTGCGCCTCATTATGGGCATCGGTCGATTTCTGCGCCCAATAGGCCTCCATCAGTGCGCCGTAAGCCATCGCCAGCGGATCGCGGACCGACATGTCTCCGCCCAATGCGCGGGCAATCGCCGCAGAACCGGGGTCTGGCACGCTGTCCTTATAGCCGCCAGCAATGCGGGCATCGCGATGCTTGCGGGCGATGCTCGTGGCTTCGCGAGCCAGTGTCAGTGCTTCGGCTTCATTGCCGGGCACCTGTGCCAGCGCACTGGCCAGTGTTGAAAGCAGGATCGCCAGATCGGGATGATCATCGGGGTAACCCTTGCGCTGCACTGGCACGCCATAGCGCAGCAGCGGGATCGCTTCGTCCGCCTTACCCTGACCGAGCAGCGCGGCGGCCAGATTATACTTATACTTCGCAATCGTGATGTCCGGCTCGTCGGGCTCTCCCATGATGTCGAGCGCGGTGCGGGCGTTGACCTCTGCCTCTTCAAAGCGGCCCTGAAAATTCTGGCGGAAGGCCATCGCGTTGTAAGCGCGGGCAACAATCGGGGTGGGCCGCGATTGATAGCGGTTGCGCCAGGCCAGAGAGGCCTTGAACAACTCATCGGCTTCGGTACTCGGCCCTTCGGCACCCAGATGATCGGCGAGAATCGACTGGAAGTCTGCAATCAGCATCGCCGCGGCCATGCTGTCAAAACTGCCATTATAGTCTTCAGTCGCACCCGTTGACCGCCAAAACTCTTCCGCCTTGGGAATGGCAGCGCGCAGCAGATCAATGCTTTCGGAATAGCGGCCCAGTTGCCCCAGATTCCAGCACAGATCACGCGTGGTGCGCAGCAGATAGCGGGGTTCATCGGCATGATAGCGGGATTGCAGCGCCAAAATCTCGCGCTGCGCCTCAACCGTGCCGGCCAGGCGTGAGGAGTCTTCGAGCAATGTCGCACGGGCCTGGAGCAGATTGATGATGCGCGCGTCGCCGGGCGGCAATTGGGTTGAACGTTCCGCAATCAGCGCCTGCAATACGCGCTCACCCTCTCCGGTGCGCCCTTCCCGGCGGTAGGTGTCGGCCAGTTC
This sequence comes from uncultured Sphingomonadales bacterium, assembly GCA_937870585.1. Classification (GTDB taxonomy): domain Bacteria; phylum Pseudomonadota; class Alphaproteobacteria; order Sphingomonadales; family Sphingomonadaceae; genus Aquisediminimonas. Next base: position 8,045 of record CALMZE010000147.1, on the reverse strand, counting down.
AGGGATCATCAGATCGGCCTCGCGGCTGCCCACACCATATTTCTGCTCGGTCAGGGCCTTTTTCTGCAAAATGGCGGCGCGCTCATCGCTGATGCGGCCCGCCCTCTTGAAGGCGTAGCTGGCCGATGTCAGGGCGCTGTCCTTGCGATCAAGATCGTCAGCCGCCACCAGCGTGTCGAGCCGCGCGATCATGTCCAGCGCCAACAAGCTGGCCTCTTCTGCGCGATTGTCTTGCACGGCCGCATCGACCTTTTCTGTCAATTGCTTCAGCGCGTCCGGCACGAACGCCTCATCAGCGGCCCTGGCCTTGCGGGCATCGGCGGGCAGGGGAGAGAGCGATGTGGCAATAAGAGCAAGCGCAAGCGTGCGGATGGGCGCGGGCATGGGGCCTCCAGATGGTTATGCCTGCGCTTTTGGCCGGTCCTGTGCAAAGGTCTAGGACAAAATCCGCGCAATCAGCGAATTCCAAGTGTGTTACTTGAATAATACAGATATTTGCTCCATATTGTGGGCGTCCATTGTTTGGGAGACAATTCTTGTCCACAGAAACCGTCGCACCGACGATCACGCTCACGCCGCCTGACGCGGTGCCGGTCATCGCGCCCGAACAGGCAGCTGGCCTTGTGCCTGTCAAGGAAGAGGTCAAGTCAGAGCTGGACTCGCGTGCTGAAGCCTTTGTGGCCGAACTGGCGTCGCTCGATCCCAATTCGCCCGAATTTGGGAAGAAGGTGGACCAGCTGACCAATATGGGCCGCGCAGAGATTGCGGAGGCTGCGGGACAGTCGAACCGCTTTCTGGACCGCCCGGTGCGCGCCATGGATCAGGAATCAGGCGTGGGGGCCAATCTTGCCGAGTTGCGCCGGGCCATCGAAGACCTCGATCCCGGTGCGAAGGGCGATCTGATGCGCCCGCGCAAGCTGTTCGGGATCATCCCGTTCGGCAACCGGATGAAGAATTATTTTGACAGCTACAAGTCCAGTCAGGGTCATATTGCGGCCATTTTGGGCCACTTGTCCTCTGGTCGGGATGAGTTGCTGAAAGACAATGCCGCCATTGATGTTGAGCGTCAGTCGCTCTGGGGTGCCATGGGGCGGCTGGAGCAGATGGTCCATATTTCCAAGGCACTGGATGCCAAGCTGGAAGCCAAGGCCGCCGATCTGGAGACGAGCGAGCCAGCCAAGGCCAAAGCGATCCGCGAAAATGCGCTCTTCTACACCCGTCAGCGGACTCAGGATTTGCTCACGCAAATGGCGGTCAGCGTGCAGGGCTATCTCGCCCTTGATCTGGTCAAGAAGAATAATGTCGAACTGATCAAAGGTGTCGACCGCGCCTCGACCACCACCGTTTCTGCGCTGCGCACGGCGGTGACGGTGGCGCAGGCTCTGGTCGGCCAGAAGCTGGTGCTTGATCAGATCACCGCGCTCAACACCACGACTGCGAACATCATCGACTCCACCGGTGAACTGCTCAAGACGCAGACAGCGGCGATCCATGAACAGGCGGCCTCCAGCACCATCCCGATGGAAACGCTGCAACGCGCGTTCCAGAACATCTATCTGACGATGGACCAGATTGATGAGTTCAAGGGCAAGGCGCTGATTTCCATGAAGACGACGGTGGATGCACTCTCTGGCGAAGTGGAAAAGTCCAAGGGCTATATCGCGCGGGCTCAAGGGCAGGCGCAAGCTGCGCTAGACAAGAGCGAGCCCAATCCGTTTGCGCCGGTCGCCTAAGCGATGGAGTCCGAGCGCATCCTGCAACGCGCAGAAGAGATGCTGAACCGCGTCGATGCTCAGTCCCGTCTCGCAGCGCGCGCCAGCAAGAGGCAGGTCCGCACAGCGCGACAAAGGCTGACGCGCGTCATTCTCTTCAGTGTCGCTCTGGCGGTGGCTGCTATCGCCTGGGGGCTGGCGGTTGCACCATTGGGCGTGACGGGCGTCATCATTGTAGCGATGCTGTTCCTGTTCGGGGCCTTGGGCTTGCTCGCCTTTCCCCGAGGCACAGGGGGAGCCGCCAGCGATTTGCCCAAGACGGCGCTCTCCATGCTGCCGATCAGCACCGAGGAATGGCTCGCAAGCCAGCGCAAGGCTTTACCGGCCCCTGCGCAGAAATTGGTGGATGGTATCGGCCTGAAGCTCGAAACGCTGAGCGATCAACTGCGCGCGCTCGATGAGAAGGAGCCTGCTGCGCTCGAAATCCGCCGCCTACTGGCCGATGAACTGCCTGAACTGGTGCAGGGGTATCAGCGTGTTCCTGTTGCGATGCGCAAGCAGGGGCTGGACGGTCTGGTGCCAGACCGCCAGCTGATCGAGGGGCTGGGCGTCGTGGATAGCGAGTTGCAACGCATGAGCGTGCAGCTGGCATCAGGCGATCTGCACAAGCTGGCAACGCAGGGCCGCTATCTGGAGCTCAAATATCAGGGTGAGCTGGAGGGGTAAGGTCAGCACTTAGTCCGCAATCTTCCAGACGAAATTCTGTATCGCCGCCTCGCAGGGCAGGGCCTTGCCGCCGCGCGTAGCGGGCGCAAAACTGGCTTTTGAGAAGCTGCGGATCGTATCCTTGTCAAACACGAAGGGCGGGGTCGATGCCAGAACCCGGAAATTGGTGGGCTTGCCAATTTCATTCAGGTCAAATTCGAACTGGACATTGCCCTGAACCTCATAGCGGAGCGCCGCCATCGGATAGTCAGGAGACTGAAAACTCGTGATGGCCGGGCGGGCTTGATAGAGCGAGCATTGTTCCGGACTTAGCCCCAGCGCGTCAAAGATCGCGGCGGATTCGGCAAAGCGGCCTGAGGCTTCAGTGATCGCCGCAAGCCGTAGACGTGCACGCGTCACTTCGGTGGATTTGTCGTCCAGTTCCTTGGGCGCTCGCGCCACAATATCCCGATAAAGGGCTTCTGCTGCGGGAACGTCACCTACGACTTCATGCATGCTCGCCAGCCTGAAATCCTGATATGCACGCACACGCGGTGGTATCCCCGGCACGTCTTTCAGCTTGGCGGTTGCTTCGATATAAAGGGGCAGTTGATTGCGCGTGCGTGCGACTTCTCCCGGCGCGGCGTCGGGCAGCATCCAGATTTTGAGGATGGAGATGGCGACCGGGTTCGGGTCGGGCATGACCTCCAGCGCATCGAGCAGCGCGCGCTGGGCGCGAGCGAATGTTTCCGGTTTTGCTGTGAATGGGGAGTAGGCATAATTCAGCAATATGATCCAGTTCTTGTCGCGCACCAGATTGCTGATCGGATCAGTGAAGATATTGAACGTGCTTTTCGCATCAGGGTTAGGAATGAGAGGCAGCAGGTACGACCGGATATAGCTATAGTCCGGCATCGCTTCAGTCTCTGAGACCGGGGGGGAAGAGCGTGTACACCGCAACAAGACGCGCTGCCGCTCCGCAACATCTCTCATGCCCGCGATGGAAATATTCACCTTGTCGAAGGCTTCCAGCATCGGCTCGATGACGGCTGGCCGGGATGCGGCGAAGGGGAGGGCTATCCCGTCGCGCTCGCCCCGGTCAAACCCCACATCGGCGACCATCCAGTCTTGCGGGCTCAGGCCTGACGAGGCGCAGGACAGGAAGAAGTTGCTGTGCAGATTGAGCGTGGAGTTATTGTTGAAAAAAGGATTGCTGGCCTGAGACGTGAAGTCCGCGAAAGCGGCCTCACCCCGCTCATGGCTTTCCAGAATGAATTCGGACAAGCGGTTGGCACGGCTATATCCGCCCATCGTGCGTTCAAACACAGTGTCCAGATAAGTGATCTCATGTTTCTTTCGAGTCTTGGCTGTGATTTCCGCTGCTATCTTGGCCCGGTGCTCAGTCCACATGGCATCGCGGGTCGCGATCTCACCGGTCACAAATGCGCGGGCCTCCGCCACTTTGCCTTCAAACACCAGCAAGCGCGTTTTCACTGGTAACCGCAACGTATCGAGCGGGTTCTTGGCAGCAGAGGGCGGAAATGCGCGTTCCCAAGCATCATAGCGCGCCCTGGCTTTAGCCAAATCCGCGTAGGAGAGGGCGGTTATCAAGTCCGCCAGAACAACATGCTCAACATGTCCGTTGACACCTTGGAATGTGTATCGGGCGACTGCTTGGTCGAGCAGCGCGATGGCTTTGTCCAGATGGCCGTTCGCCCAGTGGGATGAGGCTTCGACCAGAAGTTTGCCATAACCTCCTTCATCTGGACGTACCACCATCATCGGAGGAGGCGACGGCGACAGAATGAGCGGCGGTGGTGGCACGGCATCGCGCGCGGACAGGCTGCCCGATGCCAGCCCGATCAAAGCCGCCGCACTCCAATGCCTGATCTTCATTGATACGCCTCCTCAACCCCGTTTCTTGATGACCTTGTTGCCGAAAACCGGCATAGCCTCAAGTCATGTCCACACGCTCCGACCAGATCGCCAATCGTCGCACCATCATTGATCGTCGCGCGCTCGTCTCCGCGCTGGAAGAGATTGAGCCTGCAGGCGATACGGCTATGCGCAACGCGCTGGTACGCGTGCTCAAACCGGCGCTGGAGGCTGGGCGGTCAGAGATTGCCTCGCGACTGACGGCACACCCACAGGCCGGACGGGATATTGCCTCTTCTTATGCCTTTCTGACCGATCAGGTGCTGCGGCTGGCTTATGATTTTACCACGCAGCGCATGTATCATCTCAACAACCCGACCGCGGCAGAACGCATCGTGCTGGTGGCGGTCGGCGGCTATGGGCGCGGCGAAATGGCGCCTTTTTCGGATGTGGATATCGCCTTTGTCACGCCTTGGAAGCAGACCGGCTGGTCTGAACAGGTGATTGAATCGATCCTCTACACATTGTGGGATCTGGGCATGAAGGTGGGGCACTCCATCCGCTCGCTCGATGATATGGTCCGCATGGCGAAGAGCGACCTGACCATCCGCACCGCGCTGCTCGAAGCCCGTTATGTCTGGGGTGATACTGCGCTTTATGATGAGGCGGTTGCCCGCTTTCAGACCGAAGTGGTGGCGGGCACCGCGCGCGCCTTCATCACTGACAAGCTGGCCGAACGCGATGCGCGTCATAAGCGGATGGGGGACAGCCGCTATGTGGTGGAGCCGAACCTGAAGGAAGGGAAGGGGGGCTTGCGCGATCTCCACACCCTGTTCTGGATCGGCAAATATATGCACCGTGCCGCAGACGTTTCCGAACTGGTGGAGCGCGGACTGCTCACCCGGCAGGAGTTACGCCAGTTCCAGAAGGCCGAAAATTTCTTCTGGGCTGTGCGCTGCCACCTCCATTTGATCGCCCGGCGCCCCGAAGAGCGGCTGACCTTTGACGTGCAGCGCGAAATTGCAGAGCGGATGCAATATGGTGAGCGGCCGGGCCGCTCTCCGGTTGAGCGCTTCATGCAGCATTACTTCCTCACCGCCAAACAGGTGGGCGATCTGACCGGGCTGTTCCTCGCCAATCTGGATGAGAGCGAGGGGCAGAAGAAGCGCTTCTTCTCTCTTGCCGGATTCCGCCGCGCGCCCCGCAATCTAGAAGGCTTTGTGCTTGATCGCGGTCGGCTTGCTCTGCCGCGCGACAGCTGGTTTGCCGAAGACCCGGTGCGCTTGATTGAAATGTTTGCGCTGGCAGACCAGCACGCACTGGAAATCCACCCCCAAGCGATGCGTGTGGCGAACCGCGATGCCAAGCTGATCGATGCCAAGGTGCGCAACGATGAGCGCGCCAATGCCCTGTTTCTGGGCGTGCTCACCTCTCACAAAGACCCGGCGACCGTGCTGCGCTGGATGAATGATGCCAGCGTGTTTGGCCGCTTCGTGCCCGATTTTGGCCGTGTCGTCGCGCAGATGCAGTTTGATATGTACCACCATTATACGGTGGATGAACATTCGATCCGCGCAATTGGCCTCCTGTCGCGCATCGAAAAGGGCGATCTGGGGGAGGATCATCCGCTGGCCACAGCGATCCTTCGGCAGGTGATCTCACGACGGGTGCTCTATGTCGCTGTGCTGCTGCATGACATTGCCAAGGGGCGCGGCGGCGATCATTCGGTGCTGGGAGCAGAAGTCGCGATGAAGCTTTGCCCGCGCTTCGGGCTGAATGCTGCGGAGACCGAGACGGTGGCCTGGCTGGTGCGCACGCATCTGCTGATGTCAGACACCGCGTTCAAGCGCGATCTGTCTGACTTCAAGACGATCCTTGATTTCGTGCAGGTCGTGCAATCGGCGGAACGGTTGCGGCTGTTGCTGGCGCTGACGGTGGTGGATATTCGCGCGGTTGGCCCCGGTGTGTGGAACGGATGGAAGCGGCAATTGCTCTCCAACCTGTTCGAAGCAACTGAAGAAGTGCTGCGTCTTGGCCACAAGCAGACTGGTCGCAAGGAGCGGATTGCCGCCAAGCAGGAGGCGTTGCGCGCCACACTCGGCTGGGATGATGCGCGGTTCGAGGCATGGCGCAAGCGGATACCAGACAGTTACTGGATCGCCGAAGCCGATGACGTGCTTGTCGCCAACGCACTTCAGGCCGAAGCGGCCGGAGACGCGCCGCTGCATGTGGACGCGCAGGTCTATCCCTCGCGCGATGCCACGCTCGTCACCATCATGACGGGCGATCATCCAGGGCTGTTTTACCGCATGGCAGGTGCCATCCATCTGGCGGGCGGAAGCATTATCGACGCCCGCATCCACACCACGCGCGATGGCCTCGCGCTCGACAACTTCCTTGTGCAAGACCCAATGGGCCGTCCGTTTGCGGAAGAGGCGCAACTGGAGCGCCTGAAGGCCGCAATCAGCGAGGCGCTGGTGGACCGCCACAAGATGATGAGCCGCCTCGCCGCGCGCCCGATGCACCGCCTGCGGGCCGAAGCCTTTGACATTGCGCCGAGCGCGCTCATCGATAACCGCGCGTCGAACCGCTACACTGTCATCGAAACCGCCGCGCGCGACCGGCCAGCATTGCTCTACGCGCTGGCTTATGCGCTGTTTGAATCGAAGGTGACGATCCATTCGGCGCATATCGCAACGTATGGCGAGCGCGCCGTGGACACCTTCTACGTTACCGATCTGACGGGTGAAAAGATCGTCAGCGACAGCCGCCTGAAGGCGATCGCCGAGCGACTGGAAGCCGCAGCGGGCGAGGAGATTGTGAGCGCGGCTGCATGAAGGGATGTAAGGCCTGCTGAAGACGCGTCCAGAATATCTGGGGGCAGCGCCATTTCTTGTTTCACCTTCGCGCGAACGCCATCCTACTCACGCCAAGACTGAAGGACGCCAAGGCAGGCAATGCCATCCTCCGGGACGGAGCCAGCGTGCTTAGTGGGCAAATCATTTGCGGGTTCCTGTGCCAGGGCGTCATATGTCCATCAAAAATCCCTTTGCCTGACTGGCAGGCTGGTTTAGCGGCATCCCCAACAGACTGAAGCGGAGCGAACCATGACTGTCCTCATCAAGGAAGCCGACATCATCGAGAGCGTGGCGGACGCGCTGCAATATATCTCTTACTTCCACCCGATGGATTATATCCGCGCGCTGGGCGTGGCCTATGAGGCGGAACAAGGCCCGGCGGCGAAAGACGCCATCGCGCAGATCCTCACCAACAGCCGCATGTGCGCCGAAGGGCATCGCCCGATCTGTCAGGATACCGGCATCGTCAACGTCTTCGTCAAATGGGGGCAGAAGTGCGTGCTCGACAGCGAGCGCAGCCTTCAGGAGATTGTCGATGATGGCGTGCGCAAGGCGTATCTGTTGCCGGAGAATAAGCTGCGCGCTTCGGTGCTGACCGATCCCGCGTTCACACGCGTCAACACGCGCGACAATACGCCGTCTGTGATGCACGTCGAAATGGTGCCGGGCGATAAGATCAGCATCGACGTGGCGGCCAAGGGCGGCGGCAGCGAGAACAAGACCAAGTTCAAGATGATGAACCCCAGCGATTCCATCGTCGATTGGGTGCTGGAGATGATCCCGCAAATGGGCGCAGGCTGGTGCCCGCCGGGGATGCTTGGCATCGGCATTGGCGGAACTGCGGAAAAGGCCACCTTGCTCGCCAAGGAAAGCCTGATGGGCCATATCGACATGG
>CALMZE010000146.1 GCA_937870585.1 uncultured Sphingomonadales bacterium | reverse complement strand
TTCGCCGCGCCATACGGCACAACGCCCGGCAGTGGCTTGGTCCCGCCGACCGACGAAATATTGATGATCGCGCCGCCCTCTCCCTGCGCCATGCGATAGCCGATCTGGCTTGCCAGCCGGAACGGGCCTTTGAGGTTGAGGTTGAGCACGGAGTCATAGAGCTGCTCGGTCACTTCATGGCTGGGGCAAGCCGGCCCCATGCCCGCATTGTTGACGAGCACGTCAATCCGGCCAAACGCGGCCCAGGCTTCTTCGATCAGCCGGTCACATTCGGCCCATTTGCCGACATGCGCGGAGAGGGCGACAGCCTTGCGGCCCATCCCGCGCACTTCTTCCGCCACAGCTTCGCAGGCATCAAGCTTGCGGCTGGCGATGATCAGGTCCGCGCCGCGCGCTGCAAAGGCCTTCACCATTTCATAGCCCAATCCGCGGCTGCCGCCGGTGACGAGGATGACCTTGCCGGTGAAATCAAACAACGGGTCCATGATATGCTCTCCTGTTCGTGAAGGCGCGAGAATGCGCGTTTGTGCCGCAAGAGCAGGAAGGGGCCATGCAATCAAGTGCGGAGATTGCGCTTTGCTCCATCCATGCGCAAAAGACACACACAGGATAAGGAGAGACGCATGACTTTGAGCTATGATCTGTATTGGTCGTTCCGCTCACCCTACAGCTATTTTGTGACCAAGCGGCTGGTGGCGCTGGAGCGGGACTATGACGTGCGCTGCAACGTCCGCGTCGTCTATCCTCTGGCGGTGCGGCAGCCCGAATTTTTCGACAATAATGATCCGCTCTGGCTGACCTATTTCATGCGCGACGTGTTCCGCTGCGCCGAGTATCTGGGCCTGCCCTTCCGCTGGGCGATGCCTGATCCGGTGGTGATCGACATGGCGACACGGCGCTACCCCAAGGAGCAGCCCTATATCTACCGCCTCACCCGGCTGGGTCAGGCCGCGACCGAAGCGGGCAAGGGGCTGGCGTTCCTTGACGAAATCTCCTCACTCATCTGGGGCGGGCATGTGCAGGGCTGGCATGAGGGCGATCATCTCGCCGAAGCGACAGCCCGCGTCGGGCTCGATCTTGCCACGCTGGACGCGGCGATCACAGCTGACCCCGATCATTATCACGCCGCCATCGAACAGGCGCAGGAAGACCAGCGCGTCGGCGGCCATTATGGGGTGCCGCTGATGGTGTTCGAGGGCGAGCCGTTCTTCGGGCAGGACCGCTTCGATCAGATGAAATGGCGGATGGAGCAAAAGGGTCTGGCGCGGCGCTGACCCACCCGCTCATCGCATCAGATCACGCTCGATGATGTCCACGCTGTTGGCAGGCAGGCTGAACATCATGCCGTCTGCCCCCACAGTGATAGGCCCGGCGTAAAAGCGGGGTGCCTCCCCCAGAAAGGCGGCATCGAAAAAGCGGCTCGGCGTGGGCGGCACGATATGGGTGAGGACAAGCGCCTTCACGCCCGCCGCCTTGGCTGCCCGCGCCGCATCTTCGGGGCTGGCATGATAATCCAGAATGTCGCGCGTGATCTGCGCAGTGTTGGCAGCCCCTCTGGCTGAGAGCGCCTGCGTCATCGCGGCCACCATGCGCGGCTGAAGCGCTTCGTGCACCAGCAAGTCCGCGCCTTTGGCTGCGGAGACCAGATCGGCAGAGGCCGCCGTGTCCCCACTCACCACCACCGAACGGCCCTTATAGTCGAACCGATACCCCACAGCAGGCGAGACGGGCGCGTGATCAACGCGGAAGGCCGTGATCTTCACACCCCCATCCTCCAGCACTGTAACAGGCGTATCGCCCGGTATGGCAAAGGGCATGGCCTGCGCGCCCGCGCCGGATGCAGGCACGATCTTTTCGCCATGATGCGCCACGCGGTAGCCATTGTCTGCAGCATAAGCGGCATTGAAGCCCGCCATCACTGCCTCGACGCCCTGCGGCCCATGCACGGGCAAGGGCGCCTTGGCGGTGCTCCCCGTCCAGCGGAGCAGCATCATCGGCCCCATCCCGTCAATATGATCGGAATGAAAATGGGTGAGGAACAGCCGCTCAATCCGGCCCATCGGCATCCCCATGATCTGAAGCGTGCGCGCGCCGCCTTCGCCAGCATCCACGACGAACAGCCGCTCGCCTGCAATCACCAGCGTGCAGGCCCCGGCGCGCTCCTTGCTGGGCAGTGGGGAGCCTGTGCCGCACAGGCCGACATGAAGACCATCGGGCAGCCCCACCGTAGCATCCCGCCCCGCGCGCGCCTCCACTGCCCGGGTGAAAATCCGCATCCCGATCTCCGCCCGGAACGCGTTAGCCGCAAGCCCCCCGCCAGCGAGCAAAACCAGAAGGGCCAGCCCCCATTTGCCGCCCGTGCGCATCATCCTGCTCCTCTCATTCTGTTTGCCCAGTCTTCGGTCGGTGCTTGACCGACGTCAAGGCCAGCCGCGTGCAGACCCGGCAAGCGGAAGCGCAAAGGAGAGATGCCCAATGGCCGATGCCGAAAAATTGCGCCTGATCGAACAGAGCCTGTTCCGCGCGACGGAGCAGATTGAAGATTTCACGGCCCCCGTCATGGCGCGGCTCGACGCCCGCTATCCGGCTGTTGCCGCATCATTCGAACATCACGGCCTTGGCAAGCCTGACAAGCTGCGCGCCGAGATGATGGACAATCTCATCTATTGCATGATGACCTGGTTCGAACGGCCCGATGAAGTGCGCATCCTGCTTTCCGCCCCCAGCCCGCTCCCGCACGAAACGCTCCACGTTCAGGCAGCCTGGTATGCGGGGCCGCTGCAAGCGGGAATCCACGTGACCGCGGAAACCGTTCCCGCCGACGCCACAGACGAACACGCCGCCTGGGACGCAATGCGCGATGGCATACGCCTTGCGATCGAGGAAGCACGGTTTGGGCTGACAGGGTGAAGCGAACAGCCTGACGGTCAATCGCAGCTGCTCAACCCTCAGTGCGCTTCGGCATCCTTGAGATCGAGCATGGCGAACATCAGCATCGCAAGCAGCGAGCCGATACCCATCACCGCCGAAACGCCGAACAGTCCCAGATCAGCCTTGAACATCAGCCCGGCCATGATCGGAGAAAGGGCCGCGCCGCCGCGCCCGATGCTGAGCGCAAAGCCCGTGCCCGTCGCGCGAATATGCGTGGGATAGGCAATCGCCCAGGCGGAATAAAAGCCCACAATCGCTGCATTGGTGAAAAGCTGGACCAGGATCACGGCAACGCTCCATCCGGCCAGCGTCGTTTGCCCCATGCCGAAATAGAAAACCGCCGCCACGCTGAAGCCGAGCGCAGCCACACTCGACCATTTGATGCCAAAGCGATGCATGAACCAGCCAAAGCACGCGCCGCCAATCGCGCCACCCAGATTGGCATAAGCGAGCACGCCTGCGCCTTCCGCCTTGGTGAAGCTTTGCCCGGCAAATTGCGGATCGGAAATGATCACCGGGGCCATCTTCAGGATGTAATAGAAGGTCAGTGCATGGAAGCTGTAGCCCAGCGACAGGAGAATGGTGGTGCGCAGATAGCGGCTGCCGAAAATGTCTGACAATTTGGCATTCTCATGGTGCGGCTCAACCGGCGGCAACGCGTCGAGCGTTTGCAGCTTGAAGCGCGCCAGCGTGGCGTTGATCTTCTCCAGCGCCCCTGTCGGGCGGCGCATGTTGAGGAAGCTCGGCGTTTCGGGAATGAACAGCCACACCAAGGGAATGAATGTCACCGTTGCCCAGGCACCAAATTCAAAAATGGCGCGCCAGTCATTGGCGGGCAGCAGATATTTGACAATCAAGCCGCCTGTAAACCCGCCAATCGGATAGCCGATCACCATGATCGCCATTGCAAAATGGCGACCCTTGGCACTGGAATATTCATTGGCCACGGCATTGATGGCAGAGAGCATCCCGCCAATGCCGATCCCGGTCATGAACCGCCATGCCGAGAGCGATTGCGGCGTTGCGGCGGCCGCGGCCATGAACATGCCGATCGCCATGAAGATCAGGCAAGCGAGGATCGTCGGGCGCCGACCATATTTGTCTGCCGCGCCGCCGAGAATCAGCGAGCCCACGCCCATGCCGATCAATTCCATGGCGAGCACGACACCAAGCCCGTCCGGCCCCAGATTCCATTCCTGCTTGATACCCGGCCCGGCAAAGGCCGAAGACAGGACATCAAATCCGTCGAGCGCATTGAGGCCGATGGTCAGCGCCACAGCAACCCATTGCATCGGGTGCATCGGCCCGGCATCGATAATCTTCTTCGGCGTCATTGCGGCCTCTCCTCAGTGTTCGTCTGCCCGCCTTTTAGCGTTGGCCTATTCGTGGATGCGCGTCAGCATCTCGATCAGTTTTTCGATTTCCTTGTCGGTGAAGCGCGCCTTGAGCCAGTTTTCATGCTCCAGCACCGCTTCCTTGGCGACCGCGAGCACGCGGTGCCCTTCGTCAGTCAGGTTAAGCGTCTGCTTGCGACCGTCCGTCTCGGATTTGCCCCGCACCAGATAGTTGCGCGCCTGCAAGCGGTTGACGATGGCCATGGTCGTCGCCCGATCCATGCGCAGGCGCTGCGCCAGATCGGTCTGCGCAATGTCGGCATGATCATCGACCAGCCACAGCACAGAGACCTGCTTCTGCGTCAGGTCCAGATCGGCGAACGTCTCCATGAAATGCCGGTACACCGCGCCATGGGCGAGCCGGATATGGAAGCCGAGAATATCCTTGATCGGCCCGATATCGGCATCGTCTTCCAACGCTGCGGGCCGTGTCGTGATCGCGTCCAGTTCTTTTTCCCTTGTCATGCTCAGCCTGTGGCGCAATTGTTAGTGTAACTTACAATCAGTGTCGAGAGAGAGGCTGGCATGGCGAATTTTCCCCAGACGATGAACTATACCGGGTTCAACACCCCTTCGCGGATCGAGGCGGATATTGCCGACCTCGTCCATGAAGGCACCATTCCCCCCGAACTCAAGGGAGCCTTTTACCGCGTTCAGCCCGATCCGCAATTCCCGCCGCGTCTGGACGATGACATCAGCTTCAATGGCGACGGCATGATCACGCGCTTCCACTTTCATGATGGACAGTGCGATTTCCGCCAGCGCTGGGCGAAAACGGACAAGTGGAAGCTGGAGCATGAGGCGGGCAAGGCGCTGTTCGGGGCCTATCGCAATCCGTTGACCGATGATGAGAGCGTGAAGGGACGCATCCGCTCCACGGCCAACACCAACGCCTGGATCCATGGCGGCAAGCTCTATGCGCTCAAGGAAGACAGCCCGGCGCTGGTGATGGACGCAGCCACGATGGAGACGGAGGGCTTCACCGCCTTCTTCAACGACAAGACGGGGGCAAAGATGACGGGCCAGACCTTCACCGCTCACCCCAAGATTGACCCCAAGACCGGCAACATGATCGCGTTTGGCTATGCTTCGTCTGGCCTCTGCACAGACGACTGCACCTTTTATGAAGTCACGCCGGAGGGCGAGCTGGTCCATGAAATCTGGTTCAAGGTGCCCTATTATTGCATGATGCACGATTTCGGGATCACCGAAGATTATGCCGTCTTCAACATCATGCCCTCGATCGGCAGTTGGGAGCGGCTGGAAAAGGGCCTGCCGCATTTCGGCTTTGACACCTCCATGCCCGTCTATCTTGGCGTGCTGCCGCGCAAGGCAGGCGCAACCGGCGATGACATTCGCTGGTTCAAGACCGGAAACAGCTTCAACAGCCATGTGATGAACGCCTTTCAGGAAGGCAGCAAAGTTCATTTCGATATTCCGGTCGCGAAGAACAACATGTTCCCCTTCTTCCCGGATGTGAACGGCGCGCCCTTCAACGGCATGGAGGCGATGAGCTACCTCACCCGCTGGACGGTCGATATGGCGAGCAACAGCGACGCGTTTGAAAGTGAAGTCAAACTCACCGACACAGCCGGTGAATTCCCGCGCATTGATGATCGGTTCGCGGGCCAGCCCTATCGCTATGGCTGGATGCTGGAGATGGATTACAAGCGCCCGGTCGAGCTCAAGGGCGGCAGGGCGGGCGGTCTGCTGATGAACTGCCTGTGCCTGATCGATCACCAGACGAAGGCCGAACAGCATTGGTGGTGCGGCCCGGTTTCAAGCCTTCAGGAGCCCTGTTTCATCCCGCGCCACAAGGATGCGGCGGAAGGCGATGGCTGGATCGTCCAGATCTGCAACCGTCTGGAAGAGCATCGCAGCGATCTGCTGCTGTTCGATGCGCTCGACATCGAAAAAGGCCCGATCGCAACGATCAACATCCCGATCCGGATGCGCTTTGGCCTGCATGGCAACTGGGCCGATGCGGCAGAAGTGGGGCTGTAGGGCCAGAACGCCATTGGGAGGTCGGCACCCCGAGGGGAGGGATTGAGTGCCAACCTCCACTGGCGACCCGCGCGAACGGCGCGGGCCGGACTCGGCGAATGGTCAGGCCGCCGGTTAACGCCTTTTGGTGCTCGTCCCGCTGGGAGCGTACTCACCGCCATCATCGGGGTCGGCGGTGGCCTTCAGCCCACCTGAGGCCAGATCAAGCGCGTCATCCTGCAGCAGTTGCGCACCTTCGGGCTTCAAGCCGGAGAGCTGGTTCTTGTTCGGGTTCTTGTCATCGTTCAGCAAAGCCATGGTCAATCTCCAAATGAGTTTGAATGTTCTGCGACCGTGCCGGTTCACTATCCGACCGCTTGATTATGCGCCCTTTCTGGCCTGATTCGCCAGAGCCAACTATGCGTGCCATCACAATCATGGCGAATTATTGGCACTTCATGTCGTTTCGCTTCAATCGACAAGCCCCAGCCTGAGCGTTTGCGCGGCATCGAGCGTCGCAATCTGCCCGCGATCGACGCCAACAGCCCCGTGCCGCCCAACCAGTCCGTTCATGGCCATGCCCTCTGCGTCCATCCGGCAGATAGCCTGATTCATCGCCTTGGCCAGCGGAACCTCGCTCGGCGGATCGACGGGGCAGACCAGCCCGGCCATGAACAACGCATCGACCGTGTTGAGCAGATCTGCCGCGGCGAGGCCCTCAACGCTCATCAGGGGCGCTGGACCGCTTTCAAGACGCGCCATGATCGCGCGGGCGGCCTCATTGCCAAAGCGGATCGTGCCGGCTGCGGTGCGCGCTTCAAAGCTGGCTGTGTCAGCAGCTATGAACGAAGCCCACCAGCCTGCCATCCGGGCCTCTGTCTGTTCGGTATTCGACAGCCGTCGAGGCGGCCGTTTCACATAGACATCGGTGCGGAACCAGTTGTGCGTCATCACATCCTTTGCGGTTTCCCGCGCGCCAATATCGGCGATGGAGTCCAGCGCTGTTCGCCACGCCTTTTGCAGCGCAAAATCAGGCCGGAGCCGCCAGGGCCGCGCCTCGCCGACCAGATGCAGATCATGCTGCGCAGCTGCGCCAATCGCATCGTCAGCCCAGAGCGGCTGCCAATGCTCATTGAGATATTCATGCGCGAAATAGTCTCGCGGCAATTTGGGGATGAGCGGGTCAAACCAGTCCCAGATCGCCTTGTCGATCGCGCCGCTCTCCCGCAGCGTGGCAACAGCTGCTTCGAACCGTTCAGCGGGCGAACCCGGTCGCCCCGCTGCCAGCGCCCGCACAGCGCGCTGAAAGCCAGCGATCTGCCCCCAACCGGGGAAACAGTTATAGCCGATGGTGAGGACGCCGCCGGGTTTCAGCAAATGCGCCGCCAGCCGCAGCACCGCCGCTCTGTTCTCAGGGCTGACCCAGGCAAGCACGCCCTGACAGGCAACATAGTCCGCTCGCCCGCCCTCCATATCCAGCGCGTTCTGGAAGGTGGCGCAGGTCAGGCGGATATTGGAAAGGCCAACGTGGCGAGCATGATCCTCTCCGCGCGCAATATGGCCCGGCAGCGCATCCAGGCCGACAAGACGCGCTTCTGGATGGGCAGCGGCCAGCAGCGAAAGGCCCACGCCATCGCCACATCCCAGATCGATCAGCGTAAAGGCAGTGCGCGGCCCCCGTGGCGGAGCGATGCCGCCGTGAAGCAGAAGCGCATCCGTCCAAGGCGGCGTGAACATCTGATGGAAGCTGCTCGGGTAGAGCGAATCCGCCACATAGCCATCCACCGTCGCAGGGCGACCGGTCATAGGTGCCGCCTCTTGCTTACGATCAGAACCGGAAAACGGCCTCTGTGATTCTGACGACCGAACCATCTTCGGTGCGGATCAGCGGATCCTGCTTCCATTCGAAGCTGCTATATCCAATCACGACATCGTCGCTTCGCGATGTCCGGTCTGCCGTTTCAAAGGTGACCAATGGCGTTTCATCCGCCACATCCCATGGGTCATTCATGTCTCTTCTCCCGATTGACGGTGGACATTGTCTTGGGCCGGAATTGGCCTAGCTGCTGATAATCACTTCCTTCAGCGTGATTTTGAGGAAGTCCTTCTGGCCTTCCCCGGCCTTGCGGCCACCAGCCACGTCATCCAGCAACTCCTCGGTCAGCTCGACGGCCCCCTGTGGGCCTTGGCCGGACTTTTCCTTGTCAGACATCAGATGTCTCCTTCCGTCTCAGAATTTGAAGACCTGTCCGGCCTTGATGGCCGGTGACAAGCTCGATTTCAGGGACTCGCCGTCAATCCCTTCGAATTTGATATAAGCCGGACCGCCGCTGATCTCATCCAGCGCCACTTCGTTCAGTTCCATGCTGTCTTTGCTGGTTTGAGCCTGCTTCTTGTCAGTCATGATCAGTCTCCTTTAGACCTTGTCACGCGTCAGAATTATGTCAGCGTCGTTTGAGCCGTTCGACTTCAAGATCGTCGAGATCGTCATCACCGCCCCGGACTCCGCCAGCGGCGCTGTCGAGCTGATCTTCGGCCAGCTCGATGGACGGTTTTTCTGTCTGCGGGTGTTCCCGTTCGGTCATCGCAACTCTCCTTTGGGCGGAGCAGAACTGAAGCCATCACGGCAAGCCTGCCCGGCCGAAACTGGTGCGACCCGATTCGGTAGGGCTTGATAGTGCCCCGGATCGCCCGTTTTGAATAGGGCGATTCGCCGCGAATCTTGTGCGGCCCGTCACATTTGGAGTGCTTAATCAGCCGTTTGACATGCCCGGAAGCGAAAGCGCATTGTCAGCAGGTGCGGATTCAAGATCGACATCAAAGGTCTCAAGGAAGCGGCTGACCATCATGTAGAAGCCGATATTCACGACCAGTTCCTGCATCTCGTGCACCGTAAGGGAGGCGGCTAGCGGCGCATACGTGGCGTCTGACGCACGAACGTTGAGCACCACATCGTCGGTAAACGCCATGACCAGCCGTTGCAAAGGATCGAACGCCGTTGCCTGTGATCCTTCGCCAATCGCAGCGATCAATGACTCTGCCATGCCCAGTCTGCGGCAGATTTCCTTATGCTGCTGCACTTCATAATCTGCGCCAGACAGGATGCCGACGCGGACAATGGCAATTTCACGCAGCACGGGATCAAGCTTGGTGCGCCCGAGCAGATAATTTCCAAAGCGCGCAAAGCCCGTCACCATATCCCCGGCATGGCCCATCATGCGGAACACGTTGAGCGGCGGCAATTTAGCGAGCGTTTCGGCAGCGCCCGGCGTCAGCGCGGCGGAATCTGGATAAGGAATGCGGGCCATGAACAATCTCCAATGCAACGAAATGCTGGCCCGCACCCTCGCCAAAGCAGACGCGATGCGCAATAGCATCTGCCATGTGTGTGGTGGCATTGGCATGGCGGGCGCATCCGCATTGGCAACTGATCGTTGCGGGCAATCGCGATGAGTTTCACGTGCGCCCGGCTTCGGCGCTGGATCGCTGGCCCGATCAACCCGGCCTGATTGGTGGGCAGGATCTGCAATCGGGCGGCATGTGGCTCGGCGTGTCAGAAGCGGGGCGCTGTGCCGTCGTCACCAATCTCACGGGGTTCGGCTTGCCTGATCCCGCGCTGCGTTCGCGCGGCGCTCTGGTCAAGGACTGGCTGGCTGACGGTCAAATGGACGCGGGCGAACTGGCCCGGTTCAACCCGTTCAATCTGTTCATCGCCACGCCCGGCGAAGCCCGCTTCCTCTCCAACCGGCCAGCCCCGGCTGTCGCGCCGCTCGAACCGGGTCTGCACTGCGTATCGAATGCGCTCCCGGGCGTGCCCTGGCCGCGCAAGGACCGTCTGGAGCGCGACATGCAGGCGTGGCTCGACCGCGATGACGGTGTGATCGAGACGCTGTTTGATCTGCTCAAGGCTGAAGACTGGCCCGACGGCCTGCCTCATCCGCATACGGGCGATGAGCGGCACCCCTCCCCCATCTTCATCCGCGATGCGATCTACGGCACGCGGTGCAGCACCGTGATCGCGATTGATGCCCAAGGCCGGGGGCAGGCATTGGAACGCCGCTTCTCCGCAGGCGGCCATGCCAGCGGAGAGAGCCGCATAACCTTCACATGGCCTGCTGGATGATCTGGCTGCGCTAGGCCGCCAGAAGCGCGTCCAGCCATTTCTCTGCAAGCATCCCGGCTTCGGCGCGCGTGAAGGGGGCGTTGCCGAGGCTGAGTTCAAGCCAGAGCCCATCCACCAGCGCAGTGAGCGCAACAGTGGTGAGGCGATGGTCGCCTGGTGCGACCGGCATGATCAGCGCCTCCAGCCCGGCGCGATAATCGGCATAGATTTCAGCATGAAGCGCGGCGATGTGTGCGTCGGTCTTCGTTAGGCCCCAAAAGGCGAGCCATGTTGCCAACAGATCGGGATCGGCAATGGGCGGCGCAAAGCTCGCGGTCAGATAGGCCAGCAGTCGCGCCCTTGGCGTTTCCTCTGCCTGTGCCACTGCCTCATCGAGCGCGGCCTGAACGCGGTCCCCGGTCCAGCGATAGGTATCAGCAACCAGCGCATCAATGCCTGCGAAATAATGCCGCAACAGCCCCGGCGAAACCCCGGCCTCTGTGCAGATGCTCCGCACGCTGGTGCCACTTGCGCCAAGCTTGGCGAGCGACCGCGCGCAGGCCTCGATCAGGCTCTGGCGCCGGGCATCCGGCTCTTCCCGGGTGAAGGCTTGTCGCGGGCTCATAGCCTTGTTATACGAGTGTATAGCAAGGAATCAAGTCATGTCACTCGCGCTTGTCAAGCCGCCTGAAACCGATCCGCTGGAAGGCTGGAGCCTGCCGGCCTGGACCTATGACGATCCCGAATTCGCGGCGCTGGAAATCGAGCGCGTCTTCCGCCCCAGCTGGCAGGTGGTCTGCCATGTCAGCGATATTGCCAATCCGGGTGACTGGCACAGCCTCGATTATATCGGTGAAAGCGTCATCGTCGTGCGCGGAACCGATGGAGAGGTGCGCGCCTTTACCAATGTCTGCCGCCACCGTGGATCACGCATCGTTGATGGCTCCAGCGGCTGCGCGAAGAAGTTGGTTTGCCCCTACCACGCCTGGACGTTTGAGCTGGATGGCCGTTTGACCGGCGTGCCAGACAGCGCCTCCTATCCCACGCTCGACAAATCCAAAGCGGGCCTCGCGCCGGTTGATTGCGAAATCTGGCGCGGTTTCGTCTTCGTGCGGCTGGAATCGGGCGGGCCTAGCGTGGCAGAGATGATGGCCCCTTATGAAGCGATGGTCGCGCCGTACCAGTTTGAGCGCCTTGAAGCGCTGGGCCGCGTCACGATGCGTCCACGCGCGGTCAACTGGAAGAATGTGGGCGATAATTATTCGGACGGGCTTCACATTCCGGTCTCTCACCCCGGCCTCACACGTTTGCTCGGCAAGAGCTATGGCATCGAGGCGACCGAGCATGTTGACCGGATGTGGGGCGATATTGAGGATCGCTTCTCCTCTGGATGGTCCGAGCGGCTTTATCAGAAGCTGCTGCCTCCGGTTTCGCATCTGCCGCAAGAAAGCCAGCGCAAATGGCTCTATTTCAAGCTTTGGCCGAGCGTCGCGTTCGACATTTATCCCGATCAGGTGGATTTCATGCAGTGGTTGCCGACCGGCCCTACAACCTGCCTTATCCGCGAAATCAGCTATGTGCTGCCCGATGAGCGGCGCGAGATGAAGGCCGCGCGTTACCTCAACTGGCGGATCAACCGGCTGGTCAATGCAGAAGATACCGCGCTCATAAACCGCGTGCAGGAGGGGATGGCGAGCCGCAGCTTCTCGGTCGGCCCGCTGTCAGACAAGGAAGTCTGTCTGAAAAGCTTCTGCCGCAAGATGCGTGCGGTCATCCCGGAGGCGCGGATGGAGCAGCGGCCTGCCAAGGGGTGGAGCGAGAGATAAGCAATACGCCTCCCATCGCGTCATTCCCGCGAAGGCGGGAACCTAGGAACACTGGGCATCAGAAACTGCAACCAAGGTGTTCATGGACCCCCGCTTTCGCGGGGGTGACGAGTGGGAAAAGACTGAAAAGAATACCGGAGGACCAATGACCACCCACTATGATGCCGTCATCATCGGCGCAGGCCATAACGGCCTTGTCTGCGCTTTCTATCTTGCCAAGGCGGGCCTGAAGGTCCGCATTGTCGAGCGGCTCGATACGGTCGGTGGTGCTGCGGTCACGCAGGAATTCCATCCCGGTTTCCGCAACTCGGTGGCAAGCTATACGGTCAGCCTGCTTCAGCCGCAGGTGATTGCGGACATGAAGCTCGCCGATCATGGCTATAAGGTCATCGAGCGGCCCATCTCCAACTTCCTGCCGCAGGAAGACGGCGGTTATCTGAAGCTCGGCGGCGGTCTGGAAAAGACACAGGCCGAATTCCGCCGCTTTTCCGCGCATGATGCGGATATTCTCCCGGCTTACTATGACGCGCTGGAAGGCGTGGCCGACGTGCTGCGCGATCTTGCCATGAAGACGCCCCCCAATCTGGGTGGTGGCGTCAAAACCCTTCTCGACGGAGCCCTTCAGGGTCGCAAACTTGCTGGTCTATCCATCGAGCAGCAGCGTGACGTGCTGGACTTGTTCACCAAGTCCGCACGCACGCTGCTGGACGGCTGGTTCGAGAGTGAGGCAGTGAAGGCCGCATTCGGCTTCGACGCGGTGGTCGGCAATTATGCCTCTCCCGATGCGCCCGGCAGCGCCTATGTGCTGCTCCACCACGTTTTTGGCGAAGTGAATGGCAAGAAGGGCGCTTGGGGCCATAGCGTTGGCGGCATGGGCGCGATCACGCAGATCATGGCCAAGGTCGTCACCGCCATGGGCGTGGAGATCAGCCTGGAAACGCCGGTGGCGCGTGTGCTGGTCGATGGCGGCAAGGCTGTGGGTGTGAAGCTGGAATCGGGCGAAGAAATCGCGGCGGACCGCGTCATCGCCAATGTCGGGCCGAAGCTGCTCTATGGCAAGATGTTCGCCGATGGCGACCTCTCCCCCGAATTCACACGCCGCATGAAGGGCTTCAAGGCAGGCAGCGGCACCTTCCGCATGAATGTTGCGCTGTCTGAACTGCCGCGCTTCACCTGCCTGCCGGAACCGGGCGAGCATCACCAGTCCGGCATCATCATCGCGCCGACGCTCGATTATATGGATCAGGCCTTTGTCGATGCGAAGCAGTTCGGCTGGTCGAAAAAGCCGATTGTGGAGATGCTGATTCCCTCTACGGTGGATGCAAGCCTCGCGCCCGAAGGCTGTCATGTGGCGAGCCTGTTCTGCCAGCAGTTCAAGCCCGATCATGATTGGGATGCGGATGAAGGCAAGGCGGCTGATACGATCATCGACACGGTGGAAGCCCATGCGCCGGGCTTCCGTGCGTCGATCTTGGGCACGCAGATTCTCTCTCCGCTTGGGCTGGAGCGGCGCTTTGGCCTTGCCGGTGGAGACATCATGCACGGCAATATGAGCCTTGATCAGCTCTGGTCTGCGCGGCCGATGCTGGGGCATGGCGCGTATCGCGGGCCGCTCAAAGGCCTCTACATGTGCGGCGCGGGCACGCATCCGGGTGGTGGCGTAACCGGCGCACCGGGGCATAATTGCGCAGGCGAAGTGCTGGCAGACCGCAGCTTTTTCGGGCGGCTGTTGCGCGGCAGCTGATGCCGGGCCATGATGCCGCGACATGATCCTGTGGAGTAACCCGATGAAGTCCCTGCGTCTGATTGCCTGTTCCGTCCTCGCTCTTGCTGCGCCGCTTCCGGCCCTTGCGCAAAACGCGCCGGTGGTGGCCCCTGCGCCCGTCGATGCTGCGCGTTTGGCAATTTCGCAGCGTGTGGCCGCCAAACTGCTGCCCGATGGCATTTATCAAAAGCTCATGTCTGGCACGATGGACCAGATGATGAAGGGCCTGATGGGCGAGATGAAGACCATGCCCATTGCCAGCCTCGCCAAGATGGCCGGGGTTAGCGAATCGGAAGTTGAAGCGCAGCCGGAAGGCACGCTGGGCGAGATGCTGGCGATCATGGACCCGCATTTTGATGAGCGGCAGAACCTTGGCATGTCCGCAATGATGCGCGAGATGGGCAATTTCATGAGCGGCTTCGAACCGGAAATGCGCGCCGGGATGGCAGAAGCCTATGCGCGCCGCTTTTCGGTGGAGCAATTGACCGAACTCGATCGCTTTTTCGCCACGCCGACGGGCAGTGCCTTTGCCAGTGAACAGATGACGCTGATGACTGATCCCGCGATCATGAGCCGGATGCAATCGATGATGCCCAAGATGATGCAGGCCATGCCCGGCATCATCGCCAAGGTGAAGGACGCTACGGCCTCCCTGCCCCCGCCCCGCAAACCTGAAGATCTGACGCCTGCCGAACGCCGCAAGCTGGAAGCCTTTTTCAGCAAAAAGGGTAAATAAGGGCAAGGCATTGAACGCGCCGGGAACAGCGCCCATATGGGACGACTGAAGGCGGCTCTGTGCCGCCACCCGGAGTGTTTATGACGCAGAATTACCCCGTTCTTCCGCTGAGGGACATTGTCGTTTTCCCGCACATGGTGGTGCCGCTGTTCGTCGGGCGCGCGAAATCTGTGGCGGCGCTTGAAAACGCCATGAATGCGGGGAAGGAAATCTTCCTTGTCTCGCAGCTGGACCCCGCGCAGGATGATCCGGATCGCGATGACCTGTATGACATGGGCGTGATCGCCAGCGTCATGCAGCTGCTCAAGCTGCCCGATGGTACGGTGCGTGTGCTGGTGGAAGGTCAGCGCCGCGCGAATCTCTCCGATTTGCAGGGTACAGGCGACTTCCTCACTGCCGATGTGGAAGAGATTGAAGAGATTGGCGCTGACGGCGCAGAAGTGACCGCGCTGATGCGGTCAGTGGTCGACCAGTTCGAAAATTATGCCAAGCTCAACAAGAAGCTTCCGGCGGAAACCGCTGTGCAGCTGGCGGAGATTGAAGACGCCTCCAAGTTGGCCGATGCCGTTGCCTCCAATCTGGCGCTCAAGGTTTCGGACAAGCAGAGCCTGCTGGTTGAACTCGATGCGGGCAAGCGGCTCACCATGGCGTTCGGCTTCATGGAAGGCGAACTGGGCGTGTTGCAGGTCGAAAAGAAGATCCGCAGCCGCGTGAAGCGCCAGATGGAAAAGACGCAGCGCGAATATTATCTCAACGAGCAGTTGAAGGCGATCCAGCGCGAGCTCGGCAATGAGGGCGAAGAGGGTGAGGCCAATGAACTGGCCGAGCTCCAGAAGAAGATCGACACGCTCAAGCTCTCCAAGGACGCCAAGGCCAAGGCCAACGCCGAACTGAAGAAGATGAAGACGATGGCGCCCATGTCTGCCGAAGCAACGGTGGTGCGCAACTATCTGGACGTGCTGCTGGGCCTGCCCTGGGGCAAGAAAAGCAAGCTGAAAAAGGATTTGCCCGCCGCGCAGGCCGTGCTCGACGATGATCATTTCGGGCTGGAAAAGGTGAAGGACCGGATTGTCGAATATCTGGCCGTGCAGGCGCGCACCAACAAGCTAAAAGGCCCGATCCTGTGCCTCGTTGGCCCACCGGGCGTGGGCAAGACCTCGCTCGGGCGCAGCATTGCCAAGGCAACCGGGCGCGAGTTCATTCGCCAGTCGCTGGGCGGCGTGCGCGATGAAGCCGAAATTCGCGGGCACCGGCGCACCTATATCGGCTCGCTGCCGGGCAAGATCGTGACGAACCTGAAGAAAGCGGGCAGCATGAACCCGCTCTTCCTGCTCGATGAAATCGACAAGCTCGGTCAGGATTTCCGGGGTGATCCCGCCTCCGCGCTTCTGGAAGTGCTCGACCCCGAACAGAACAGCAAGTTCCAGGATCATTATCTGGAACTGGACGTTGACCTGTCTGACGTGATGTTCGTGACCACCGCGAACAGCCTCAACCTGCCGCAAGCGCTGCTCGACCGCATGGAGATCATCCGGCTGGAAGGCTATACTGAGGATGAGAAGCTGGAGATTGCCAAGCGGCATTTGCTGCCCAAGCAGGTCGAAGCGCATGGCCTGAAGGCGGGCGAGTTTGAACTGACCGATGCCGGTCTGCGGGCGCTGATCCAGCATTACACCCGTGAATCGGGCGTGCGCAGCCTCGAACGCGAACTCGCCAAGCTCGCCCGCAAGGCCCTGCGCCGCATTCTGGAAGGCAAGGAAAAGAGCGTTACCATCACGCCGGACAATCTTTCCGATTTCGCGGGCGTGCAGAAATATCGCCACGGTCTGGCTGAAACCGAAAACCAGATCGGGGCCGTCACCGGCCTTGCCTGGACCGAAGTGGGTGGCGAATTGCTGACCATTGAAGCGGTGACCGTGCCCGGCAAGGGCGGCATCAAGACGACCGGCAAGCTCGGCGAAGTGATGACCGAATCGATCCAGACCGCGCTCTCCTTCGTAAAGGCGCGCGCACCCAGCTATGGCGTGAAGCCCAGCCTGTTTGATCGCAAAGACATCCATATCCACTTGCCCGAAGGCGCGGTGCCGAAGGACGGTCCATCAGCGGGTGTGGGCATGGTGACGGCAATGGTCTCCACGCTGTCCGGCATTGCGGTGCGCCGAGATGTGGCGATGACGGGTGAAGTCAGTCTGCGTGGGCGCGTGCTCGCGATTGGCGGACTCAAGGAAAAGCTGCTGGCGGCGCTGCGCGGCGGTATCACAACCGTGCTCATCCCGCAGGAGAATGAAAAGGATCTGGCGGACATCCCGGCGAATGTGAAGGAATGCCTCACCATCGTTCCGGTCAGCCATGTGGATGAAGTGCTGGCGCTGGCGCTCACCGAAAAGCTGGAACCGATCAGCTGGACCGAAGCGGATGAACTGGCTGCCTTGTCTGCCGCCACCGCCAAGACCGGAGAAGCCATGCGGCATTGATTGGGAGATTCAGGCTTTGCGTGAGTCCATACGGAATCATGCAAAGACCCAATGGAGCGCGCGAAATGTCCAGCAGTGTCTTGTCTGCGCCTGCTTCTCCTAATTTTCGTCATCTATCATCGGCTTGGGGACCATAATCTCGGCGATCTTGGTGAGCGAGACCCCGTCGGGGTCCCCTTTGCCCAGCAATACCAACAATTTCCCAAAGCGACCACAGCTGTGCTGATCGGTGCGACCCGTGCCATAGAAATTCAGCATTTTGATGTGAAAGCGGTCAAAGCCAGACCTCAGGTCCGCCTTGGTCTGCACATCGAAATATTGTTTCAGCGCTTGTTCGGCGCGCGCCAGCGGCGCTGTCTGGCGGGCAGAAAAGAGGCTGAAATCCTTCTGCAGATTGAACCCGATCGAACTGCACCGCAGCGAAACCGAATTGAGCATCAGATAAAGTTCACGGACCCGCGCGGCAGATTTGGCCTCTGGTGTGACGACCCTCAAATCTGTCGCCTGCGCGCCGACAGGGGCAATGGCCAGCAGGATCACGCCAACCCCAACAATGCGTCTCCTCATAGGGCTCTCCCCGTGCATGGTGCAATCGGCACCGCCATGATCCGGCTGAATACCGCATCCAGGGCGATCCTCTCTTGATATATGGCTTTCGCCACTGGCTGAAAGGCTTGAGATTCGCGCGAAAGAGAAGTTGATGTAGACGCGTCGCCCTTGGTCATCGCCGCATTGAAAAGGGAGCGCAGCAGATCAACATGTGCGATCGCCGCCCTGTTATTGGCGTCTGCCAGAGCGACAGTCGGCAAGAATCGGCTATCATGAAAGGCGTTGCGTTCCACCTCTGAACAAAATTGCGCAGGCATTGCGATAGGAGGGGGGGCAGAAAGAACCGGTCGGGCGGGAAGGAGGGAGCCGTCGGATTGGTGGCGATTGCCCTGTGAGAGCGCCATGCTGTGCAGTTCATCTACAAATGCAGAGTCGAGGGCGGTCAAGGCCGTGTCTGACCCGGCGGGAGTGGCGATGGCAGCCTCGCTTGCAACGCCCGCCCCGGACACGACCTCTGCACTGCGGGGTTCCTGTTCGATTGAAGCGTTCGGCTTTGATTGCTGAGTCGGCCTGATGGCATTGATCTTCGCGCGCGCCAGCTCCGCGAACAAGCCTTGAGGAAATGCCGACAAATAGGCGTCATACTGCGCGCGGTCCCCGCTATCCGAAACTGATTGCCAGAATACAAGTTCGGCCTGCGTGATCATGGCAGCTGGAGCGCCGACTGGCGGCGCAACGCCTTGCGCGCCAAGAGGATCTTGCCCCGCCGCAACCCATGCGCCAGCAAGGCAGACCAACCTCCAAGTCATTGATCGCACGGGATGTTTCACGGCTACACGCCTTTGATGCATTGCCGGAAGAGTGTCTGAACTGAGCGTTCAATTCGGTCAAGCATTGTCTAGCTGACGGGGCATCCCATGATCGATGACGCGTGGGTGGATATTGGTGTTTTGAGCGCCATGTCCTGCATGACCAGCACCACAGATCAGGCTGCGAGATGGGCAGACATGGTTACATCCTCTGCCAGCACGGCGCGGATGCGTTTGATGCCTTTGCGGGTCAGCCCGAGACGGGGGGAATCTGAGCCGGCCTGTTCCAACTTGTGCAGGGCGAGGCCCGCCTCACACAATTGCGCGGCATAGCGCCGTGTGGCGATTTCGGGCAGGCCGGTTTCTGCAATAACGGTTGTCATCGGGATCGGGCGACAGACCGTGGCGTGGCTGAACAGAGCCAACAAAATATCCCAGGCGGGATCACCCATATCGACCGGGCAATCGGAAAAGGCTGCACGTTTGCGGCGATTGGCGTGAAGCGCCATGCGTGCGCGGGCCATCAACGCAAAGTGACGTCCTGCCTCTTCAGACATAGCCGTCCGCGCGCATACTGCACCATCCTCGCCGTGCCACGACCAGATGATCGTGCAGGCGAATGTCCATCTGCGCGGCCAATGCAGCCGTCGTGCGGGTGGCGCGAACATCTTCCTGGCTGGGCTGTGGCGAAGCGCAAGGATGGTTGTGGACCATGATCATCGCGCTGGCATCCACTTCAAGGGCGCGGCGAATAATCTCCCGCGGATGGAAGCTGAGCGAGGCGACGCTGCCTTCCGCCATGATATCATCAGAAAGGAGGTGATTATCTGCATCGAGAAAAAAGACGCGCAGCGTCTCCCGGCGGCGACCCAGCATGTCAAAGCGGACAAAGTCTATCACTGATTCAGGCGTAGGAAAAAGTGCCTGCCGTTCCGCGCGGCTGCGCAGGGTTTCTCCAACCAGCTCTTCCAGTAGCCGCAATTGGTGGAGAATGTCGGGACGATGGTCCACGGCATCGGCCAGATCGCCGTCGCGTCCGCAAAACAGCCCGGCCAATCCGTCAAACCGGGTCAGAAGACGGTGCGCCATATTCGGTGCCTGTTCCCCGGCAAAGGGGCCGAGCAGGCGGCTTAGAATTTCGGCTTCGCGGTCGAGTATTTGTCCCGACGACGATGCAGGTGCCAGGTTGCGAGAACGATGACCAGAATCTGGAGCCAGGACCAAACGCCCTGACCGGCCTCGTAAGCCCGCCGCACGATCGCAGGATCGGCCATCCGCGCCATATGCGTGGTCAACTGCGCGAGCTGCATTCCGGTTACCCATAGAGGCCAAAATCGGTCACTCCTCAAAGCGATGTAGCCAAAGGCAAGCAAGGCCACCAGATCAATGGCGAGCACGGAATAGAGCGTGTTTGACCAGTTGCGGCCAAACAGCAGCGCTACGGCAAAAGTGGCGAGCGATCCGGCGAAGACAATCGCCATCCCCAGCCGCTCCCACTTCGTCCCGCGCAGCGCCACAAAGATGACGCTGGCGAGTATCAATGCGAGGAAGAAGAGGCCTGCCCAGTACATGTCTTTCAATCAGGTTGAAGGCGGATGCACAGTCTGACGATTTCGGGCAGGCCCTGCAACTCAGGCAACGACCTTAAGATGCTGTTTTTCTTCAGCTTCTGGCAGAAGCTTGGTCAGGCTGCCCATGCCATAGGCCTTGAGACCCATGCGGACCTGCGTGTCTGCCAGGTGGTGATGCGCCTGCACGGCGTGATGGCGCGCCTGTGCCAGAACCTGCAAGGCAGCGGCGACTTCCGAGATTGCTTCCTGACCGACAACGGCAGACAGCTTGGCACGGCTGCGAGCGGCGGGCAGCGAGGCGGTGAGTTCTCCGGCCTTGGACAGAGCGGAATCAATGGCTTCTTCAAGCGCGAAAAGACGGGCGGCCACATCCTGGGCGGCGGCAAGGCGATCATTAAGCATACGTGTCTCCCTTCGGCCCCGAACGGGTCCGTGAAAAATGGTGAAATGTGCTGAAGCGTGTGTGCGTAGTTGCTGAAGTGCGCTGAGTTCTAAAAGGCTAGATCAGTCTTGAAAGCGCATCGAGGCCGGATAGGAAGGTTCCAAAGGCCATGAGCGAACCGAGGGCGATCAGGATGACGGCCAGAACTCGTTCTGAAGGACTCAGGTCATTAACGTCATCTCCCGTGACTGTCGGAAGCAGCCATTTAAGGCCACGCTGATGCGCCGCGGTCGGGTACGGGAAAACTGCCGTTGTGGCATTGAGTTCCAGCGTTGTTTCCGCCTCCTGCGCATCGGCTCTTCCGGTTGCCGAATAAGATGCAGGTTGCTGATTCGCAGGAGCCTCGGGAAGGTCCGGCTGCTGGTATATCAATGATTGATATGGGAGGGCGGCCTCTGCCTCGCCACGCATGGCGAGCAGCCGCGCGGCTTCAAACCGGCTTGAGACACCCAGATTGCGGACCGCAACGCGCAGTCGCTGATCGACCGTATGTGGCGAAATTCCTAGGGTTCGGGCGATCTCTTTGGACGAAAGATGCAGCATGACCAGCCGCAGACAGTCTTTCTGCCCATCGCTCAGGCAGTCCAGATCATGGCGTGTGGTGATGCTGTCAGTCACGGTCATCGGCTCCGCAAAATCCACGCGCGAAGGCACCGGCCGCGCCCCCACGCGAACCTGTCTATACCATCAATCTCAAAGATTTGCGAAACGAATCAAACCAAGAACGGCCCGCGCCGCCGGGTGGGCAGGCGCGGGCCGAATCAGGCGGAGGTCAGAGGCTGCGGCCAATGAGCTCTTTCATGATTTCGCTGGTGCCGCCAAAAATGCGCGTCACGCGCGCGCCGCGCCACTGTTTGGCGATCGGATATTCGTTCATGAAGCCCGCGCCGCCATGCAGCTGGAGGCACTTGTCCATCACTTCACCCTGCAATTCGGTGTGCCACAGCTTGGCGGCAGACGCTTCAACGGGGGTGAGCTCCTTCTTCACATGGCGCGCAATGGCCCAATCCAGATGCGCCCAGCCCACTTGCAGCTTGGCCTTCAGATCGGCGAGGACGAAGCGGGTGTTCTGGAAATCCATCACCGGCTTGCCGAATGCCTTGCGGTCACGCACGAACGCGCAGGTCATGTCGAACGCCCGCTGCGAGGCGGTCTGCGCGCCAACGGCAATGCTCAGGCGTTCCTGCGGCAATTCGCTCATCAGATAGATGAAACCCTGGCCTTCATTGCCGAGGCAGTTGGTGATCGGCACGCGCACATCTTCAAAGAACATTTCGGATGTATCGGCGGCATCGAGGCCCACCTTGTCCAGGTTGCGGCCACGCTTGAAGCCTTCACGATCAGCTTCAACCAGCACGATCGAGACGCCCTTCCAGGCGGGCTGTACATCGGTGTCGGTCTTGCAGCAGACGAGAATCAGGTCAGCATTCTGGCCGTTGGTGATGTAGGTCTTGCTGCCGTTGATGACATAATGATTGCCATCCTTTTTCGCCGTGGTCTTCAGGCCCTGAAGGTCGGAACCGGTGCCCGGTTCGGTCATCGCAATTGCGGTAACGATCTCGCCCGATACCATTTTGGGCAGCCACTGCTTCTTCTGCTCTTCGCTGCCATATTGGATGATGTAATTGGCCACGATGTCGGACTGGAGCGAGAAGCCCGTTGCCACATCGGTGTTATAGCCGATCTCTTCGTTGATGATCGCGTTGTAGGCGAAATCGAGGCCCAGCCCGCCATATTCTTCGGGAACGGTCGGGCAGAGCAGGCCGAGTTCACCGGCCTTGGGCCACACATCATGCGGGACCAGCCCGTCTTCATCCCATTTATTGGCATTGGGTTCCAGCTCCTTCGCCACGAACTGGCGAACGGTGGAGCGAAACGCCTCATGGTCTTCGGAATAGCAGGTGCGGCTCAGCGCATCGAGTGACATGGTCTTTCCTCTCATCGACTAGGGATGAGACGGTCAAAGCGCGAAGTTTACGTTTCCGTCAAGTCGATTCGCGTCACATGCGTTGCGAACTGATGTTGCCACCATCCACGACCAGTTCGGCTGCCGTGATGTAGCTGGCCTCGTTTGAGAGCAAGAACCGCACCACGCGCCCGATTTCCTCCGGCACGCCCAGCCGCCCCATCAGGATGCGCCGCTCGAACGTGCCATCGGGCAGCGCGTCGACCGAAGGCTGGAGCATGGGTGTGAGGATCTGCCCGGGAGAGACGGCGTTGATACGGATGCCCTCCGGCCCCAACCGGTCGGCGAGCGCGCGGATCAGCCCCAGCATCCCCGACTTGGCTGCCGAATAGATCGGATTGATGGCATTGCCGAGCGTCGCGTTGATCGACGACACGCCGACAATCGCCGAGCCAGGATTGGCCTGAAAATCGGGCAGCAACGCCTTGGTGAGTAAAGCGAGCGGGCGCAGATGCGTGTTGATGCCGGCCGCCCAGCTGTCTTCGGTAATCCCTTCGAGAGAGCCCGTATCGACGATCCCTGCCGCGTGCAGCAAGCCCCCAAGTGGCCCAATGGCGGAGATCGGAAGAGCGTCGTGTAGGGAAAGAGTGTAGATCTCGGTGGTCGC
>CALMZE010000145.1 GCA_937870585.1 uncultured Sphingomonadales bacterium | reverse complement strand
CCGGCACCGATCACGCCATGGTGTTTTCGACCGGCTATCAGGCCAATCTCGGCATCGTCTCCGCGCTCGTCGGCAAAGACGAATATGTCGTCATCGATCTGGATAGCCATGCCTCCATCTATGATGGCTGCTTCATGGGCATGGGGATGAGCGGGGCCAATCTCGTCCGCTTCCGCCATAACAATGTGGAGCATCTCCGCACCCGCCTTGAAAAGCTGCCCAAGGATGCGGGCAAGCTGGTGGTGCTGGAAGGCGTCTATTCGATGCTGGGCGACATTGCGCCGCTGAAGGAAATGGTGACCATCGCCAAGGATCACGGCGCGCTGGTTCTGGTCGATGAAGCGCATTCGATGGGCTTTTTCGGTGAGAATGGCCGCGGCGTCTATGAAGAGCAGGGCCTTGAAGACATGGTCGACTTCGTGGTCGGCACCTTCTCCAAGAGCGTGGGCACGGTCGGCGGCTTTGTCGTCTCCAACCATCCCAAGTTCGAGATCGTCCGCTTCGCCTGCCGCCCCTATATCTTCACGGCCTCGTTGCCGCCAAGTGTGGTGGCCACGGCCGCAACCTCGATCCGCAAGCTGATGCACGCGCAGGACAAGCGGGATCGGCTTTGGGCCAACACCTGCCGCGTCCATCAGGGACTGCGCGACATGGGCTATAATCTGGCCACCGATCATGCCCAGTCCGCCATCATTGCGGTGCTGCTTGACGATCAGGATCAGGCAGTGGCGACATGGCAGGCGTTGTTGGAGCTCGGCGTTTATGTGAACGTGGCCCGTCCGCCCGCGACGCCGGTTGGCATGTATTTGCTGCGGTGCTCGCTTTCAGCCGAACACACCGAAGAGCAGGTGACAACCATCCTTGAACGCTTCAAACAGGCGGGGCAGATGACTGGGGCACTGTCGGCTTGAATCTTGGTTATTCCAAGCTATCCGGGCCGTATTCTCCTTGTGTATTGGTCTCAATTTTGTCTATCAAATCGCAATCAGTAATAAGTTAAGACGGTTTGGCCGTCAGTTAATGAGGAGGGCGCATGGATATTGTCTTCAGGTCGCTTGGCGCGCTGGCGTTGTCTTATTTGGTCAGCCGCATCGCTATCCGAATATTTGCAAGTCAGGAGCAGCCGACCACATCGTCTCTTGCGATCGCCCATGGGGTGTCTCTTGCCATTTTGATGGGGCTTGCAGGTTTGGTTCGCGCCTATTGGGTGCCTTTTGACGTGTTTGCCGGGCTCATCTACGTCGTGCCGCAACTCATCTGCTTCCTGTTAGACCAGGCAGCAGTGCGGGTGCGGCAATAGCGCAGAGCAGTCGTTCAGAGCGGGCTCAGGGCAGAATATAGCGAAGCAATCGACCGATCTGGCTGCGCGACGATGGTCGAACAACTTCTGCCGTGATCCGGCGCACCCGAAACTCGCTCAGTTCAAATTCGGCACCAATTTCGGGATAGCGCATGATGGCGATGGTCCCTTTCACAGAGCGGCTTGATGCCGGACCAAGGATCGCGCCGACCTGATCTTCAGTGTCTCCCAATGCGATGCCGAAATTGGACGGACATGCCGTTCTCACAGCCGATGAATGCGAACAGGAAATGCGCTGGGCATGTCCTGCCCCGTCAAAGCGCACATCATAAACGTTGGAACCATTGGCGGAATAGCGCCATTGATCGAACATCGCAGGCTGGCGGGACCCCAGTGGCTCCCACGCTGAATTGACTGACCGGACCTGATCAGGGCGACCAAAACCATATTCATATTCAGATTTGGCCAACCCAACCGAATGAGCTCCGACCGAAGTCATCGACAGATAGGCAACAATACCAATGTAGGTCAGATAGCTCAAACCGCAGACGGTCGCCACAATTGGAGCAGTGAGCGGTGATCCAAAGAAATTCTGCACAGCGCTGTTCGCTTTCTGTGCATTCACTTTGCGCTTTCTTGTTCGCACTCGGTGCGGCGATGAAGATGTGGGTGTCTGATCCATGTTGCCCTTACTAAGTGGATGACCAGCTGAATGCAAGGCGGTGCTGGAACGCCGCCCCAGTGAGCGTGAAGGAAGCGATCAAGCTCCAACGCTTCAAGCAGGCTGGCCAGAAAACGGGCGCGCTGCCCGCTTGATCTGAATCAACGCGCAGGCCGGGCACTCTTCTAAGCTCTAACAATTGTTAGAATTATGGAGAGGTGCCCCATGTCCCATTATCCGGAAACCCCCGGCTTCACCGGCGTGCTCCGCCCGATCCGGCTGGAGGGTGATATTCTCGATATGGAAGTGGAGGGCGAAATCCCCTCAGGCATGAACGGCACCTTCCACCGCGTTCACCCTGATGCGCAATTTCCGCCCAGATTTGAGAGCGACCAGTTCTTCAACGGCGACGGGATGATCAGCCTGTTCCATTTTCACGATGGCAAGGTCGATTTCCGCCAGCGTTACGCGCAGACGGATAAGTGGAAGGTCGAGCGCGAAGCCGGCAAATCGCTGTTCGGGGCTTACCGCAATCCGCTCACTGATGCTGACAGCGTGAAAGGCATGATCCGGGGCACCGCCAACACCAATGTGATGGTTCATGCCGGCCAGCTTTACGCGATGAAGGAAGACAGCCCCGTCTTGCTTATGGACCCGCTGACGCTCGAAACGCATGGCTATCATGATTTTGGCGGCAAGCTGAAGAACCAGACGTTCAATGCCCACGCCAAGATTGATCCTGTCTCCGGCAATCTCTGCACCTTCGGCTATGCGGCCAAGGGCCTGCTGACGCGCGATTGCAGCTACTATGAAATCAGCCCCAGCGGCGAGCTGCTGTTCGAAACCGAATTCGAAGTGCCCTATTACTGCATGATGCACGATTATGGGCTGACGCAGGATTATGCGGTGTTCCATATCGTGCCGAGCACGTCAAACTGGGATCGGCTGAAGGCAGGCCTGCCGCATTTCGGCTTTGATACCACGCTGCCCGTCTGGCTCGGCATCCTGCCCCGCGCGCCGGGCGCGACGGCCAAGGATATGCGCTGGTTCAAGGCCCCCAAGACGATCTTTGCCAGCCATGTGATGAACGCCTTTCAGGATGGCACCAAGATCCACATGGACATTCCCCAAGCAGAGAATAACAGCTTCCCCTTCTTCCCGGACATTCACGGCGCGCCGTTTGATCCGGTCGCCGCGCAACCCTATCTGCACCGCTGGACGGTGGACATGGGGTCCAATTCCGAAGAATTCACCGCCGTAGAGAAACTCTCCAACTGGATCGACGAATTCCCGCGTCTCGATGAGCGCTATCTCGGCCAGCCCTATCGCCATGGCTGGATGCTGGTGATGGATACGGAGATGCCATACGACTTCCCCGGCGCGCGCGCCTCTGGCTTCAAGATGAACCGTATCGGCCATATCGACCATGCCACGGGCCAGCAGGACAGCTGGTGGTGCGGGCCGGACAGCATGATTCAGGAGCCCTGCTTCGTCCCGCGTTCAGCCAACAGCCCCGAAGGCGATGGCTGGATTATCGCGCTGGTGGACAATATCACCACCAACTACACCGATCTGGTCGTGCTCGACGCGTTGAAGCTGGAAGACGGCCCCGTCGCCCGCGCCAAGCTGCCGATCCGGCTCCGCTCTGGCCTTCATGGCAATTGGTGCGACGCCGGGAAGCTGGGGTCGCAATAGCGCTTCCAGTTTCGCTTAATGATGCCGCGCTCGTCTGCCGCTGGATTTTGCTCTGCTTTTCTCTACGCTGCCGCTCAGGCAAAAATGTGCAAACCATGATGTGAGAGAGTAGAGAATGACAGTAGCAGGCGACCTTGTGCGCGCATTCGGCGATGTCGAGCGCATGGCGAAGCTTTATGCGCCAAACATTTGCTGGTCGCTCTCTGCCTCGTTGATCAGCTATCCTAGGCCGATGCAGGGGAGAGAGGCGGTCATTGCGTTCAACACCCATGTTTGGGGCGAAGTCTATCATCCCGATTGTTGGGTCGAAATTCTCGACGAAACGGGTGACGCCGCCACCAGCGCCGCGCGCTTCATTTACAGCGCAACGCTGATTGCCAGCGGGCAAACCTATCAGAATGAATATACTCTTTTCGCCCGGAGCGGGCCGGACGGGATTACGCACGTCTTCGAAGGGCTCGACACGGCGGCTCTCCTCGATTTCATCAATGCGCGCGACTTGGGGGCATCCTTTGAGCAGATGGGGTCCGCGCGCCATCCCTCTCGCGGCACGCTCTGATCCGGGGAGGATAGGCTCATGAAGGCACTGGTATTCAATGGCCCGCGCGATATCCGCTATGAGGATTTTGCAGACCCCAAGCTCGCCTCTCCCAACTCGGCCATCCTGAAAGTGCATAAATGTTCGATCTGCGGATCGGACCTGCACATCTTTCATGGCGAGCAGGTGATGACGACCCAATATGGCGAAGGCGTGGAGAAATTCTGCGTTGGCCATGAGTTCATCGGGGAAGTCATGGAGGTCGGCCCCGATGTCCACGGCTTCAAGGTTGGTGACAGGGTCTTGTCATCGGCCGGAACCGGGTGCGGCAATTGCCATGCCTGCCGAACCGGACGACCGCTGCAATGCGCCACCGCCCGTGCCTTCGGACTGGATGCGGACCGTAATGGCGGGCAGGCTGAATATGTGTGCGTGCCCAATGCGGACATGACGTTGCTGTCCATGCCCGAAGGCGTGAATGACGAGCAGGCGATGCTGCTGACTGACGGCATGGCGACAGCCTATTTCGGTGTCTCCAACGCTGACATCAAGGGCGGTGCAAATGTTGCTGTGGTTGGTCTGGGGCCAATTGGCCTGATTGCGGTGGAGCTGGCCTTTCTTAAAGGAGCCTCGCGCGTATTCGCCATTGATCCGGTCGCCAGTCGCCGGGCCAGAGCGGCGGCTTTGGGTGCGGAACCTGTGGTTTCAGCCGCCGGGGCACTTGCGGACATCATGGAGCGGACAAAGGGGGCCGGTTGCCAATCCGTCATCGAGGCGTCCGGCGCCAAGGCCGCGATGGATCTGGCCTTGGCGCTCGTCGGCGGTGGGGGCACCTTATCTGTCATCGGCGTGCCGCAACCCGATATCGCGCTCAACATGATGCCAATCTTCTATCGCAATCTCACGGTACGTTCGGGCAATTGCCCCGTGCCCTGGATGTGGCCGGAGGTCATTCCGCTGTTGCAGAGCGGGCGGCTGAAAGCCGCCAACTTGTTCACGCATTCGCTCCCCCTGTCAGACGGGGCCGAAGCCTATCGACTGTTTGAGTCCAGACAGGACGATGTCGTCAAGGTCATGATCGACGTCGCCTGACTTCACCCCCAAAATGCGGAGCCCTCCATGGAACTGGCCAAGAATTTTCTCGATATCGGTCTGTCGACCAACAATTTGCAGCCGATCCTGACTTTCTGGCAGGAAGAAGTGGGGGCGAAGTTCGATCACATCCTGCCGATCCGGCCGGGCCAAGATCAGCACCGGCATGATGTTGCGGGCAGCGTGCTGAAGATCAATCATCACGCAGCGCCACTGCCCGACACGGCGCCCTGTGGTTACAGCGAACTCGTCATCGCGCGCACAGGAATTGCCGCGACGCAGGCGATGGCAGACCCGGATGGCAATCGCGTCAGCCTCGTCCCGATGGGGCAGGACGGTATCAACCAGATCGCCGTCCGGATGGCGGTTCGCAACCTGGATGCGCACCGGCGCTTTTACGGCGAAGCCTTGGGGTTTCCGGAGGAAAGCCGCGGTGCCTTTCGCGCGGGAGAGAGCCTGATCCTGCTCGAACAATCCCCCAGTGCGCCCGAAGACGGGCAGGCGCAGGGCGCGGGCTGGCGCTATATCACGTTCCAGATCTTCAAGGTGGATCAGGAACACGCAGCCGTGTTGCAGCATGGCGGGCGGGAGGCTCTGGCCCCGGTCACGCTGGGGACGACCGCCCGCATCTCCATGGTGCGCGATCCGGATGGGAACTGGATCGAACTGTCTCAGCGCGCCTCAATCGTTGGCAGCCTTGCCGTAGCGTGATTCCTGCGCGCTTTGCAGGCGCAAGCCTTTTGCCAGCGCGGTGGTCATGCCCGGTGGGGCGAATGGAGCTGGCTGAATGATCGGCCACTGCCTCGCGGCCCGATCAGCAACCCAATCTATTTGAAATCGTGGCTGCGCGATGGCGCGTTCATCGGGTCCACTGCGCCGTCCATTTTGCGCAGAAACTCCAGCGCTTCAGACAGACGGTCTTCGGCTTCGCGAATCTGGTCTTCGCAGGCACCGATGCGCGCGCGGGCAAGTCCGATAGTGCGATCCATGTGCGAAAGCAGCCGATGCTGCTCGGTGAGCACAGTGCAGGCGCGTGCGATCAATTCAGATTGAGCAGGCTCATGACAGGCCAACGCACGAAGCTGGGAAATCAAGGCGTCCGGATCATATTCGCCGTTTTTGTCCTTCAGCAGATCGTCACCAAACATGAATCACCCGTGGTCGCTTTTATGCAAGTACGCTCAGTTAGCTGACATTGATGAAAGGTGCGAACCAAAAATAGAGCGTTTTGTATCGAAAACGGGATGATTTTGGGTGGGGCATCCCTCCGCTTGTTCCGGCGGCGTCGCAGTCTTCGCACGGAAACTTTACACGCCAATCGCATATTTCCCGTGCGCGGATAAGTCCCCGAACAAATCGTTGGTGATCCATCGCTCCACAAACACCCACGCGCCGTCCTGCTTTTCGAAGCGGTCCTGATAGTCGCCGGTGATGATCGGTTGAAGCTGAAAACCGGGGGCGGCCTGCACGACCAGAACGGTGCTGGTCGCGGTTGCCGTCACGGCGCTTTCCGGTTCGATGATCAGGTTGCAGATCAGGTGACGCGTGCGCGGGATGCCGTCGTAAAGCCGCACAAAGTCCGCAAACATGCGGGTAATCTCCGCCGGGTCTTGTTCGACAGGCTCGGCGCGGCCCTCAAAATGGACGCGGGCGCGCGCGAAGAGTTGGCCCAGATCATCGAGCCTGCCACCATCAAGGCAGAGTGGATAGAGGTGGACAAGCTTCTGGATCGCCAGCAGGTCTGAAACGCCGAAATCCGTCATCCCCATCATCCCTTGGCTGCGTCAAAGGTCCAGCCCCAATGGCCGGACGGTGGTCCATCCTCAAAGTGGAAGTGGCGGCGGGCCTCGGCAATGGGCGTGTCGATCCAGTCTTCCCATTGGATCATGAAGAAGGGGCGTTCCTGCTTCGCGCCGAGCGCCTGCCCCAAAGCAAAGCCTTCGAGCATCGCCGGGGTCACGCTGGGATAATGGCAGGCCATCCGCATCAGGCTGGTGGAGGCAAGGAACATGGGCTGGAAGGACAGCATCTGCGCCAGTTCGGGCGTGAAGTAGTTGAAGCACGCCACCGTGTTTGCCACGATCAGCGCGATTTCACCGACCGGGCTGGGATCAAGCCCGGTGAGGATGTGCTCGATATCGTGGTTCTGGACGCGGCGTTTGACCAGATACATGAAATCATCCGCAGGCTCGCCACGAAACATGAAGTCGATCTCCATGCCGCTTTCTTCGATGAACGTGCGGATTGCGGCCCCCACGGTGCCCTGTGCGCAGCCTGGCAAGTCGGCCTTGCCCCAATCGGACACGAAGCGCGCATCAAGCCATTCCGCGAACTCGGGCCTTTTCTCCCGCTCCTCTGCGATCAGTGTCGTGAGCCGGGCCATGTCGATTTCTTCGGCCAGCGCGCGGTTCACCTCTGGCACCAGATACGCGTCGGGCAGGTCGGTTCCATTCCGCTTGAGGCCCATCTGCGCATAAATATCGCGAACGCGCGGATTGTTGAGCCAGGCAGAATCGCTGATGAGCACGGAACTGATGCGGGGCTTGGCACCCCCCATCAGATAGGCGGCATCCTGCTCATTCACATTGATGCCCATGATCAGCCCTCCAATCCATACGCGTTGATGTAAAACCCGAACTCCTGCCGGAGCGACGCGGCATCAAGGCCAAAATCGGCAAGATCATATGTGTGCGATGGGCGGTTGTCGCGCTTGTTTCCGCCAAGCCAGCCTTGCCATACCTTCTCGTCTTTGGCCCCGGCGGTGAGCCCCGCTGCCGCAAAGATGCGCCGGGCATGGTCGAGCGGAGTGGCGAGCAATTCGCGATACTGCACATCGACAAAGCGGTTCTCTGCGCCCTCACGCGCGGCCATCAGCGATTGCAGGTTGCGCCGCAGCCTCTGGCTCCAGTGCGCGGCCTGCGCGCTGCGGAAGTCTGCATCAGTATTGCCACCAGTCAGCGAGCCGACCATGGAGGCGTAGCTCGCCATCACATGATCGATGCGCCGGTGCGTCATCACGATCACGGCTTCGGGGAACGTGTCGAGCACCGTCTGCACGGCGGTCAGATGATGCGGAGCTTTCAGGATCCAATGCCTGCCGGCGCGTTCCGGGCTTTGCCATTGCAGGATTTTCAGCCAGTCGATCAGTTCCTTGTAAGCGCTGGTCTGGTCCGCATGGAGCAGCCATTCGCCATAGCTGGGAAGATACATCATGGCTTCGGGGATGTTCGAGATGAAGGATTGCTCGATCAACGGCAGTTCCTCATCATAAGCGTGCGCGTTCATCGGGTGGATCGCTTCAAACCCGGCAGAGGCATTCACCAGTTGCTCAACCAGCGCCTCCGCATCGGCCTTGCGCGCCGCCACGTCTGCGGCCCCGCCTTCGGGCGTTCGCGGAAGCGGAAAGATGGTCTCCCACCAGATCGTCGCGGTGGCCTGCGGCGAGGATGACAGCAGGCGATGAAGCATGGTGCTGCCCGTGCGGGGCATTCCGACGATCACGGCCGCCACCTTCACCTGTTGATCCGCAATCTCCGGATGCCGCGCCATCAGCGCAATGCGGCGAAGCCGGTTTTCAAGCGCGTTGACGATGCGACCACTTTGCATGGCGATACCGGCATCGCTGAGTTGCGCCTCGTCTCGCATGGCCCTGGTCAGCACGGTCAGCGGCTCTAGGAAATGATCCGGCCCGAAATCGCCGAGTCCGGTTGAATCTTTGGCGCGTTGCATCAGAGTGCCAGGATTTAATGTCTGCGAATCGCGCATAGCGTATATGTCCTCTCATTGAACTACGTTTTGCGTAGTCATATATGGTATTTTCATACGCATTCATCAAGTCACCGCTTGACCGACGCTGCCGAGAGGTTAGGGTGGTGATGGAAGGAGAATGCAATGTCTTACCCCAAGGAAGAGGTGGAAGCCGCCATCATCGCGTTGCGCGATGCGTTTGTAGAGGCTGAGAAACGCAACACATGGGCGTGGATCGCCGATGCGCTCTACCATGAAGACGCGACCTATTTCTGCCCTTATGGCGGCGCGATGCCCGTCTTTGCACGCAGCCGTGATGAAATCCGCGCGACGCATTACGGGCGCGACATGGATGTCGGCTCGGGATGGACAGGCTGGAGCTTCCCGATCATCAGCTTTGCGGTAAATGGAGACCAGATTTTCAGCCGCTGGGTCAATCGCGGCCCCGGTAAGCGCGCCGATGGCAGCTATTACGAAACCGAAGGCGTCAGTTTCATCACCTATGGTGGTAGCGGCAAATTCTCGTCGCAATATGACCTGTTCGACATTGGCCACCAGATGAAGCTGTGCGACGAACTCAAGGAAGCCGGTCTGCTCAATGAAGCCCTTGAACGCGATTGGGTTGCTCCGATGAAGCGCCGGATCATTGACAGCCTCAATCAGGGCATTCCGCCCGCCTGACGCGGCAACCGGCTGCCCTCAATAGACGGCAGCCGGATTTTTCGGGCGGGGACTGCCGAGGAATTCGCGGTGCGAAATCCGCGCTTCCCCCCGGTCGGTCACGCCCAACATCTTTGCGATTTCCGCACCGATCAGCGTTTGACCAGACAGCGCATCTCGATCGGGCGATGCATCAATCGCCGCGAGGATATGCGCCGTGAATTCAGGATTTTCGGCCATCGCCATCATTGCTTCGAACTGCGCTGGGCTGGTCTTGGCGGCATTTTGCGCGCGCTCGGTCA
The DNA here is from genome assembly GCA_937870585.1 of uncultured Sphingomonadales bacterium. GTDB lineage: Bacteria > Pseudomonadota > Alphaproteobacteria > Sphingomonadales > Sphingomonadaceae > Aquisediminimonas. The sequence continues at coordinate 23,335 of CALMZE010000145.1, read as the reverse complement.
CCTGCATCCCCAGCCAGATCGAGACAGCAGCCACACCGGTTCCGCGCAGATCATGCTCCATGTCGTGCGCCAGTTTGTCCACGCCCGCCTTTTGCGCGCCATAGGCCGGGCCGTGCATGTAACAGCTCGCCCCGAAGGATGATGTGAAGGCGATGAGGCCCGATCCCTGTGGCACCATCATGCGCGCCGCGTGCCAACTGGCGACATAGGAGGAGCGCAGGCCCACATCGAGAATGCCGACCGCCTCCAATTCCTTCTCCCAGAACGGCCGGGATTCGATCAACTGGTGGTGCATGAAAGCGGCATTGTTGACCAGCATGTCAAGTCGGCCTTGCTCCGCTGCAATCTGCGCAAACACGGCAGCCACCTGTGCATCGTCGGCGTGGTCGCACGGCACGGCAATGCCCTTGCCACCTGCCGCCGTGACAGACGCAGCCGTTTCGGCGAGCGTGCCGGGCAGCGGCGTTCCATCCCAGCCCTTGGCTCCGCTCACCGTGGCGCTGCGTCCGGTGACATAAACTGTATAGCCCAATTCCCCTAAGCCGCGCGCAATGCCAGCGCCCACGCCCCGGCTTGCGCCCGTCACCAATGCGATTTTGTTCATGCTCATGCGTCCTGATTGTTTGCCGAGGTGTCGAGGCAATCCTGCACCGCGAGCATCCCGAAGGTCATGGCCGGAGCCAGCGTGGAGCCTGCGCCGGGATAGGATGGCCCCATCACCGATGCAGCATTGTTGCCAATCGCATAGAGCCCCGGAATGGCCTGCCCCGCCGTATCGAGCACGCGCGCGCATTCGTCGGTCGCCATTCCGCCCTTGGTGCCAATGTCTCCGGGATAGACTTTGAGCGCGTAGAAAGGAGCCTCGTCGAGCGGCGCGAGATTGGGATTGGGCGTCACCGACTGGTCGCCATAATAGCGATCATAGGGTTGCGATCCGCGCCCAAAATCTTCGTCCAGCCCAGTTTTGGCAAAGTGATTGACGCGGGTGATCGTATTCTCCAATCGCGCAGGATCAACGCCCATCCTGGCGGCAAGCTCCTTGATGGTCCGCGCCTTGTGGAACATCTTCTGCACCCGCTTGGGCAGCAGCCAGTCCGGGATCAGCGGAACCACTGGACCCATCGGATATTTGTTGCGGAAACGGCTGTCGAATACGATCCAGGACGGGATGGTCCGCTTGTCTGGCGCGTCGGCATCGATCATCGCCCGCCCGGCAATGTCGTAACTGCGCGCCTCATTCATATAGCGTTCGCCATGCTGGTTGACGATGATGTTGCCGGGCAACGCGCGCTCATAGAAGAGTGGGCGCCCGCGCGTTTCACCGGGCACGCTGAGCGTGGGTGCCCACCAGGCTTCGCCCATCAGATCAGTGGCGGCCCCGATGCGGATGCCGGCCTCGATCACATCGCCAGTGTTGTTCTCTTGACCCCCTGACCATTCCGGGCGGCTTTCGCCCGGCAAATAGGTGTCGCGCATCCGCTGGTTCCGCTCGAAACCGCCCGCCGCCATGATGATGCCTTTGCCCGCCTGAACGCGAACATCCTTGCCGTTGTGGCGGATGACCGCCCCGTCCACACGCCCGCTCTCACCGCGTACCAGATCAACCAGCGGCGCATTGAGCCACATCTCTCCGCCAAAGCGGTTGAACGCATTTTTGAGGTGGCCCGCAATGGCCGAGCCGAACACGACGAAGCGGCTGCGCGACGAACGCAGACGCTGGGGAATGTCGCTGTAATAGCGCCACAAGACCTTCGCCATCGTCATCTTCCAGCCCGGACCACGCGTGATCATCGGGGCGGATTCCATGATGGTCCACGGAATATAGCCGAACAGCATGGCGGATGGATGCGTGGTGCGCAGCGTCTCGAAATCCTGCTTGGAAAGGTCGCTCGCGTGCATCGTGTTGCAGGCATGGCTGCGATAGCCCATCTTGCCGCCGGGCTTTTCCGCCTGATAATCAGTATAGGGAATGGCCGTGAAACGCAGGTCTGACACGGCTTCGATCTTGCGCTTCATCACATTGGCATTTTCGACAAAGGCGCGGATACGCGCGTCGGCCACGGTGTTGCCGGTCAGCCCTTTGATATAGGTGAAGGCTTCGTCAGGCGTGTCTTCCTGCCCCTGTTCCCTGGCGGAGTCACTGGCTGGAATCCAGACGCCGCCACCCGATGTGGCAGAGGTGCCGCCATAGTGGCCGCTCTTTTCAATAAGCAGCACTGACGCACCCCGCTCGGCTGCAAAAACGGCAGCCGCCATGCCACCCGCCCCCGTGCCGATCACCAGCACGTCAACCTGTTTGTCCCAAAGCGCGCTCATGCCGCCACCGCAGCGTTCTCGAAATCCAGCCCGAAGGCTTCGATGATCGGCAGTGGATTCACATATTCGCGCCAATAGACGACCTGATCGCCTTCAAAGCGGAGGATGCCCAGATATTTATTGCCATAGGGTCGCCCGGTGGAGCGCAGCACCGTGTTTGAATGATATTCGACGATCAGTTGGTCCGGATCCGCCATGTCATGAAAGGCGTCGACCGTGTGATGATAGCCGTCACAATCCTCCATCCCGGCCCGCGAAATGTCTATGAAGCGATCTCGCCCTCGCACCCGGTCTGGATAGACCTTGAGCGGAAGATAGGGCCAGTCAAACACGGCATCGACATGCACATACCGCGCGAATGTCTCAAAATCCTTCTCGCCATATGCCGCAATCAGCGCGGAAAACAGCACCCGAACCTGTGCCCTGCGTGCGGTATCGTGACTCATAAACCCCTCCTGCTGAACTACAATTGCCGCCATTCAGGAGAATTTGTCAACGCAAAGCGTCAAAACATCAAATATTTTTGATGTTTTGCGTATCAGCGCACGATCGTGGTCAGCCGGTAATCATGTTTGATCAGGCGGTGCGTCAGCTCATAACGGATGCGGGCGATGCCTGGAATCTGGTCGATCGTGTTGTGAAGATAGTCCGCCAGATGCGAGGCATCATTGACCCAGGTGATCGCAACAATATCCGCGCGCCCGATCAATGAAGCGACATAGGTGATTTCTGGCCGGGCGCTCAGCGCCGCCATCACTTGCTTGTGCGGGTGGCTCGCATCGACCTCGATCCAGAGATAGGCCACGACCGAGTAGGGCGTCTGATCATAGTTGGTGACCGCTGCCACCTGGATGGCCTTTTCGTCCATCAGGCGCTTGAGGCGCAACCGGATCGCCCCTTCGGTCAGCCCGAATTCACGGGCGATTTCGCGATTGCTGACGCGCGCGTCGCTGGCCAGCCGGTCAATCAGGCGGCGATCGAGATCGCTGAGTTCGATTTCCTTCATTCGAAGCGCCCCCATGGCTGGACATATTTGGTGACATGAAGCGCCAGCGCAGATTCCATCCCGACAATCCCTTCGATCTGCGGAATCGTCTCTGTCAGGAGTTTGTCGAGCATCTCCATATCCTTGGCGATCACCTGGATTTCCAGATCATTGCGCCCGATGACGGACAGGATGGAGATGATCTGGTCAATCTTCAGCAGGTCCGCGCCCACATCGTCGATGGTTCGGCCCCTGATCTTGATGCCGACCAGTGCCGTATATTGATACCCCATCGACTGGAGATCGAGCTTGGCAACAACGCGCATCGTGCCAGACGTTTCCAGCCGCCTGATCCGGGATCGCACCGTTGCTTCGTTCAGGCCAACCTGCTGCGCCAGTTCGCGGATCGGCGTCCGGCCATCTTCCTGAAGAATGGCGATAATGGCCTGATCATGGTCATCAAGCTGGCGCATACATACACGTCCCCCTTTCCTGCATTCGCTATGCCAAAGCACAGGAACAATCAACTGCCACCCCACTGATCGCCCGATTTACACGTATCAAAAAATACGCATTTAGATATATTGGACTTATATAATTGCATTTTGCGTATTTTCTAATATCCAGATCGCCTGCAATCTGGATTCGCAGCGCAAGAAGCCGAGACACAATGAGACTGGAGATGAAATGAGGAGCCAAGTTCAGGCAGATTTTCCCGAAGGCATTGCTCTGGTTGTGGGGGGAAGCGGCGGCACCGGGCAGGTGATTTGCGAGCGGCTGGCCGCAGCAGGCACCCATGTCGCCATCGGTTACCGCAACAATCGGGAGGCTGCCGAAGCCGCTGCGAGCAATGCCCGCGCGCATGGCGTCACCGCAGACCTTGTACAGTTCGACGTCACCGATCCTCAGGGCATTTCTGAGGCCGTGCAGGCGCTGGTCGCCAGGCATGGGCGGCTGCACACCGTGGTAGTGGCGACCGGCTATGACATACAGATGCGCATGATCCACGAAGTCACGCCCGACGAGTGGCGGCGCGTGATCGACAATGACGTGAACGGCTTCTTCAACATTGTCCACGCGACGCTGCCGGAACTGCGCAAGCACGGTGGCTCCTATGTCCATATCGGTTCGGCAGGTGTCGGGAAATGGCCGGAGCGCGACGTCCTGTCCGTCGCCCCCAAAGGCGCAATCCAGCAATTGATGAAGGGCATTGCGCGCGAGGAAGGGGGCAACGGCGTTCGGGCCAACACCATTGCCATCGGTGTGATTGATGCCGGTATTTTCCACCGGTTGAAAGATACTGCCTTTGACGCCGAATGGCACCGCACTGTGCAGGCCACCATCGCGCTGCACCGCTACGGCCAGCCGGAAGAAGTCGCCGATACCGCAGTGTTTCTGGCTTCCCGCCGCGCAGCCTATCTCACCGGCCAGACGCTCTCGTGTGACGGAGGGTGGAACCTGTGACGCACCGGCACACCAACCGACTGAGAGGCTGAGCCATGCCGCTGCAAGGCAAGACAGTGATCGTGACAGGAATCGGCCCCGGACTGGGCCGCGCCATTGCCGAACAGGCCGCCATCATGGGTGCCCATATTGCCATGGTATCCCGTTCATCCGGGATCATGCATGAGGTTGAGGCGGCCATCGTCGCGCGTGGAGGGCGCTGCCTGACCGTGCAGGCAGACATAACCCGTGACGCGGACTGCGTGCGCGTCGCGGCCAAGGTGCTGGAAAAATTCGGCCGCATAGACGGCCTCGTCAACAGTGCCTATCGCCCTGCCGCGATTGCTCCTGTGCTGGAGCTGGATCCGGATGATCTCGCTGTTGCCTTTGATGTTACCGTGATGGGCACACTCCGCATGATCCGAGCGGTGGTGCCTGCGATGGAGGCGCAGGGCGGCGGCTCGATCGTGAATGTCGGCAGTCAGGTCGCCCGCAAATATGTGCTGAATCAGGGCGGCTATGCAGCAACCAAGGCCGCCATGGCATCGCTGACCCGCTATCTGGCCATAGAGCTTGGCCCGAAGAATATCCGCGTCAACACACCTGCTATTGGCTGGACCATGAGCGCCCCGGCACGGGCCTGGTTAGAGGATATGGCCGCCTATGGTGGCCCCAGCGTCGATCAGTCCGTGGGCGAAATATCTGCCAATATGGCACTGGGGCGCGTCCCCACCGACGAGGAATGCGCACGCGCCATCCTCATGCCCCTGTCAGACCTGTTCAGCGCGATGACCGGGGCGACCATTGACATCAATGGCGGGGAGTATCTGCCGCTATGAGTGGGGACCCCGCTCTCCACCATCGCTCCCGCAACAGTTGACCTTTGAGCAAGACCCGCTTTTCAGGAGACATTCTATGCAAACCCTGCCGGACCCGACCAAAAGCCCTGAACAGGCCAGTCGCGATCTTGTTCAGCACGGCGTGGCCTTTCTTGCGGACTTTCTTGATGCTGAACGCACTGCGGTCATCCGCAACCGCGTTCTTGAACAAGCTGCGCTTGAGATTTCACAGGGTGTGGCCGAAACCAGTGAAACCGGCTCTGCCAGTGAGTTGATGTTTGGCAATCCCAATGCTGAGCAGGCGCGTTTTCAGGCCGTCAGCTTCCTGCCAAACAAGGGCCGCGTCTTTCTCGATCTGATGCAGGATCAGCGCATCCTCGATTGTTGCACCGCGGCCTTTGCGCAGGTGCCCTTCTATCTGGCGGCACAGACGGCAACAATTGTCCGCAACGGGGCAAAGGGGCAGGTGATCCACACTGATCAGCAGGCCTGGCCCTTTCTGACGCCGGTGCCGATCATGCTGAACTTCGTCCTCGCACTGAGTGATTTCACGCCCGACATGGGATCAACACGGTTTGTGACCGGAACCAAGGATGGCGCGCCGCCTCGTATCGGGATTGACCCTGCGACAGGGCTCGTCGGCAATCTCGACGCTTTCGACACACTGGCTCCAACCTTGAAAGCCGGGTCGCTGGCCATGTGGGATGCCCGCCTTTGGCATGGCCAGGGCGCGTCCACTTCAGATGAGGACCGCATTGCCATCATCATGTCCTTTGTCATGCACATGGTCCGCGCGCAGGATAATCTGGCGGCGTCGCTCCACGATAATGTCTATGCAGAGCTGACCGATACGGAAAAGCGGCTGCTCGGCTTTGAAGTGCATTACGAATATGCAGGTCGCGTCGCGCCACGACATGCAGGGGACACGCGAGCGAATACCAATTTCGCCTATCCCCATGTTCCGGAACTGCGCGCGGGAAGCGCTGCGCGGGCGACCCCGCAAAAAGACATGCGCATCGGCCACGCAGCGACGCAAGCCCAACTCGTCTGAGAGAAATTATGTGAATGACCGCCTGAGCGCCGCGCGCCGCTCCGCCTCTGCCCGGACGCTCACTTCGGCCTCGGCAGCCAATTCAAAGCCGTGAAATGCGCCAGGGTAAACGTGCAGTTCCACCGGAACACCGGCACGGATCAGGCGGCGGGCATAGTCCAGATTTTCCTCCAGAAACAGGTCGAGTGCGCCGGTACTGATGAAGGCGGGCGGCAGCCCTTCCAGGCTGGCGGCCCGTGCCGGAATGATATGACCGCTGGTGTGAGATGCTGGATCCACATCGCCCAGCAGGCAACGCCAGCCAAATTGGTTGGCCTGCGCCGTCCACACAAATTGACCGCAATAGGGATGCAGATCGTCACCGGCCCCTGTGCGATCATCGATCATGGGATAGATCAGCATCTGGAAGCACAGCTTTGGCCCGCCTCGATCCCGGTTGAACAGCGCGAGCGCGGCCGTCAGGCCACCGCCCGCACTCTCCCCGCCAATGGCGATCCGGCTGGCATCAATGTCGAGCGCATCGGCCTGTTCGACCAGCCACAGCAAGGCGCGGTGACAATCCTCGACCGCCGTGGTGCCATTTGCTTCAGGGGCGAGACGATATTCAACCGACGCGACAAGGCACCCCAGTTCGCGCGCTGTCCGCATATTGCCGGGCACATTCTGTCGAGCCGTGCCCAGCACATATCCGCCACCATGGATGTGCAGGAAGAGCGGCAGTCTGCCCACCGCACCATCGGGCCGGTGCAGGATCACGTCCAGTTCCGGCGCATCGCCTGAGGCCGGGATGCGGATCGCTTCAACCGATACGCCCTGCCCCTCGTGGCTCTCGATTGGTGGGATCATCGCGGCCATGCCCTCGCGCAAGGCAAGAAGCCGCTCCAGATTTAGATCGAGATCTGGAAACATTGCCAATGCAGGCAAGATTTGCGGATCAACAAGATGCTCGCTGCTCATGGTCAAAACTCCAAGGTCAACCCGTCGATTGCCCACCGTCGAGAATGAGGACGGTGCCTGTGGCGTAGCGTGCCTCATCAGAGGCCAGATAGGCAATGGCCGTGGCGATTTCAGCAGGCGTGCACGCGTCACGGTCGGTCAGTTTGGGCATGTTGCGGCCGGCGGCCTCGGCAAAGATTGCCGGGTCTACGCCGCCGCCTGCCGTGCTCTTCTCGTGCATGGGTGTTGCGACTCCGCCGGGCGCGACTGCGTTGACCCGGATGCCGTGGCGCGCCCATTCTAACGAGGCGGCCTGCGTCATGGCAATCACGCCTGCCTTGGAAATACCATAGGCCGCTGTTCCATAGACGGGATGCACCCCACCGACCGACGCCACGTTGACGATACAGCCCTTGCTTGCTTTGAGCTCTGGCAGGGCGGCTTGTGACAGGTAGAACGGGCCGCTCAGATTGATGTCCAACGTCCGCTGCCACGCGGCGGGAGTGGTTTCCTCAAACCGACCCCAGGTCATGATGCCCGCAATGTTGAGCAGCACATCAATGCCGCCCATGGCCGCGCTGGCGGATGCGACAAGGTTCGACGCTGACTCGGGATCGCGCGCGTCATAGGCAAAGGCGTTGCCACCCAGTCGCTGCTCCGTGCGCTCGGCACCCTTCAGATCAATATCGCCGATGCAGATGTGCGCGCCCTCTTGCGCCAAGCGCTCGGCGGTTGCTTCGCCGATGCCACTCGCGCCGCCACTCAGCAACACGCGCTTGCCCTCAAACCTGTTTCGCATCCGTCAATTGTCCCTCTCAAAAATGTCGGCCCGGCCCCGCGCCCTGCTCCAGAACACCCCAGCAATCAGCACCGCCCCCAGCGCGACAAATGTCCCCGCCGCACCCAGTCCGCGCCGCAGCGGGTCAAAGATCAGCGGGTTGAAGAACTGCCCGGCGTTGAGCGCGCTGACCACCACGCCCATTGCCAGAGCGTGCGCGACGGGCCGGGTCCTGGCGAACAGGATCGAGGCCGTTGCAGGCTCCGACATGCCCGCCCCGATGCCAACCAGCGCGCAGCCGAGAAAGATCATGGCAACACTGTCCGCCAGCCCAATCAGCAAGATCCCTGCCCCCATCGACAGGGCATCAATCGCCAGAAATCCGTGCAGGCCGATCCAGCGCCGCAGAAAGCCGAACCCCCAGGCTGAGACCATGGCGACGAATGAGGTCGCCGCAATTGTCTCACCAATCAGTTCGGCGCTGCCAATGCCCTTGGCGGCCAGCACAAAGCCTGCCTGAATCGAAGGCGTGAACATGCCGAGAGTGAGCAGCATCAGCAGGGCATAATAGGGCCAGACATGCAGCAATTCGCGCACCGGGCCTTCGGATTGGGCAGACTGAGCCGGAGTTTCCGCGTTGCGGATCACAGCCCAGGCAAAGGCGAGTGTGGGAATGCCCAGCAGATAAAAGGCAAAGGGGGCCTGCCATCCGCCCAGATCAACCAGCCGCCCCCCAAAGACCAGCGCCAACCCGGCAAGCAAAGATGAGACAGACGTTGCAAAGCCAAGGATCTTCTCACGCCGATGTCCGGAGAAATGGTCTCCGATCAGCCCCAGGCTGGACGTCAGCAGCCCACCCCCGGCAATGCCCAAGAGCAAGCGCAAGGCCACCAAAGCCTCCCACTTCTCGGTCAACAGCACCCCGGCACCGCCAATCGTGTAGAGCACCAATGAGGCGAGCATGACGGCGCGCTGGCCGATTTTTCCGGCCAACCACCCTGCGATCGGAGAGGCGATCACCAGCATGGCCGCAGGCAATGTCATCACCATCTGCGAAAAGAGCTGGCTGTCTGCACTGGTTCCAAAGTGCCGCGCCATGGCGACAAGCGCGGGTGCCGCCGCCATGGGGATGAGCGAGACCAAGGATGGCCCGGCAATGCAGACGGCGGCCACCAGCCATCCCGCATTCTTGTCTTGCACAGCCTCCATCCTATCCTCTCGCTCGTCCGCAGGCTGTTGCCCGTCAGAGTGTCTGGCAGGCGAGCGCGGCATCGCGCATCGCGCCTTCGATATAGCCCACGCCGGTGCAATCCCCCACTTTGCGGACGGGGAAGCCCGCTGCTTCGAGCGCTTCGGCCAGCGTTTCATCGCCGGTTGCGCCGCGCGCGACAATCACCGTATCGGCGCTGATCGTGCGTTCCTGATCATTCTCATTGATGTAGGAGACGCGATGATCGCCTATAGCCACCTGCTTGACGCTCGTGAGAAGCGCCACACCCAGTTCCCGACAGTCATCAACTGCCCGGAAGCGGCGCACCAGCGGAATGCCTTTGCCCATGCGGGAGGTTTCTTCGAGGACAGTCACCTCGCGCCCGCGATGTGCGAGAAACTCGGCGAGTTCGAGGCCCACCAACTCGCCGCCAATGATGACGACCCGCTTGCCGAGCGGCATCCAGACCTTTGAGCCTTGCCGCAACAGGTTGAGCTTGCCCGTCACGCCGGTCAGACTGCCAAGCTTCATGGCCAGTCGCGTCGTGGCGCTGGTCTTTGAAGTCAGCGTCTCCAGATCACGCCCCAGAACCAGGCTGCGCATGTCATCGCCCGAGAAGACGAAATCCTGATCGCTGCCGGGGATGGGCGGCATGGCGCGTTTGGCTCCGGTGGCAACGATGATCTCATCCGCTCCCAAGGATCGCGCCAGTTCAGACGTCACCACCGTGTTCAGCCGCACCTCCACCTTGGAAGTCGCAATCTGCCGCTTGAGCCAATCGACGATCCGCTGGTTTGGCGCATAAGCGACCGACGCGAATTGCGCAGTGCCACCCAAACGAGATGTCGCTTCGCACAGGATCACGCGATGGCCTTTCTCCGCGAGCAGCCGCGCCGATTCCATGCCGCCGGGGCCGCCGCCTGCGACAAGGATCGTCTTGTGCGCGGCTGCCGCAGCGGGCGCGCGTTCTGTTTCGAACCCGGTCATCGGGTTGACCGCGCACATGATGTGGCTCGAATTGAAGATCGAGCTGATGCAGGTGTAGCAATAGACGCAGGGCCGCACATCCTGCGGCCTGCCCGCGGCCAGCTTGTTGGGCAGATGTGGATCGGCCAGCAGCTTGCGCCCCATCGTTACAAAATCGAGCTTGCCCTCTGCAATGAAGCGATCCGCATCCTCCGGCTCGATCCGGCCCGGACAGATGATGGGGATCGAGACTGCGGCCTTGATGGCGGTGGCGCTCTCTACAAAGCCATTCTGGATGTCGGTTGCATGGCCGGTTGAATAGGTGCGGCCGTAATTGCCATCGCCATGCGCGCTGACATGGATTGCATCGAGCCCAGCGGCCTCGGCAAGCTGCGCAACCCGCACAGCATCTTCCAGCGTGATACCATAGTCCATCAGATATTCACGGGCATCGAAGCGCATCCACACCGGATAGTCCGGCCCCACAGCATCGCGCACGGCGCGAATGGTGCGGGTCAGGAAGCGCGCGCGATTTTCCAGCGAGCCGCCATAATCATCCGTCCGCTGATTGTAAGCAGGCGAGAGAAAGGCGGAGAAGACATAGCCATGCCCAGCATGGATTTCGACCGCATCAATCCCGGCCCGCTTCGCCCGATCAGCCGCCGCTGCAAACATCGTGACAATGGCCTCGATCCCTTGCTCATCAAGCGTGTCGTAGCGCACCTCGCCCATCTTGGCATAAGGCTCGAAGAATTTGGCCTGCTCCTCGTCCAGCATGACATCGAGAAAGTCGCCCGAATCCTTGGAGGCTTTGGGTACGGACGGACAGGCCACCGCACGACCATCCATCATGTCGGTCATTGCCAGCAGGCCGCCATGTTGCAACTGCGCAGCAAGCTTTGCGCCATGGCTGTGAATTTCATCCGCCAACGCTTTCAAACCCGGAATGAACCGGTCATCCGAAATCGCTTCCTGCCGCCAGTTGCTGGCCCCAACCGGAAAGCCGACCGAGACCGACCCCATGGTGACGAGTGCCGCGCCACCTATTGCGCGTTCGACATAGTAACGCCGCAGCCGCTCCCCCACCGTCCCGTCTTCCTCGGCAAGGTTGGACCCCATGGGTGAAAACAAGATTCGGTTGCGCAGTTCGAGCCGGTTGATGCGCCCCGGCTTCAGCAGATGCGCATAGTGGCCCCGACCGATACCGGACGTCATGCAGCTCCTCCTGCGATGCAAAGCGGCACTCTCATATCCTGTCTCTCCTTCGTGCAGACCGCATATCGCACATGTTGACGTGGATCAATCGAAACACATCATTTTTCGATCTAAAAATATACGCATAACGCTAATTCATTTGACGATTCGCGTTTTTTGCGTATTTTTTGCTCAACGAGACCGCATGATGCGATGCGTCACACGTCAGGAGAGGCCTTCATGCCCAACACCGAGTTGCTGGAAACCATGCTGCATCGCATGGCCATGGCACGCGAAATCGAAACGCTGATGTTGCGTCATACGCGCGAAGAGAAATTCTCAGGCTGGTGGCATCCCGGCGAAGGGCAGGAAGCTGCACCTATCGGTGCGACGGCTGCGCTCGAAGCGGATGATTATGTCTGGTATCAGGGGCGTGGCAGCGCCTGGGCCATCGGCAAGGGCATGGCGCCCGGCCCCATTTTGGGCGATCTGCTGGGCAAAGTGACTGGCGCGACGCGCGGCAAGGGCGGTGGCGTTCCGCACTGGGCGGATTATTCTCTGGGCATCATGGGCGAAGGTGCCACGCTCGGCAGCGTCTATCCGCTTGCGGCGGGCTCCGCCCTGTCGTCCAAAATCCGCAAGGATGGCCGCGTCAGCATCGCCAATTTCGGGGATGGCACATCGGCGCGCGGCACATTCCATGAAACCATGATGCACGCTGCGGCGTGGAAGCTGCCCCTCATCTATTTTTGTGAGAATAACGGCCTGCTGGTCGGCACGCGGATCGATCAGGTTTCTCCCACAGCCAACATCGCTGACTTGGCCGGTGGCTATGGCATTCCCGGCATCACGGTGGACGGGCAGAATGTGATGGCCGTCTATGAAGCGACCAGAGAAGCCGCAGCACGGGCACGGGCAGGGGACGGCCCCAGCCTGATCGAAGCCAAGGTGACGCGCAAGCACGGCCATTATGCAGGCGATCCGCAGCATTACCGGCCCGATGACTATCTGAAGGACTATCGCGATCCGCTCGATCTGCTGGCGGGGCTGCTCAAGGGCAATGCGGCAGCGCGCATCTTGGAAGAAGCCAAGGCGGAGGTGCTGACTGCCTATGAAGAGGCGAAGGCTGCGCCAGAACCGGATGTATCGGTGATCGAGAGGGATCTCTACCATGTCGCATGAAGTGATGGGTTATAACGCGGCCATGGGGCTGGGCCTTGTCGAGGAAATGCGCACTGATGAGTCGATCTTCATCATGGGTCAGGGCGTCGTCACGGGCGGCTGGTTTGGCATGGAAAAGGGGCTGGTAGCCGAATTCGGAGCTGACCGCGTGATTGACTGCGGCATCTCCGAAGCGTTCGAGGCGGGGTTGGCCGCCGGGGCGTCTATTGTCGGCATGAAGCCCGTCATTAACATGGGCTTTGGCGATTTCGCGCTGATCGCGGGCGACGAGATTTATCACAAGCTCGCCAAATGGCGCTACATGCACGGTCTCGATGTGCCGATGACAGCGGTCATCATCTTCCCCATCGGTGCGATGGGCGGAGCGGGGCCGGAACATTCAAGCTGCACCGAGGTGCTCGGGATGCATTTTCCGGGCTTGAAGGTAGTTGTCCCCTCAACACCTGAAGATGCCAAAGGTCTCATGAAGGCCGCGCTGCGCGAACCCAATCCGGTGCTGTTCCATTCGGTGCAGGGTCTGGGCTGGTCGCGCGGCGATGTGCCGCTCGATCCCGATTTTGTCGTGCCCATTGGCAAGGCCGTGACGCGCCGGGCGGGGGCCGACCTGACGATAGTCACCTATGGTTCCATGGTGCCGCGTTCGTTGGAGGCGGCAGAGACCCTCTCCACCGAGGGCATTGAATGCGAAGTCATCGACCTGCGCAGTCTCGTTCCCCTTGATTGGGATCATGTGCTGGCGTCCGTCACGCGCACGCATCGCGCCATGGTGGTGCACGAAGCCTTCCGCACGGCAGGACCGGGGGCCGAGATTGCCGCGCAGATTCAGGAGCGCATCTTCTTCGAACTCGAAGCGCCAGTGCTGCGGCTCGGCGCGAAGGACTTTCCCTTGTGCCAGAGCGCCGATCTGGAGCAGGCGGCCATCCCGTCCGCCGGATCGATTGCAGACACCGCGCGCCAGCTGATGGCGATCTGACCATGCTCAAGGATCTCAACATTCCCCGCATGGGCTCGGTCGAAAATGCGCGTCTGGTCGCCTGGAAAGTGCAGATTGGCGAGGCCTATGCAGCGGGCGACACGCTCTACGAGATCGAAACCGACAAGACGACCACCGAAGTTGAAGCCGATGAAGCGGGTGTTCTCGCCAGCCAGTTGGCCAGCGAAGGCGATGAGTTCAAGGTTGGCGATCGCATCGGACAATGGGCCGCTGCCGGGACGAACGCCGCGACTCTTCGGACACTGCTGGGCGGCGAACCGGCACCGTTGACTGCCGTCGAGGTCGAGCCTGTCGCGGCTCCAGCGCATTTACTTGCGTCGCTTGAGACGGGGTTGCGCCCACTACCGCGCAGCGCAGCGGCTGGTCAGCGCATTTCGCCATTGGCGCGCAGGCTCGCTGCGTTACACAGAGTAGATCCCGGCACATTGCAAGGCAGTGGGCCACGTGGACGGATCACCGGGAAAGACATTTTGAAGGCGTCTGCCTCAACTTCCTCCGCCGAATCAGCGCTAGTCGTGCAGGCCGCCGCGCCCGTGTCTTCCGCCGCTCCCCCGGTTGTCGTTGAAGGGCAGTCAACCTTCCTTCCCCATTCCATGCGGAGGCGGACGATTGCCAACCGCATGGTGCAGGCCGCAGCCATTCCGTCTCTGACGGCCGATATGGAGATAGATCTGTCCGCGCTGCTGGCACGGCGCAGGACCATGCCGGGCGTCTCTGTTCTAGCACTGGTGGCGCATGAAGCCGTGGCATCGCTGCTCGATCATCCCCGGCTCAATGCCCATTGGCATGATGACGGGATGCTCCAGTGGGACACGGTTCATCTTGGAATCGCAGTTGATACGCCGGATGGTCTCGTCGTTCCTGTCATCAACCATGCCGAACGCCTCAATCCGCTTGGCCTGACCCATGCCATTGCAGAGCGGGCAGACAAGGCGCGGAACGGCAGGCTGAGGCTGGATGAGATGGAAGGCGGAACCTTCACGATTTCCAATCCCGGCTCAGTTGGGCCAGTCATTCGCGCGGAAGCGCTCCTCAACCCACCACAGGTCGCTCTTCTGGGCTTGCCGGGCATGGTCAGAACACCACTGGCCATTCCCGATGGCGATGGCTGGTCCATCGCTGTCAGGCCGGTTCTGAGAGCCTCCCTCACCTTCGATCATCGCGCCCTTGATGGCGGTCCCGTGATTGAATACCTGAACACCCTCAAATCGAGGATTGAATCTTTATGAGTTCGTCAAAACGCATCATCATCGTCGGCGCCGGCATGTCCGGCATCCTCGCCGCCATCAAGCTGAAGCAGGCTGGGCACACCAATATGGTCGTCTATGAAAAGGGCCATGCCATTGGCGGAACCTGGCGCGAAAACCGCTACCCCGGGCTCACCTGCGACGTCCCCGCGCATTGCTATACCTACAGCTTTGCGCCCTATGCCGAATGGAGTTCCTTCTTTGCCACAGGGGACGAAATTCAGGGCTACTTCCTCAAAATCGTTGAAGAATACGGCATTGGCGATCTGATCCAGCACAATTCAGAAGTGACTGAATGCATCTGGTCGGGCCATGACTGGCAGGTAACGCTCGCAAATGGGGCGCGGGACAAGGCCGACATCATCGTCGCGGCCTCCGGTGTGCTTCATCACCCCAATATCCCCGAATTTGAAGGCCAGGACAAATTCAAGGGCGCGATCATGCATTCAACGCGCTGGGATGACAGCGTGCCGGTTGAAGGCAAGCGCGTCGGCGTGATCGGCAGTGGATCAACCGGCGTTCAGATCGTCACGGCATTGGCGGAACAGGCGAGCCAGTTGGTCCATCTCCAGCGCTCTCCACAATGGATCATGCCGGTGCAGCAATTCGACTATTCGGAAGCAGATCGCGACGCGTTCCGTGCCGACACCGCCAAGATCGACGCCATCCGCTATGGCGATGACTATTGGGGTGGCATCCGGCGCTTCAACGCGGGCATTATTGACCCGGACTCTCCGGAGATGCGCGAAATCTCCGAGCTGTGCCGCAAGAACCTCGAAGAGAAGGTGCATGATCCGGAGCTGAGGGAAAAGCTGCGCCCCAACTACCATGCCGCGTGCAAGCGGCTGATTTACAGCTGGTGCTATTATGACGCGGTGCAAAAGCCGAATGTCAGCGTTGAAACCGGGAAGATTGCAGCCTTTGAAGAGGATGGCATCCGTATGGTGGACGGCAGCTTCCACGCGCTCGACGTGGTGGCGCTGGCAACAGGCTTCAAGGTGGATCGCTTCATCCGGCCAACCAAAGTGGTGGGCGAGAACGGGCTCGACCTTGATCATTTCTGGGCGAAGAAGCCGACCGCACATTATGCTGTATCGCTCCCCGGCTTTCCCAACTTCTTCATGCTCAACGGCCCATCCGGTCCGGTCGGCAATTTCTCGCTGATCGACATTGCCGAGCGGCAGTGGGACTATCTCACGCAGTTGATGGCACCGGTGCTGGAGGGCAAGGCTGTCTCGGTTGCCCCAACCGCAAAAGCCCATGCCGACTATGATGATCGCCGCATCGCTGCCGCTAAAAAGACTGTGTTCGCCACTGGCTGCTCCAGCTGGTATCTGGATGGTGACGGTGTGCCGCTCACCTGGCCCTGGGGCTATGACGCCTTTGCCGAAGCCATGGCCAAGCCAGACCTTTCACAGTTCCAATACGCATAACGCAGACAGGCCCGCGCCTCCATTCAGGAGCGCGGGCCTGACACCTGATCCGCCATATCAAACTTCACCACCTCAAGCGCAAAGCTGTAGCGAATCTGCCCAATCGGCTCTGGCCACAAGGCGATGTAATCACCGAGTGCCGAAAGCTGATCCATATCGTCAAAACGGAACAAGGCTATGAGCTGGAATGGCCCCGTGCATTGGTAGACGGACATGGCATGGGGATGCGCGCTGATATGGTTTTCAAGCCCATCCACTTGGCCTTTCGCGCAAATTTGCGCGATCATCATCCTCGGCAGTTGATCAGGCCCGCGATGGCTGGCGGCGACGATTCGCAGCGCATCGGTTCGCTTCATGCACTCGATGGAGCGTCCCACCACATCGGCTGAAGTGCCCAACGCCTTGCCAATCGCCGTGTGTGGCGCGCGCGGACGTTGTTTCAGATAAGCGATGATCGCATGATCAAGCTCCGGCGAAGACGCAGCATGTTTCGCCGCGCGCCTGTCTCCAACAGGCTGGCATTCGGGCAGACATCCGGAGTTTTCGGAACGGACCTCTCCACCCAAATCGCACAGCTGACGTTGGTCAAGAGGCGCAATACGCCCCACATCTTCGCTCAATCGAACCTCCCACGCTGGGGGATCGTCGAGATACGCTCAAGGGCATACCATTTGAGCGGCAGGGCCTGGCCCGTCATGTCGGCTTGCCATGTCTGAAGTTCAGTCAGAATAAGATGCCGATCATGCGGGATGTCCCACCCGCGCAGGCCCAGCAAAAACCGACCGTCCGCGCTCAGCAAATTTCTGCAATCCAGACGCGAAGGGGGCAAGCTTGTGCGCGCGCCGCAGGGCAGAAACTGGTCAATTCGGTCGCTTGGCTGCACCCAGGGGCACCGCATTGAAGAGACATCCTCTACAATCCCGTCCAGTGGGACTTCAGGATAGGGTGATCGCAGCCAATGAACGAGGCGGATGACACCTATGCCCGGAATCCAGCTATCGACACGGAGCCCCAGCCCTTGGCCTGCCTCACCGGCCTGACACGTCTCGCCTGCACTGAGGCTGGCTGCGACGACACGCTCAGTCAATCAGGCACTCTTCATCATAGGCAATGCGCACATGGCTGATTTCGCCAGCGCGATTAAATTTGAAATTGTGGATCAGAATCAGGCGCGAAGGGGCTTCATCCCCTGCGCTCCACGCACCGCGCGTGACGACAAAAGCTTCGTCACCCATCACCACAATGCGCTCGGGCACCATCTCGATCGACCAGCCGGCGTCTATGATTAACCGGAAATAGGCCGCAGCGGCTTCACGACCGATTGCAGGTGGCGGCACGCCCACCGTATCTTCGAAAATCACATCGACGGAGAGCAAGGCGGCGCGCGCTTGCCAGTCCTTCGCAGCGTAGGACGCCTGAAAGGCCTTCACCTTTTCAACAATGAAGGCGCGTTCGAATTTCCCTTTCGCGGCAGCAATCTGTCCGCGTGATGCCTCATGAGCCATACTGACCTCTTCTCCCGTTTCAAAAGAAATGCGGGATGCCGCGCTGCATTGCTCAGCATATTGACGATTGAAATATCGCAAAGTAGCATTTTGATCAATAACATTATCATTTTGCGTAGGACAGTCAAATGAGCGACACTGAATTTTCGAGCCTGATCCAGTCTGGCGCGCTGTGGCAAAATTTCTGCGCGCGTCTCGCCGATGGCGTTTTGACGCTGACAGGGGCGGGCACACCCGATACCGCTTTCGACAGGGGCGAGGGCACACGCTATCTCAGTCGCCTGATCCGTCTCGGGCTGGAAATCTATCTGGAGAATGGCGATCCCGATTTTCCAAGCTTCTATGTGCCCAGCCACGAGACCGCCAAGATGGGCGGGGACAATCCAGACAATCTGTATCTGTCCTCTACCATCGCGGGCGACCGGACCTACCGGCTGACCGGCCATATCGGAACCGTGACCTATCTGAGCCTTGGGTCCAAGGCGAACCGCTATGCCATTGACGGCACAATGCCTTCAACCGGCGAACTCGTCGGGGCTGAATTCCGGCCCGATGCGCAAGGTAATTTTGAAATTATCGCCAGCACGCAGCGTCCTGCGGATGGGCGCACCTGGCTGCCCCTCGCGCCGGATTCAACGATGCTGCATTTGCGCCAAACCTTTCTGGACAGGAAGGCGGAAACCCCCGCCACGATCAAGATCGAACGGATCAGCGCAGGGCCGCTCGCCCCGGCCCCTGACGATCCGGAAAAGATCGGACGACGCCTGATGGCCGCAGCCGATTTCGTTGTGAACACCTCAAAGCTGTTCGCCGATTGGGCACGCCAGTTCATGACGCATCCCAACGAAGTTCGCGATTGGGGGCAGGAGATGTTCATCAAGGCAGGAGGCGATCCCGCGATCTTCTATGTCCATGGCTATTGGTCGCTGGCGTCAGATGAAGCCCTTGTGCTTGAAGTTGCAGAGCCTGACGCCGAGCACTGGAACATCCAGATCAACAATTGGTGGATGGAAAGCCTTGATTATCGATACCATCCGATCTGCATCAACAAGCACAGCGCCAAGCGGAACGCAGATGGCGGCCTGACGTTCGTCATCGCGCACCGCGACCCCGGATTTGGCAATTGGCTGCCCACCGTTGGTCATGATCAGGGCTTTGTGCTGCTCCGCTGGGTCAAGGCCGGGGCAACTCCAGTTCCCACATCGCGTGTCATCCCGATCTGACGCGGATGCCGCCGGTCAGAATGGCGCACACGGCCTCACGCACCGCCGCGTCGCATGGCAGCGAACTGAACAGGGTGCGGAAGATGACCGCACCCACCGCCAGATCGAACAGGGCGTCGGCATCCACGCTGCTGTCGACCAAACCGCCATGTTTGGCCTGTTCAATGATTGTAGTGAGGTGCCGACGCGCCTCTGCCTCCAGCGGATCATGCAATTCCGCACGCAGGTCTGGCGCGTTCTGATAAGCGACAATCAACCCGGCATTGGCTGCCGCCATGCCTGGTCTCTCATACTGATCGAACAGCAAGCCAACAAAAGCGCGGATTTGGGCATCGAGCCCTTCCGTTTCGATCAGGTTGGGAACAGGTGCCCCGCCGCCATTTGCAATTTCATTCGCAAGTTGGACCTTTGTTGGCCAGCGCCGATAGATCGTTGGCCGAGAGACCTGCGCGCGCGCGGCAATGGCTTCATAGGTGAGCGCTTCATAGCCACCCTCTGCCAGTAGTGCGCGTGCCACCGCCAAAATGCGGTCATCAACCGCCTGTTGCCGGGGGCGACCACGGGCAGGCCCGTCAGCCATCTGTCTGACCGCCGGAACGTGAGGCGAGCGCCAGACCGCCCACGGGAAAACTCCCTTCGGGCTGGCTCGCTGCACCTGAACCAAATTCTGCCGCGTGCTTGTCAAACGCCCGCTTGGTGGCGTCCTGAATCGTGTCAATGAAGCCGTCGCGATGCGCGCGCGCCCAGTCATACGATTTCTGGCGGTTGCGGTTGGCTCCATTTACAGCAGGCAGAACATAGCGCGCCATCATTTCCATCGACCTCTTCTTGTCCGGCGTCGATGCCCAATTCTTGTCAAGCATCAGCAGGCATCCGAACTCAGGAACCTTCTCTTCCAGTCGGCTGATCTGCGCAAGCGCGTCATCGGGCGTTCCGACAACGACTTGATGGGTTTCGATGAGCTCTTCGAGCGTCTTGTGCGCCGGCGAGTTCGGAATCTGTTCTGACTGGTTCTTGATATAGAGCAGCCACTTCTCATAGCCCTCACGCACCTGTTCAATCGCCTTGTCGCGGGTTTCAGCGATGTGCACATCTGTGGCGCAACGGATGCCTGCAGGGTTCATCGCCCGCCCGGCCATGGCGGCCTGTTCGCAGGCAATCTTCCAGTTGGTCGTCAGCGCATCATAGCCGCCATGGATTGTAGAGGCGAGGCAGAGCAATCCCGCCTGATATTTGGCAGCCAGAACGCCGCCATTGGGTGAAAATGTGCTGGCCACGCACAATTCCAGATCGGGATTGTACGGCAGCACCTGTGCATGAGCGTCGCGCAGGTTATACCAGCCTTCATAATGTTCCGTCACCCATTCTCCCGCGAGCAGGCGCGAGATGACCGATAGCCCCACGTCCAGCTTGTCACGCGACTGGCGAGCATCAAGACCCAGCATATGCGCATCACTCACCAGCAAACCGGGGCCAGCCCCAAAGATCAGGCGCCCGAAGGTGAGATGATCGAGCTGCGCAATCCGGTTCGCTGTCATCAGCGGATTATGATAGGGTAGAGAGATCACACCGGTTCCCAAACGAATGCGCTTGGTGCGTTGCGCCGCTGCTGCAATCATCAACTCCGGTGAAGGGCTGAGTTCATAGGCCCCGCTATGATGTTCTCCATACCAGAATTCGGCAAAGCCAATCTCATCGGCAAAGGCTGCCAGTTCCAGATCGCGTTCAAAGGCCAGCGTGGGGCTTTCATCCAGCGGGTGAAACGGGGCCAGAAACATGCCAAGCCGCAGCGGAATCGTCCTCATAAGCATCCCCATTTTTGTATCAAATTAACATTGCGATACGTAATGTAATATAAATTTGACTGCGGGTAAAGACGGTGCCGCCGCCTGTGCGGCGCGCGCAAGCAGCGGGGTACGTGCCGCAAGCAGCTTGAATTCCGCTTTCCAGAGATTGAATGCAGTGACTATGGGAGCAACCGGGCGCTGTGGCCACAGTTGAGCTGAATCATTATTCCGTATCAAACAGCCCGGCGAGTTGCTCGATCATCGTGCCGCCCAATTGCTCGGCGTCCATGATCGTCACGGCGCGGCTGTAATAGCGCGTCACATCATGGCCGATGCCGATGGCGCAAAGCTCGACCGGGGATCGGGTTTCGATCCAGTTGATCATCTGCCGCAAATGGCGTTCGAGATAGGCGCCATTGTTCACGCTGAGCGTGGAATCATCCACCGGCGCGCCGTCTGAAATCACCATCAGGATCTTGCGATCTTCGGGCCGCCCGATCAGCCGGTTCTGCGCCCAGAGCAAGGCCTCGCCGTCGATATTTTCCTTCAGAAGCCCTTCGCGCATCATCAGGCCGAGCGATTTCTTGGCGCGCCGCCATGGCTCGTCCGCCGCCTTGTAGAGGATATGGCGCAGGTCATTGAGACGGCCGGGGCCAGCAGGCCGTCCGGCAGCGAGCCAGTTTTCGCGGCTCTGCCCGCCCTTCCAGGCGCGCGTGGTGAAGCCCAGAATTTCAGTCTTCACGCCGCAGCGTTCGAGCGTTCGGGCGAGAATGTCCGCGCTGATCGCGGCAATCGAGATTGGTCGTCCGCGCATCGAGCCCGAATTGTCGATCAGCAGCGTGACGACCGTATCCTTGAACTCGGTGTCGCGCTCCACCTTGTAGGAGAGCGAGCTGCCGGGCGAGACGACGATGCGCGCTAGCCGCGCGGCATCGAGCAGCCCTTCTTCCTGATCGAAATCCCAGCTGCGGTTCTGTTGCGCCATCAGGCGGCGCTGGAGGCGGTTGGCGAGCTTGGTGACCGCGCCTTGCAAATGGGTGAGCTGCTGATCGAGATAGGCGCGCAGGCGCGTCAGTTCATCCTCATCGCACAATTCGGTGGCGGCGATTTCTTCGTCAAACGCCGTCGTCCACATCTTGTAATCAAAGCTGGGTGGAAGATCGCCCATCGGACGGTTGGGGCGAACGGGGAGCATCCCTTCTTCACCCTCATCGCCGGGTTCGGCATCGCCATCCATATCCGATTCGGAATCGATCTGCTGTTCTTCGCCGTCCTCACCCTCACCATCGGACTGTTCGGCGCGCGCATCCATCTGCTGCTGCGAATCGCCCTCGTCTCCATCCTGTTGGGACTGGTCCGCGCCCTCTTCTTCGTCGCTCGATTCGTCGTCGCCTTGATCGGTGGGTTCAGGCTCATCAGCGGGGCGCGTGAGATCAAGATCACGGAGCAGTTTTTGCGCCAGATCGGCAAAGGCCTTCTGATCGTCGAGCGCATTCACCAGCGCGTCGAGATCGGCGCCGCCTTTCTCCTCGATCCATTCGCGGACCATGGCGAGGCCGGGCTCGGCAGCGCGCGGCGCAGGCTCGCCGGTCAGGCGCTCCCGCACCAGCAGGCTGATCGCGGTCGGCAGCGGCACTTCGTCTGCGGCTTGCGCGCGGGCAATGGGGTCAGAGCGCATCCGCATGTCGAGCGCATGGCCCAGATTGGCGCGGACACCCGCCATCGCGCGGGAGCCGATGGCTTCCACGCGGGCTGTTTCCACCGCATCGAACACCGCGCCCGCCATCGCTTCGCGCGGGCGGTTGGCCATGTGGAGCGTGTCATTATGGTGGCGCAGGCGCAGCGCCATACTGTCGGCAAAGCCGCGCGCTTCGGCGACCTGTTCGGGCGGCAGCGAGCGGCCCGGCATCGGCACGCGGAAATTCTTGCCCACCTGCGTGGGGGCGTCGGCGGTGAACGCCAGTTCGATTTCCGGCTCACGCGCAATGGCGCGCGCGGTTCCGGTCAGCACCTGCTTGAAGGATTCAAGGGGGGATTGTTCAGCCATGACGCTATGCTCCTAGGGCGGAGTGCGCCGGGGGGAAAGGGGGAATTAATGAGGGAAGCGGATCGGACCTGTCGCCCGAATTTAATTACGTCGCCCCCGCGCAGGCGGGGGCCGGTTGGAAAACTTGGTGCGAACTCTCCCCCCGGCCCCCGCCTGCGCGGGGGCGACGTGATGTGGTCGTCGCTGCCCCATTGGGTCA